>NZ_CP160403.1:312142-624285 GCF_040782645.1 Streptomyces sp. HUAS ZL42
GGATCTCCCACAGCCGGGGCACCGCGCCGGAGACCAGCCGCACGAGGTTCTGCAGGACCTTGGGGCGTCGGCCGGGGGCATCGGCGACGACGACCAGGCCGAGCAGATCGATGCCCGTGACCATGCCCGAGGCCCATTGCTGCGCCGCGTTCTGCGCAGCCCTGATGCCGTTCGCGCTGGTCCGAGCGACGAGCACGACCGACTGGGAGCCACCGGACACCGGCCAGGCACGGCCCGCGTCCCGGCCACCCGGCACAGCCCGCTCCAGGGTGCTGACCCCCGCGCCGCCGTGCACCCCCAGCCACCACCAGGCCTGGCCGGCACCCGTCCGAGGCCTGGTGACGGGCAGCGCGCGCTCGGGCCGCGGCACCCCGGCACCCTGGGGTGCCGCCGGGCCCGTGAGCTCCGCCTCCTGAACCGATCGCCCGGGTTTCCCGTTGAGGCCCCCCGAAGGGCGCGGCTGCGGCAACCAGGGATTGACATCCGACACATCCCCCGCCACGGCATCTCCTTCAACTGCTGACGCAACAGCCCAAACTTATACAGAAGTTGCGAACTGGGCGCAAGTGATGATTTTTCAGAAACAAGGCACACAGGGCGAGTTGCGCCCTTCCTGAGCGCACGGGTCTCCGAAACGCATGGGTTCTTGGGGGGTTGGACATGAGCGGCCAGGCCACACAGGCGAGATCTGCGGTGCTGGTGACGGGCTGCGCCGTCCTCGGGCTGCTCGGCTCCATGGTCTGCCTGTCGGTGCTGGGAGCCGCGGAGCAGGAACAGGATGCCGCCCCCGTAGGGTTCGCCACCACGTTCGACTCCGGGCGCGTCCCGACCGAGTTCGTGCCGTGGATCGAGCGCGCCGCCCGGCAGTGCGCGGAGGTCAGCGCCCCGCTGCTGGCCGCCCAGATCGAGGCGGAGTCCGGCTGGAACCCCTCCGCGGTGAGCCCGGCCGACGCGCGGGGCCTGAGCCAGTTCGTCCCCGGCACCTGGGCGACGTGGGGCGTGGACGCGGCCGGCAAGGACGGCAGCCCCCGACCGGACGGCGTGGCCGACCCGTTCACCCCGGGCGACGCCATCATGACCCAGGCGCGCTACGACTGCTGGCTCGCGGACAAAGTCAAGAAGACGAACGTCGCTGGCGATCCCACACGGCTGATGCTCGCCGCCTACAACGCGGGGCCCGGCGCGGTCGAGCAGTTCGGCGGCGTTCCTCCCTACCCGGAGACCCAGGCCTACGTCGCCGCGATCATCGAGTCGATGGCCGACTACACGGACGGCGAACCGGCCGAGACCGGCGGCGCGTTCGGTGAACGGGTGGTGGCGGCCGCCAGGAAATGGCTCGGCACCCCTTACTCGTGGGGCGGCGGCGGGCCGGAGGGCCCCGGGCGCGGGTACGCGCAGGGCGCGAACACGGTCGGGTTCGACTGCTCCAGCCTCGTCCAGTACGCGGTCTACCAGGCCAGCGGCGGCGAGGTCCTCGCGCCGCGGGTCTCCCAACTCCAGGTCACTGCGGGCAAGGCGGTGCCCCGCGACAAGATGCGGCCCGGTGACGTGATCGGGTTCAACCTGCACGGCAGCTACGACCACATCGGCATCTACATCGGCCACGGGCAGTTCATCCACGCCCCCAAGACCGGCGACGTGGTCAAGATCAGCAGCCTCGACGAGCCCTACTACACCAGCAGGCCCCAGAAGGTGAGGCGCTTCGGATGACGCTCTCCCGTGCGCGAGGTACACGCGACACCACCGCGGTGGCCGCGGCGATGCTCGCACTCGTCCTCGCCGTGGGCGGCTGCGGCAGCGGCGGCAAGCAGCGTGACGCGGCTACGACGCCGTCGACTCCCACCGCGACCGGCACCGGCCCGTATCCGACCCCGTCCGGCCCCCGCGAGGCCTCGCCTCTGCCGACGGGCTCCAAAGGCACCCCCCGGGGAGGCACCACCCGGCCCCGCGACGTCGACCAGGAGGACGCCGACGCAGTCGGCCGGAGCACGCTCACGGTGATGTGGACGTTCGACACCGCCATCGACAGCGGCCCCTACGACGCCAGTGTGCGCGCCGCGGATGCGGGCTGGCTGACCCCGGCGTACGCGAAGCGGCTGCGTACGCACCAGTCCCGCTCCGTCCCCGGCACGCAGTGGCGGGAATGGGCCGGTCACCACGCCTCCACCGTCGTCACGCTGGAGAAAGCCGAGGACGCCGCGATACCCCCCGACACCGGCACCCAGGCCTGGCGGCAGTGGGCGGTCACCGCCTCCCCGCACGGCCGCGACCGGTGGACGGGCGAGCCCACCACCGTCGTCGCGTATGTGCAGCTCATCCGCGCGGCTGCCGGCCAGGCCTGGCGGGTCGCCGACGTCACCGTCCGATAGCCCGGACCTCCCCGTCCGACAGCCAGGAGAAGTTCATGCCGACGACGCACGAGTCCACCGAAGTGCCCGCCTGGCCGGTCTACGCCCTCGCCGTGCACGACGACGGCCGGGTCGAGGCCTCCGGCCCTCTGGTCCCCATGACCAGGCACCCCAGCCGTACCTCGGCCATCGGCACGGTGGCCGCCGCGGCCGCCAGGCTCGGCCGTCCGGTGCGGGCCAGGGCTACCGAGCCGGACGGCACCGTATGGCACCTGGCCATATCGCCCGACGGCGCGGTGAGTGAACTCCCCGGCGGCGGACAGCGTGCGAGGGCGCCGAAGCGAGGCGACGGCAGGCCTCCGGCTCACCCGGCGAGGGCGGCCACCGCCCCGGCGAGAGCACCCGGGGCCGAACCGGACCCGCGCACGGGGCCCGACGCGTACGCCGAGTCGCTGGCCCTGGTCACCGAACACCTTCAGGCCGGCCGTGTCGACCGGGCCGCGGAGCTCGCCGCGCTGCTCGACGATCAGGCCGCCGACACTCTCGGCGTCTCCCACCCCGACGCCCTGGGCATCCGCGAGATCCGGGCCCGCGTCGCCGTCCTGGCCGGGGACGTCGTCGGCGGCGTGCGGCTGTTCCGCGACGTCGCCGAGCGCTGGCACTACCGGGGGGACAGCGAGCGGGCCGAGGCCGCCGCGGCTCGCGCCGAGACGGTCTGGCTGCAGATCACCGATCTGGACACGGCGCTGTCGGCCGGGATCGGCGTGGTCCGCCTGCGCAACCAGATCCCGGGTGAGGACGGCAGCGCGCTCACCGCCGTCCTGGAACACCAGGCATGGCTGGCAGCAGCCCGCGCGGCAGACCGCGAGCCGCTGCCGCGCGCGCACCCCGCGAAACCGCTGCCACGAGCGCTTCCCGCGGCGGACCGGTCCACCAAGGCGCGGGGACGGCGCCCTATGCCGTCCTGGGAGCGCCCCGCGCAGGACACCAGTGCGGCGAGATGAGTCCGCAGCGCCTCACGCCGCGGGCGTGCACCACCACGCGGGCTTCGCGCCGACCTCCTCGTCGGGAGTCGCGACGACGCCCAGGGCCATGCGCAGGGCCCGTACGGCGTGGTACAGGCGCGATTTGACGGTGCCCGGCGGGATACCGAGCACCAGGGCTGCCTCGCGCGTCGACCTGCCGCAGTAGTAGGTCTCGTACACCACCTCGCGGTGCTTGGGCGACAGCGCGCTGAACGCGTCCCTGAGGATCATCGAGGAAAGCAGCTGGTCGACGTCGTCGCGCTGCGCCAGCAGTTCGTCCAGCCAGGCGGTGCCGTCGACCTCCTGGGGACGCGCCATGCGCAGCCGGTACTCGTCGACGACGAGATTGCGGGCCACCCGGAACAGCCACGGCCGCTGGGGCTCGCCGCTTTCCAGGTCCTGAGTGCGCCAGCAGCGCAGCAGCGTCTCCTGCACCACGTCCTCCGCTCTGTGCCGGTCGCCCCCCAGTAACCGCATCACATACTTGTACAGATCCCCGGCTTGCTCGTCGAACAACGTGCGCATCGCTCGTTCCCGAGCGGTGACCGCTCCCGTGGAACCCATCACGGTCCAGCTCAAGGTCGCACTCCCTCGTCTGTGACCTCCTGACGGAGGTCAGGTTTCGAGGCCTTGGTCAGCGGCCTCGATTCGCGGGGAGTCTTGCGAGCGGAGTTCCACGTCGTGTTGACGAGCGATTGACGGCGCGAGGGGCGGATGGCATCGGAATTCGGGCCGCACAGGGTGGCGGCGGGGCCGCACAAGCCGTGCCGACGCGCCGCCACTGCCCGGTTGAGCTGCGCTGTCTCTCTCAGGCAGCTCCGGTGACGTGGGTGGCCGACGCGGCGGTCAGGGCGTGCATACGGCGATTGACGAGGTGCGGCAATGCGGCGTCCGTCACTGTCGGCCCGTCCTGTTCCGCGCGCACGGGCCACACCGCGAGCAGCGCGGCAAGCAGTGCCCGGCCGTGGTCGACGGCAAACGGCACGTCGTCGATGAGCAGCCATGCCGCGACCGCGCGGATCAGCTCCTCACGGGCTCGGAAGTCGCCCTGCCGGTGGCGGATCCGGGCGAGTTCGAGGCAGGTGGCCGTGGCGAGGCGGTGGTTTTCGCCCCGGTGGGCGACGAACGCCTCCAGGGCGTGGGCCTCAAGCGTGTGGGGGTGCTCGGGGCCGAAGGCGCGTGCGGTGTGCTCCCGCAGCCGGAAGGCGAGTGCCGCCGCCCGTTCCAGCGCGCCGGTGTCCAGGGACTGGCGCACGAGCCCGACGAGTTCGGCGAGCTCGGCCGGGACCGCCTCCGGAACCTGCGCGTCCACGGCGACGGGTCGTGTCCCGGCGGGGTGCGCGGGCTCGGCCGGAGCTGGACCGGTGGGCGAAGAACGTTCGGCTCCGGCGGCGGACGGCGCGCCGCCCACGGACAGCGGCTCGCCGGCGTGTGACGGCCCCGCCGCAAACGCCGGCCGGGCGGCAGGCGGTGGCCCTGCCGGTGTCGGTCCGGCGGCGGGACGGGGCTCCGCCTCGGGCATCGCGTCGTGCTGCTCGTGGAGGAGGATCCGGCTCGAACCGTCGGGGGCGACCTCGACTCGGGTGGCGTAGCCCTCCTGTCGGTCGAGGATCGCCGCCTCTACGGGATCGCCCAGAGCCCGGGCCTGACGGTGCATCGCATCGAGCACGGCGACGTGGACCGGTTCGCCGTCCGGTACGGGGAAGGGTGCGCCGTTGACCAGCACACTGCCGTCAGGGCGGATCAGAACCTCCACCGCCGTCGAGGAGGACGGTGGCTGCGCTGCCGTGCCGTGGTGTGCGTCCTGGTCCTGTCGGGTGCGTTTGCCCAACATGTGCTGGCTCCTTGCTGTGCTGGTCACGACGAGGGCGTGGGCCGCGGGCTGAGGGAGGGGTACGGCGACTCGTACGGCATGTCGACGGAGTTGGAGTACAGGGCGAAGCCCGACCTGACGCCGATGATGTAGCTCTGCGCCCGGTCGTTGTCCGGTACGCCCTTCGCCTGCTTGACCGCGTCCAGGCCGCTGTCGTACGCCGCCAGGGTCAGGTTCAGGGGATCCCCCTTGACCTCGTTGTTGGCGATCAGTGTGTCGATCTCCTTGGCCAGTGAGCACATGTACTTGGACTGCGCCTTGATCGAGTCCGCGGCGTCCAGGCCAGAGGTCTTGTCATTGTCGTCCGCGTCCTCGCCGAACTCCTTGAACTTGTCCGGGGGCACTTGGGAGATGCCCTCTGCCCCGTCGGGGCCGACCAGCTTCTCGTTCCACCCCGACTCCAGCTGGATCTGCGCGGCGATGACGATGGCGCCGATCTGCGTGCACTCGTTCCCGGCTTCCTCGACGAGCGTGACGTACTGGGAGGGGATGGTGGCGGAGTTCAGCTGGCCCTTCCCGTCGCTCTCGTATGCGGCAATGACCTGGTCGTTGTCCAGCCCCCCTCCGTCGCTGTCGTCGCCGCAGGGCAAGAGGTTGATCTTGCAGAGAAGCATGAGCGGCCAGAACACAAACCCCAGAAGGCACGCGACCAGCGTCCCGATGGCGATGACGATGAGGAGGACGAAGGCGAGGCACCCCAGGATCGGCGCGCTGGCGAGGCCGGCGAAGAGCACGGTGTTCCTGGTCTTGTCCTTCTGGGCCTGCTCATCCTCACCGGCAGCTGCGCTCACGACCCGTCACACCCCTTGCGTTCGCCTGCACGACCTGGGTCCCCGACGGCCTTGAACCAGGTCACCCGATTTCCCGTAGTGGCTGCCCGACGGATCACCGCGAGCACCGCATGCCGCAACGGACACGGCGGTCCATCAGTTCAATCCGGGATCCGTCGCAGTACGCGAACGAGGGGAAACGAGGGAAGGGGTGGACGCGCATGGGCGTCCCTTCGGCGACGTCCGCCGGCTCGCAGATGTGGGTCCGCGGACCGATCGCACAACAGGCAGCGTCGGCGCGTACGGCACCGGCCGCACCATCGCGCCCCGCAGCCCGGACGGCGCTGCCCAGGCCCCCCACGCCGGCCGGACGAGCGCCGTCGGCGTCCCGGGGCCACCAGGTCGCCTGGGTCACCGCGCACGGAGGCTCCGGGGCGAGCACGCTCGCCCGGGTCCTGGGCGGCGCGGACATCGGCAGCCGGTGGCCCGACCCGGCCAGGGGCGAACCCGGCCGGGTGCTGCTGGTGGCACGCACCCACAACGCGGGCATGAGAGCGGCGTCCCAGGCACTGAACGCACTGCGCAAGGGGGAGCACCCCGCGGGAGTGCAGCTCCTGGCCGTCGTGCTCGTCGCCGACGCGCCGGGACGGCTGCCGCGCCCACTGGGCCGACGTGTGCGCGTGCTGCGTTCGGCAGCCGAGGTCCACCGCGTTCCGTGGATCCCTGCCTGGCGCCTCGGCGAGGAGGCCGACCAACTTCCAAGGGCGGTGCGCGCGCTGGCCCGGAGCATCGCGGCCCCGGCCGGCCACCCGGGGAGGCCGAGGTGAAGCTGTCGGCCGACTGGATCACCAAGGCGGGCATCAACCCGGACGACTTCGGCCCCAAGAAGGGAACCTTCGACCCGCAGCCCCAGGCCGGCGAATTGCTCGGCTACCTCTCCTGGATCGTGTCGGCCGCCTCCGTGGGGGGCCTGCTCGTCGTGGGCACCCAGATGGCCCTACAGCTGCGCCGCGGCGAAATGGGCGAAGGGTCGACCTATTTCAGGGGCGGCTTCTTCGTCATCGGCGCCTGCGTCCTCGGCACCACCGCCGCACCGATCGTCAATTTCCTGCTGTAGCCGGTTCTCAACCAGCCACACAAACCCTTACTCGTTTGCAACACCTGGAGAATCTCATGAAGGACACCCTGCACTCCCTCCACCTGGCTGGCGTAAATTATCTGGCCACCGCTGACGTCCCCCAGCCGGCCAAGAAGGCCCCTGGCGACCTCGCCAACAAGGTCAACCTCGTTCTGGGTATTGCAGCCTGGGCCGGCACCGCCGCCGGTGTGGCGGGCGTCCTCATCACGGGAATCATGATGGCCGTGTCCATGAAGCGCGGAGAGGGATCCGAGCACCTCAGCCGCCTCGGCATGGTGGCGGGCGGCTGCGTCCTGGTGGCCACCGCGGGGCCCACCGTCAAATTCCTCTTCGCTTAGGACCCGACCGCAGGAGAGGTCCATCGACGTGTTCGGCACAAAACGAAAAAGGGGCCCGGTGGACGGGCCTTTCTACAAAGAGCAAGGCTGGATCAATGCGGCCCTGTTCCTGGGATTCATCGTGGTCATGTCGCTGATGGCCTTCGTGAACGAAACCATGGGTTCGGACAGCGCCAAGGGTACGGACAGCACGGCCGACAGCCGGGAGACGCTCGCCGGGCTCGGCGGTCCGCTGTCTCCCGGAGACCCGCAGCAGGTCCGGCAGGGTCCGGGCGGCCGCCCGGAGAAGTGCCGTACCGACGACCGGGACACCGCGCGACCCACCGCCGCGCCAACGGATGTGCGGTGGCAGAAGCTCATCGCCATCATGGTGCCCACCTCGCCGTCGGCCGGCCCGCTGCGCACCGAGGCCACGATGTGGTGGTGCTTCGCCCACACGCCCACGGGGGCGGTGCTGGCGGCACACGTCATTCCCGTCGAGTTGAGCGGCGCCGCCTGGCGCATGGTCGCGGAGCAGCAGGTCGTGCCCGGCGAGCCGCGCGACGCGTTCGTCACCAGCAAGGCGAGGGCCGACGAGACGAACCTGGAGGAGAGCGCCATCGGGAGGTTCGTGGGCTTCTCCCTGGCGTCGTACTCGGGCGACTCCGCGACCGTACGGCTGCTCGTCACCAATCCCACGGGCGGCTACCTGTCGACGTCGGTGTCCGTGCGCTGGCGGGAGGGCGACTGGAAGGTGGCGCTCCGGCACGACGGGTCCCTCTACTCGTCCGTGAAAAGGACAGCGGATCCCGACGGCTTCGTCATGTGGGGAGGGTGACATGTTCTTGGCTGAACAAGGCGAAGGGTGCGACGGCGGACTCGATCTCCTCGGGATGTTCGACGATCCCATCGGCGAGATGATCGAAATGGTCGCCAAGATCGTAATCAACGGCGCCATCGGGATCTTCAACGCCGTGGGAGACATCGATTCCATCAACAAGGGCGCATCAAACAAGATCGGCGGCGAGACACAGTGGATCGTCGTATACCTCGCGTGCGGCTCGCTCCTCGTCGCCGCCGTCAAGATGGCTCTGGAGCGGCGCGGCGAAGCGGGTACGACCGCGCTGAAGGGCATCCTGCGCGTCGTCGTGGTCTCCGCGGCCGCGACCGCTTTGATCGACTCGTTCGTCGGCCTCACGGAGAGGTACCACGACTACCTGTTCGACAACACCCTCAAGGCCTTGATGGCTGGAGTCAATTGCCCCGGCGCTGAAGTCATTCCGGACATGCTGCTGCTGGTCATCGGGTGCCTGCTGATCCTTGCCGGCATCGTCCACGCGATCCTGATGTGGGTCCGGCTCGGCGTGATGATCATGCTGATGGGCACGCTCCCCATGGCAGCCGCCGCCTCCATAACGGACTGGGGCGGTACGTGGTGGCGCAAGCACATCGGCTGGATGATCGCCTGGCTGCTGTACAAGCCCACGGTCGCTCTCATCATGTACTCGGGGGCCGTCATGGTCGACGAGTCGGAGGGCTACAGCAACGCCGACACGCAGCTCGCGGGAATGGCCACCCTGCTGTTGTCGGCCGTCGCCCTGCCGGCGCTCATGCGACTTGTCGTCCCGGCGACGGCCGCTCTCGGCGGCGACTCGGTCGGGTCCGCGACCATGGGCCTCGCCGGCGCCCTCGCCTCCGGAGCGGTGGCTCTGGCGGACTCGGGCAGCCGCAAGGGCGGCGCTGGCGCCGACGGTGCCTCCGGATCCCGCGGCCCCTCGGGGGCGAGCGGCGGTGGCGGCGCACCCGGCGGCTCGGGCGGCCGGGGCGCAAGCGGCGGAACCGAGCCGGCGGGCAAGTCCGGAGGGGCGGGCGCCGCAGGGAACTCCGCCCTCGCCGCGATGGCCGTGGTGGGGAAGATCGCCAAGGGTGCCGTGAACGTCGCCCAGAGCGGGGTCGAGGGCGCCGACGGGGAACAGGGCAGCGGCGGCAGCGGCGGCCGCGGCGGCCACTGACCGTCACCGGATCGGGTGCGGCGGGCCTTCCCTCCGCGCCCGGCCCGGTCCGCGGCTGAGGCCGCGCCCCTGTACTCGGCGGGGGCACGGCCCGGCCCTCCCCGGCCGTCCCCGCGTTCCATCCAACGGAAGGGAAACACGTACAGCCATGTCCACCGAAACCGCCACCGCAGACCCGACGTACGGGAACTGGCGCAGGCCGAGGCGGCCCGGCCTCGGTCCGTTCGGGCTCGTCGGCACCATCGGGCTGTTCGGCGGGCTCGTCCTCGACCTGTTGGTGTCGCTGATCTCACTGCAGTTCACACTGGTCGTGATCGTCATCCAGTGCACGTTCCTGCTGCCGCTGGCCGTGCGCACACAGGACGGGCGCAACGTCTACCAGCTCACCGCCCTGCGCATCGGCTGGTTCCGGCGCAAGGCCAAGGGGGTGACCACCTATGTCTCCGGTCCGCTGTCGCAGCGGCCGGGCGGCAAGTTCCGCCCGCCGGGACTGCTCAGCCGGGTCAGGGTGACGGAGGGCAGGGACGCCTACGACCAGCCGTTCGGCGTGCTGCACCACCCCAGCAGGAACCTGTACACCATCGTGCTCGGCTGCGAACCCGACGGCGGGTCCCTGGTCGACCCCGACCAGATCGACAACTGGGTGGCGGCATGGGGCCATTGGCTGGCCCGGCTGTCCAGCGAGCCGAACCTGCGCGGAGCCTCCGTGATCGTGGAGACCGCCCCGGACACCGGAACCCGGCTGGCCAACGAGGTGCTGCCGCGCATCGACCCGGGCGCCCCGGCGGCGGCGCGGGCCGTGATGGAGGAGGTGGTGCAGCGCTACCCGACCGCGTCGTCGGAGATGCACACCTACCTCACTCTGACCTACGGGATGCCGACCGGGCAGAAACGCAAGAGCGAGGACATCATCGCCGACCTGGCCATCCGCATTCCCGGCCTGCTGGACGGAGTGGTGAGGGCGGGCGGCGGGCCCGCCGCCCCCTTGTCGGCCGAGAACATCGCCGAAGTCGTCCGGGTGGCCTACGACCCGGCCGTGGCGGCAGACGTCCTCGAAGCCCGTGCCGTCCACGGCGGCACCGGCCTGGAATGGGACGACGCCGGTCCCGCGGCGGCCATCGAGAAGGTCAACGCGTACCAGCACGACTCGGGGGTGTCGCGGACCTGGATGCTCACCCTGGCACCGCGCGGCACGGTGCGCGCCCAGGTGCTGCGCGGCCTGCTGGAGGACGCGCCCGGCACCCGCCGCAAGCGGGTGGCGCTGCTGTACCGGCCCATCGACCCGGCGACCTCGGCGCGCATCGTCGAGGCCGACCGGCGGGCGGCGCAGTTCATGGCCACGTCCCGGCGCGGCATGGTGCAGGCGCGTGCCGCCAACGAGGTGCGCGCCGCCGAGCAGACGGCGGTGGAGGAGGCCACCGGGGCCGGCCTGGTGGAGTTCTCACTGATGGTCACGGTGACGGTCGACTCCGACGCCGAACTGGAGGACGCGAACGTGACGGTGCGCAATCTGCTGGCGGGGGCACGGCTGTTGATGCGGCCGGCCGACCGGATGCAGGCGGCGGCGTTCAGCTGCACGCTGCCGGTCGGAATCCTGCCGTGGGAGCACACGCTGATGCCGCGCGAGTTGAAGGAAGCACTGTGAGGACCAAGGACAAACGCGGTAAGGGCCAGGGCGAGTACCAGGACGACCTCGCCCCGATCAGGTACAAGGACGAGGACCCGGACTACAGGCCCCCGAAGGACAAGAAGAGGAGCAAGAGCGGTCCCGACCGACCGTCCAGGGAGCCGCTCGCTCCCGCCCGCGGCTGGTCCGGCCCCGGCGGCGGACAGGTCGCCAATCTGGACCCGCCGTCGATGTGGCGGGCCACCACCGTGCAGGCATGCGGGCTGTGGCCGTTCGCGGCGGGTTCCGGCGCGCCCATGACAGGCGTCCCGCTGGGACAGCACCTGTACACCGGAGCCACCGTGTGCGGTGACCCGATGTCGTGGTTCACCCGCGCCCACTACATCTCCAACCCCTCGATGTTCATGCTCGGCATGCCGGGCCTGGGCAAGTCCACCCTGGTCAACCGCATGCTCATCGGTCTGGCCGCCACCGGCGTGGTGCCGCTGGTGCTGGGCGACCTGAAGCCCGACTACGCCGACACCGTGCGGGCTCTGGGCGGCCAGGTCATCTCCATCGGACGCGGCGTGGGCGGCGTCAACGTCCTGGATCCCGGCGCCATGGGTGCGGCCGCCCGGAAGATCGGCGGCGAGGCGGGACGCGTGCTGTCCGCAGAGACCCACGGCCGCGTCCTCAACATGGTCGCCGCACTCGTCACCATCGTGCGCGACCGCGCCATGGACGACCACGAGCAGTCCGTGCTGTCCGCGGCCCTGCACCATCTGCGCGAACGCACACCCCCCGGCCGCGCGCCGCTGCTGCCCGACCTGGTGCGGGTCATCGCCGAAGGACCCGAACGGGTGCGGGCGGTGACCCTGGACCGCGGGGAGGAGACCCGCTACCGCGACGCGGTGGATCCGCTGCACCGCTCGCTGCTCGGCATCCTGGACGGGCCGTTGGGCGACACGTTCGCCTCCGAGACCTCCACCCGCATCGACCTCGGCTCGCCGGCGGTGTGCATGGACATCTCCCGGATCGGGGAGGCGGACACCCAGCTGACCGCGGCGGCGATGCTGGCGGCCTGGTCCGACGGCCTGGGCACGGTGGCCGCCTCCCACGCGCTGGCGGACGCCGGACTCACGCCCCGGCGCTGGTTCTTCACCGTGCTCGACGAGCTGTGGCGGCCGCTGCGCGCGGCCTCCGGCATCGTGGACCGCATCGACGCACTGACTCGCCTCAACCGCACCCTGGGCCTCGGCGACGCCAAGATCACACACACCTTGAAGGACGCCGAGGCGCTGGGCACCGACGCCGACCGGGTCAAGGCGCGCGGCTTCGTCGAGCGCGCCGGCATGGTGGTGTGCGCGGGGCTGCCCCGCCAGGAGATGGAGGAGCTGGGGCACATCGTGGGCCTGTCCCGCCGGGAGATCGAACTGGTCTCCTCCTGGTCCTCGCCGCCGGGCTGGGCCGCGCAGGGGGACCGCGAGGAACCGCCCGGCCGCGGCCGCTTCCTGATCAAGGTCGGTGGCCGGCCCGGCATCCCGATCCAGGTCGCCATCACCGACACCGAGCGACATCTGCACGACACGAACAAGCGGTGGGCGGCGAACAAGCCCGCCGACGGCTCCCGACACGTCGGCTTCTCCGAGTAACCGGCGGACGACAGAAGGACAACCACATGAACGGCAGCGCAACCGACGCCAGGAAGCGCACCCCATGAGCGGCAACGCGGCCAAGGGCCGCATGTACGGCAGCGAACTCATGCCGTGGGCGATCCTGCTGGTATGCGGCGGATTCCTCCTGCTCTTCGCCGGCGTATGGCTGGGCGGGACGCTGGGTGCCGCGGTGACCGGCTCGGGCTGGCACCCGCCGGAGTTCAGCCTGGCGTCGTTCGGCACCCTGCTGACCGAGGGCCCGGCCACACTGTGGCCAGGCGCGTCACCGGTCGGCGTGGTGGCCGGGATCGTCCTGCTCTTCGCCACCGTCATCGCACTCTGTGTCGTGACCGTGCTCAAGGTGATGAGCTACATCTCGCGGCCCAAGGGACTCGCCGGCCGCCGTGAGCTGGCCGCCCTCGCCCCGGCCGGCATCGCGGCCCGCGCACGCGAACTGCGCCCCTCGCTCAAGGGCCGGCAGGAGCTCCACCCCGACGAGACCGGCAATCTCCTCGGCGACCTCTCACCCCACGGCCCCGAACTGCGCTCCTCCTTCGAGGACGTGGAGCTCGACCTGATGGCCCCGCGGGCCGGCAAGTCCACCGGCATCGCCGTCCCCCGCGTGCTGCGCGCGCAGGGCGCGGTGCTGCTGACCTCCAACAAGTCCGACGTGTACGCCGTGACCCGCGCCGAACGCGCGAAGGCCGGCCGGGTGTGGACGTTCGACCCGCAGGGCATCGCCCACGCCCCGCGTGAGATGTGGTGGGACCTCCTCGCCGACTGCCACACCATCGAGGGCGCCCGCCGGCTGGCCGGGCACTTCGTGGCGTCCGTCAACGACGACCAGTCGAAGAAGGACTTCTGGATCTCCGCGGCCCAGAACACCCTCACCGCGCTGTTCCTCGCCGCCGCCCGCGGCAAGGCGTCCGTGCTCGACCTGCTCGCCTGGCTCGCCGACCCCGCTGACCGCACGCCGGTCGATCTACTGCGGGACGTCAACATGGTCGCCATGGCCGAGCAGTTGCAGGGCACGGTGCGCGGTGCGGTGGAGACCCGCGACGGCATCTACGAGACAGCCCGGCAGTGCGTGGCCTGTCTGCTCGACCCGGAGATCGTGGCCTGGGTGACGCCGGACCCGCGTCTGCCGCAGTTCAAGCCGCACGAGCACGTGCTCGGCCGGGACACCCTCTATCTGCTGTCCAAGGACGGCGGCGGCTCGGCCGCGGGCGTGATCGCGGGCCTCGCCGACGCGACCATGAGGGCGGGCGTGGTCGCCGCCGAGCGCATGGGCGGCCGGCTCGATCCGCCGATGACCGCGGTCCTCGACGAGGCCGCCAACGTCTGCCGCATCTCCGACCTGCCCGACCTGTACAGCCACTTCGGCTCACGCGGCATCAACGTCGTCACGCTGCTGCAGAGTTACCGCCAGGGCAGCCGCGTGTGGGGCGAGGCGGGCATGGACGCGATGTGGAGCGCGGCCACGGTCAAACTGCTCGGCGCGGGCCTGGACGACGCGGACTTCGTGGAGAAGATCTCCAAGCTCGTCGGCAACCACGACGTGCGCACCCCGTCGATCTCCAAGAGCAAGGAGGGCACGTCACGGTCGTACTCCTACCGCCTGGACCCGGTCCTGCCCGCGGATCGCATCCGCGCCCTGCCCAAGGGCACGGCCCTGCTGCTGGTCACCGGTGTGCGCCCCGCCCTGATCCAACTGCGGCCCTGGTACAAGGAGCCGGACGCCGGCACGATCTCGGCGGCGGCCAAGGCGGAGACGGCCGCCATCACCGAACGGGCCGCACGCTCCTGGTCCGGCGGCCCGCATCCGGCGGCCGAGGGCTCGGCGAGCAGATGGCAGCGGGAAGCGGTCACCCTACGCAAGCCGTACGGCGGGTAGGGGCGTGGTGCGGCTTCAGGGCCGCCTCGCCAGCGTCGCCGTACGCAGCAGCCATTCGGCCGGGCCGTATCGTAGGTGGCGCAGCAGGCGGTTGCTGACCGTGAGTTGCGCCACGTACAGGACGACGGCCCCGGCCAGGACCGCCGCCGTGCCGTGGCGGCCGTAACACGCAAGGCCGTAGCCCGTGAAGACGAACGCCGCCACCAGTGACTGGGTGAGGTAGTTGGTCAGGGCCATCCGCCCGGCGGGAGCCAAAACATGACCCAGCCGCCGGCCGGGGCCGGTGCCCAGCAGGAGCAGCAGGCCACAGACGTATGCGGCGGTCAGGGCCGGGGCGGTGAGGACGCCGACGGCGGATCCCACGTCGTACCAGCGGGCGTCGAGCGGGCCGTTACGGCACACCGCCATGAAGACGCTGCCGGCCAGCCCGGCCGGCAGGCCGCAGACGAGGATCTGCGTCATCCACGCGCGGTACCGGTCCGTCTCGGCGAGCACCCTGCGGCGGCCCGCGGCCAGTCCGGCGAGGAACGCGGCCAGCATGTCGGCGCCGTAGAGGATGTTCCAGCCCAACGTATCGCGCAGCGACCGCAGACGGGCCTCGACGACCGCGCCGGGCTCGCCCCGGTAGGCCGTCACCCACTCGTGCACCACGGCCGTGACGTCCTGCGGACGCAGCGGCTGAGCGAAGGCGACCGTGAGCCAGCCCCAGGCCAGCAGGCAGGCCGCGGTACCGGCGACGAGCCAGGCCGCGGTCCGCAGCAGGGTGGGCGACGCGGTGTCCCGGACGGCGAACAGTACGAGGCTCAGCACCGCGTACACCATCAGGACGTCGCCGGAGAACAGCAGCACGCCGTGGGCGAGGCCCAACAGGAACAGACAGCTCAGCCGACGCAGATGTCGGGGCGCGAAGGGGGCGCCGGCGTGCTCGGCCGCGACCCGTTGCAGGGTGAAGCTGTACCCGAACAGGAACGAGAACAGCAGGTAGAACTTGGCCGAGACCAGAGCCGTGACCAGCCACGCGGCCACCTGGTCGACCCGCGACACGACCAGCTCTCCGCCCGCCCCCACCCGCGGCCCGGCCATCGTCTGCACATTGACCAGCAGGATGCCCAGCAGCGCGAACCCTCGCAGGACGTCGATCTCCCGGACACGGCTCGGCGGCGGCGCTGCGGCTGGGAAACGGGGCGGTGTGCGGGACGAGAAGAGCAATTCGGGCCTCCATGACCGGTGACTGCGGCTCAGGGGTCACGACGTCACGCACCCGGGGACGGTTCAGTCGTATGCGGGGCGTCCGGGCTCCCGGTGCCGCGTGACGGAACTGAACCCTCTCGCCGCTCCGCACGTTGCGTCCTGGCAGCAGGGACCGAATCACGCCGTCGATCCGACCGGATCCGACCGGAAAGGCTGCCGTATGTGGATCTTCCACCGTCCGCCGGGGCGTGCCCGGCACGACGCCCCCCACGACACCGACACCGTCCACGCGGCCGGGGTGAGCGTCTGCACGGAAGACCACACCGGCCTGGACCGTGCCGTGGCGATCCGTGACAGCGACGCACGCGGACGCAGAACGTGGTCACGTGCGATCCGCGATCACGTCGGCCGGGTGCCGCAGGCGGTGGACGCACCGCCCCGAGCGGAGTTCCTCTCCGCCGAGCAGCTCCTCGCCCGGCTGCGTCCCTGGGTGGTCACGCGGGACAGCATCGAGCCCGACACCCGCTGGTACACCCACGCCCGTGTCGTCGCACCCGGCCTGTGCGAGGTCCTCGCCCTGGATCTGGACGACAGTGTGCTCACGCTGACCGATGACGCGCTGGCCCCCCTGGGCGGCGTGGTCGATCTGCGGACGTATGCGCTGGACAACCTCCGCGCGCTTCCGGTGGACAGCCACACGGCCGTGCACGGCCCGGAGGGCCTGCGCTTCCACGTGATGACGGGCGACTCCTTCTTCACCTCCAGCCGGGTCCTGACGGCAAACGAACTCGCCCACCACCTCACCGGGCGCGACCTCGGTCCGGACGGTGCCCTCGTGGCCATGCCGAACCGTCACCAACTGGCCCTCTGTCCCGTAGACACCGTCCGCGGCACCGACCTGCTTCCGACACTCCGCTGCATGACCGCCTTCACCGCCGACCACTTCGAGGACGCCGTCGGCCAGGTCAGCCCGGACGTCTACTGGTGGCACCGGGATACCCTCACCCGACTCGTCCGGCAGGACGGCGTGGAGGCGGAGTTCACGCGGAACGTGGAGTTCGAAGTGCTGCTGATGCGGCTTGCCGGCAACGGTGCCGCGGGGCGCTTCTGATGCCGTTTGCCTCCAACGAGCCGAACAGCACTGTCCCGGTGTCGCGCGGCCCCACGCGCCGCTTCAGATGGAACAACCACCGTAGCCGGCAACGGGCGTGTGTGCCGGGCGGTGCACCACGAACCAGTGTGGTTCCTGACGACGCTGCCTCCGCCGCATCCGCGCGCTCACGTGCCGCAGGTCAAGCTCGCATCGTCCGCGAGGTCCTTGACGAACAAGGCGCGGATCGCGCACTCCACGCCCCTGTCCCTGGTCTGCCTGCACGGTCCCTCCCCTCAACGGGGGTCGATCTTCCCTGGCTATCAGGGACTTCACCACTGATGGCATGAAGTGACGCTGACTCAGCAATCCTGTCGTGGCGTGGCTCCCTGACGAACCGGTGTGTGCACTCGTGACGCGGCATCTGATCAAGGCAGGCGAGTCGAGCCTGGCGTTGTGGACCCCTGACTCGTGACAGGCACGGGAACGACGTTTCCCGCCTCGTTGCAGCGGACGGTCCAGGGCGACCCGAAGCCCTCCTCGTAGACCCGTACGTCCACGTCGGAAAGTTGTTTGCCGTCGGCCGCCCGGGCGTTGGCCGCGGTGCAGATGATCTGGCTGAGCCCGAGGCCGCCACCGCCGGTCATGTTCGCCACAGACACAGGAAGGTGCAGATCCACGGCGCCGTCTGCGGCTGCCCGCGCGACCAGCCGCCCGTCCATCAGGGGAACCTCGGTGATCAGGCCGCGGGCGCGTTCGGCGGCGTCGGGGCCCTTGATGAGCAGGTCGAGTGCCTGTTGCGGAGTCGCGGGGGCGTCGACCTCGCGGCTGGCGGGCTGGATGCCCGACGAGCTGACGAAGTAGAGCTGGGCATAGTGGGTCGCGGATCCCGGTTCGCGAAGACCGTACGCCGGGCCGCCGGCTCGGACGGGGCCGGTGGAGCCAATGCCGCAGCCTGCCGACAGCAGACCCAAAAAGGCTATGAGACAGGTGAGTCGGCGCCTCATGGCTGGTCCTCCCGCCGGAGCGTGCGTGGGAGTGTGATGGTGAACACCGCGCCGCTGTAGGGGAGGTTGGCGGCGGTGAGAGTGCCGCGGTGCAGTCGTACGTTCTCCATCGCGATGGCAAGTCCGAGGCCGCTGCCCTCGGATCGGGCCCGCGCGGCGTCCGCCTTGTAGAAGCGGTCGAAGACATGCGGCAGGACCTCGTCGGGGATGCCGGGGCCGTCGTCGGCGACATCGATCACAAGGGACTCCTGCGTGGCAGTCGCCCGGAGAGTGACGGGAGCGGAGCCGTGGCGCAGCGCGTTGCCGATCAGGTTGGCGAGGACGACGTCGATGCGCCGCGCGTCGACCCGGATACGCGGATCGTCCTCGGGAAGTTCGGTGATCACCTCGTCCGGCTCGCGCCAGCCCCGCAGGTGAAGCGTCTTGTGGACGACGGTGCGCAGACTCACGTCGTCCAGGTGCAATACCGCCGCCCCCGCGTCGAAGCGGGAGATTTCCATCAAGTCCTCGACCATTCCGGCCAGCTTGCGGGTCTCGTCGCTGACGAGGAGGACCGCGTCGGCGGTGTCCGCAGGCAGTGTGCCGGAGCGGGCGTCCTCGTCGAGGGCGTCGGCGACGGCGGCCATCGCGGCGAGCGGGGTCCGCAGTTCGTGCGACACGTCTGCGGCGAACCGGCGGGCGTTGGCCTCCATGCGTCGCAGCTTGGCGTCGTCCCGCTCCAGTGCCGCCGCCATGGTGTTGAACGCGCCGGTCAGCGCGGTGAGTTCGTCCTTGCCGACGACGTCCAGGCGCGTGTCCAAGGCGCCCGAGGTGATCTTCTCGGCGGCCGTCCGCAGCTGCCGTACGGGACGCAGCACCCGGCGGGCGGCGAACAGGGCGGACACGACGGCGAAGGCGAGCGCCGGGACGGCTCCCGCCCAGGCCGCGTTGATCAGAGCGGAGATGTCGGCCCGTTCACCGTCCAGCGGCAGAACGGCGTAGACGACGAGCCCCGACGGTTGCCCCGCCTCCTTGCCCCGGCCGGTGTAACTGACCGGCATGCCGATGCGCAGTCGGTACCCGCCGGCATGCTCCACGCGCTCGTAGTAGGTGGTGTCGCCGCGCTTTGTCGCGTCGCGCAGGGCGTTGCTGACGTCGCCCGCGGTGCCGATGAGTGGCCCGCCATCGCGGGAGACGCCCGTGTGCCAGCCCCGCGAGCCCGAGGCCCGGTCCAGCTGGCGGGCGAAGATGCGCAGGTCGGTGTCGGTGGGGTTGTTCGGGAGGTTGGGGGCGAGCGAGTCGATCTGGAGGCGCAGATCGTGGACGGCGCCATTCTGGGTGCGGTCCAGGATCGCGTTGCGGGCCTGCCGGAAGGTGAGCGTGGCGGTGATCAGCTCGCTGAGCGCGGCGACGAGGACAAAGGCGACGACCAGGCGTGGGCGCAGGCTGCGGGGCAAGGCGGGCTTCATGCGGGCAGCGGGCCGAAGCGGTAACCGAAGCCGCGCACGGTCTGGACGTACGCCGGGCGGCGCGGGTCCTCTTCGATCTTGGCGCGCAGCCGCATCACGCAGGCGTCGACCAGGCGGGCATCCCCGTAGTAGCTGTGCTCCCAGACGTCCTCGAGCAGCTGCTGGCGGCTGAACGTCCGCTCCGGGGCGGCACTGAGAAACAGCAGCAACTTCAACTCGGAGGGAGCAAGTGGGAGTTCTTCGCCGTGCTTGCGGACGATCAGCGCGTCCCGGTCGATCTCAAGATCGCCCACCTGGGTCGGCCCGACACCTGTGTCGGTGCCGACCTGGACGGGGGCGAGGCGGCGCAGTACCGCGCGCATCCGGGCCTCGATGACGGCGGCGCCGGCGGGTTTGACGACGTAGTCGTCGGCGCCCGCCTCAAGGCCGATCACAACGTCGATGTCGTCGCCGCGTGCGGAAAGTATCACGATGGGAACCCGGCTGGACTCACGGATGCGGCGGCATACTTCCAGCCCGCTCATGCTGGGGAGCATCAGATCGAGTAGCACGAGGTCGGGCTTGAAGGCAATGAGGGCATCGAGGCCGTCCTCGCCGGTGCCGACCGCCTCGGTCTCGTGCCCATTGCGGGACAAGCCCAGGACGACACCGCGGCGCACAGCGGGATCGTCCTCGATCAGCAGGACACGGGGCATGCATGGGTCCTTTCCACGGTGAGCGTGTTGTCCTTTCCACGGTGAGCGTGATGTTCCGGCGCTACGTGAGCTGTCGAGTGGGTTGCCTACTGTACGGGCGAGCAGGAGGGGTGGTGCGCGCTGCTTGTCCTGAGGGTCACCTCAACTGGTCGACGTCGACCGTGCCCTCCCCCGCGGCCGGTTCGGGCACCGCAGCCCAAAGGACGGCTCCCGCCAGGGCCAGCGCGACGACCGCGATCAAACCACGGCTGCCACGCGCCCAGCCCACCCGGAACCGCACCGGGTCCTCGACGAACCGCTTCGTCACCGCAGCGGCCACCAGCGAGATCCCGATCGCGACGACGGTCCGGCCCCAGTCCCCGAGCGCCGACAGCCGCGGCAACAGCAGGTACACCGGCCAGTGCCACAGATACAGGCTGTACGACAGCTTTCCAAGGCCACGCGGCAGGCGGCTGCCCGCAATCCGTGCTGCCCAGGTGCCCGGCACATGGGCCATCAGGACGATCAGCACGGCCGCGGTCAGGGAGTGGACGAGGAGCCCGCCCTGGAAGAGCAGGGGCGCCTTCTCGCCCCCGGTCACCGCCCACGCCACCGCCAGCCCGCACCCCAGGACCAGGCACACCAGGTCGGCCGCGCGGCGCGGCACCCGGCGCACGAGGTTCCGCACCGGCGCGGTCGCCGTGAGCGCCCCGAGCAGCAGGGCGGCGCCACGGGTGTCGGTGCCCTCGTAGGCGCGGGTGGTGTCCACGGCGGCACCGAGCGAGACGGTCAGAGCGAGAGAGACCAGGGCACCCACCACGGCGAGCGAGGCCACGACACGCTCACCACGCCGCCCCCGGGCGGCCACTGCCACCACCAGCGGCCAGGCCAAGTAGAACTGCCACTCCACGCCAATGCTCCACAGGTGGGCGAAGACGCGGGTGTCGGAGGCGTTCCAGTAGCCGATCTGCTCCGTGATGTAGTGCCAGTTGACCGCCTGGGCCCCGACCCAGGGCATGTCGTCGAGCGCGAAGCGCAGATGCTCCGTGCTCCCCCACACCCACGTGGCCGATACGGTCACGACAACCACACAGACGAGAGCGGGCAGCAGGCGGCGGGCACGGCGGCCCCAGAACGCAGCCAGGCCGATCCGGCCGCGCCCCGTCGCCTCGCCGAGCAGCAGCCCGGTGATCAGGAACCCGGACAGTACGAAGAACAGGTCGACGCCGAGAAACCCGCCGCGTAGATGCCCGGCGTGGAAGAGCAGCACGCCAGCGACCGCGAACCCGCGCAGCCCATCGAGGGCGGCTATGTGCGCGCGGCCCACCCCGCTGGGGCGCGCCGCCCGGTGCCGGGCCGGCACCGCGCGGCCGCCCACAGGCGCGGGCAACGGAAGATGCGACGGCATGAAGTCGGCCGTTTCCTCACCCGGCACAGCGGAGCTTGCCGTATCGCTCGTCGCCGGTCCAGGACTTCTGGGCCCAGGAGTCCACCGACGCCGGCGTGAAGCTCTCCTGCTTGCCGAGCTTCTCGGTGAACCACTTGGCGAAGGCGGCCGCTCCCTGCTGGCAGTTGTGGACTCCGTCCGGGGCGCGCTGCGCCTTCTGAACCGAGGCATCCGTGCCCCACAACTGCGAGGCGTCGAAGAACGTCACCGTGCCACCGCTCTTGCCGGCGACTTCCGCGGCTGCCCTGGGAGCGGTACGCATCTGCGCCTCGTGCTGCTTGTAGAACCCGTCGATCTTGATGGGCGGGGACGAAACGAGCACCACCTTGGCCCCGGCGTCCTTGGCCGTGTCTACGACCTTCTCGTAGGCAGCCCGCTGCTGATCCTTGCTTCCCCAGTCGTACGTCGTGACTTGGTAGGCGATCACGGTGGGACGGAACGACTCGATGTCCTTGCCCAGTTGCTTCCACGTAGCGCCGGAGATCATCTGCGTAATCTCCTCGCCGCTATTGACGATCGTGCCCCCACCGTCCGAAGAGGAGTCCTTGAACTCCACACCACTGGCCTTCAGGGCCGCGTTCAGCGCGGGAGCCTCGGCCCCCGCGATGGAGTCGCCCAGCCACAGCACCTTCACACCGGTGCTCGTCGTCTCCTTGCTCATCCCCTCGTCCCTGACGCCGAGGCCCTTCTCGCCGCATCCGACCAAGGTGAGGCCGAGCGCAACGGCTGCGGCGACCGCAATCAGGGCGGGACGGGCCATGCGGTGAGGAGCACGGGAACGGGACTTGTAGTTGCTGTTCATGCCCCCAGCACAACAGCCCCCAAGCGCCCAACCGCCCGCCGTCATCGTTTGCTCATGGTTCGGGCAAGGAGCGCTCATGAAGGCCACCGCCCATGATGCGCTACCCGAGCGGACTCTCAAGTTCCCGGTGGTGCGGCACCGCCCGGAGAAGATCGCCATGGGCCCGACGGTTCACGCCTCGTCTGTCGTTCCTCTCAAGGTCGTCATGCCGGCGGCCGTGACGGCGCTGACGCCGGCGGCCCTCACAACGGGCAAGGCGAGCGTCGGCCGTTCCGAGGAGCCGCGACCATCGGCCTTGCAGCGGAAACGGGCGTCACCCAAGCTCTGTGCACGCGCGAGGGTCTTCCCCAACTCGACGTCCGGCCGAGCCCGGCCCATGCCCGTCCGCGCATGCGCTCTCGCCCGCCGGTCCTCCCGCGCCCCGCGCCCCGTGCCCAGAGCGTGCCCATAAGAGCGGACGACCAGGGTCAACAGCGGTGCGATTCGACCCTCACGACCACCCAAACACAG
Organism: Streptomyces sp. HUAS ZL42; assembly: GCF_040782645.1. GTDB lineage: Bacteria > Actinomycetota > Actinomycetes > Streptomycetales > Streptomycetaceae > Streptomyces. The sequence continues at coordinate 334,950 of NZ_CP160403.1, forward strand.
GCTATCTGCGCACGTCGGAGCCATACGGCCAGCCCAAGCGCCGTCGCTTTCCAAGCTGAGAGCGCGAGTTCGACTCTCGTGCACGCCTCGCCTGCCATCTGCGCGGGGCGGACCTCATGGCCCAGGCGTGGCGACTGCCCGGCCCAGTTGGTGAGCAGCTTCCCGCAGGTGCTGCCGAGGCTCAGGACGCGGGATCCGGCCCGTCGCCGCGGCGCAGGGCGCGGGCGCACCATCCGATGACCGCGGCGTTGACCTCCGCCCCGATGGCGACGGCAGTGATGAACCACACGGGGTCGTCGGGCAGCGCGAGGAGGACGAGGCTGGCCGGGGCGGTGGCGAGCAGCGGGATGACGCCGGCCATGGACTCGCCCGAGTCGTCGCTCACGGTCACCACGAGGGCCCACACGAGCAGGACGGCACAGATCGCCAGATAGACGAGGACGGCGACCTCGCTGTGAGTGCGGCGTAGGCTGCGGGTGAAGGATCGGTCGGTCATGGGGAGGGGCTCCTTGGCTGCGTTCGTGGTGGTCAGAGGTGGGTGCCGGGTGGGTTCGGCCGGGCCAGGCCGAGGTCGTAGGCGAGGATCGTGGCCTGTACGCGGTCGCGCAGGCCGAGTTTGCGGAGCACCGCGTTCACGTGGGACTTCACGGTGCCTACTGTGATGCTGAGTTGCTCGGCGATCTCCGCGTTGGTGAGGCCGGTTGCGACGAGGATGAGGACCGTGCGCTGGCTGCTGGTCAGGGTGTCCAGTTCAGGGGTGCTCCCGGCCGGGGCCGTGGTGCCCGGTCCGGAGGCGTAGTGGCCGATGAGGCGGCGGGTCGCGGACGGGGCGAGCACGCTCTCGCCGGCCGCCACCACCCGGATGCCCTGGAGCAGTTCGGAGGGGTGCACGTCCTTGAGGAGGAAGCCCGAGGCTCCGGCACGCAGTGCGTCGAAGACGTAGGCGTCCAGGTCGAAGGTGGTCAGGACGAGGACCCGGGGTGCGTCCTGGCGGCCGGTGATGATGCGGGTGGCGGCGATGCCGTCCAGTTCGGGCATGCGTACGTCCATGACGACCACGTCAGGTGCCAGCTCCTCGGCGAGCCGTACCGCGGCGGCGCCGTCGGCGACCTCGCCGACGACCGTCATGTCCTCCTCGGCGTCGATCACGGCGGCGAACCCCGCCCGTACGATGCCCTGGTCGTCGACGACCAGCACCTTGAGGCTCATCGTTCTCTCTCCTCGTTGTCCGGGATATGCGGGTTGTCCGGCGCGAGCGCGAGTGGCAGCCGGAGGCGGACCGCGCCCTGCGGGCCCGTGGTCAGGGTGCCGCCGAGTGCCGAGACCCGCATGGTCAGCCGCTCCCGTACGACGGGGTCGGCGGCGCGGGGCACCCCGGTGGCGGTGAGCGTCAACGTACCGTCCTCCGCGTCGAGTTCGAGCACCGCCGACTCTTCGCCGCTGGCCGCGAGCACCGTCTCGGCAGCATGGTAGGCGGCCAGGTCGACGGCGGTGGGCAGTCGTTCCGGTACGCGGTCGGTCAGCCGTATCTCGATGTCACGGCCGGTGGCCCGGAGTTGCTGGCCGAGCAGGTCGAGCGCCTGGAGGGTGGGCTGCGGCCGCAGCTCTGGCCCGTTCTCGCCGTCCCGGACCGCATCGAGCAGAGCGCGCATCGCGGCCAGGGCCTCGCGGGCGCGTTCGGCGGTCACGTCGAGCCGGCCCGCCTCCGCCTCCGCGACCATGTCGGCGGTGCGTGAGAGCACAGTGCTCTCCAGTCCGGCGGCGATCCTGCGTCGCTCGGCCCACGCGTCCCGGACGGCCTCCTCGGTGAAGGCGGCGAGGCGTTCGTCCCGCGCGCCCCAGTCGGCCCGGTCGCCCCGCCCGCGCAGGGCACCGGCCCAGCGGGCCGCACCGACCGCGAGGCACGCCGCGCCCGTCGCCGACGCTGCGACGACCCAGACGGGAACCGTCGTGCCGTGGTCCAGCACGGCTGCCGACGCGGCTGCCGCGTGCGCCGCCACGGCGGCGATCGGGAGGAACGACCGGGGCCTGAACGGGCGAGCCGGCAGGGACACGCGCGGGCGCCTTGCGGCAGGGGACGGACCGGCGGCCGTGCGGGCCGCGTCCGCCGCGAGCGCCGCGCAGGTCGCAAGCAGGCTCAGCGCGGGCGGCAGGATCACCGGACCGGTGTACTCGCCCGTGGCCATCGCCACCGGCCACAGCGGGGCCAGACCCAACAGGACCCCGTGGGCCGCACGGGGTGCCCGGCGCAGCCACAGCAGTGCGATGGCCTGTGCCGCAGCCAGCAGCGCGAAGAGCACGCCCGCGGACACCCGCGTCCCGCTCGACGCGTCCTGCGCCCGGATGACCAGCGCCGGGAGCAGCGGCTGTACGACCAGGCCGACGGCGACCGTCAGCTGCGCCAGGCGGTGGCTCCGCGGAACGCACCGCTCCACCGGGCCTGCGGTCCGGCCCGGCAGGACCGCGCGGACCTCCCAACCGCCCTCCGCCGTCGGGCCGGTGGTCAGGGTGCCGCCCGCCTCCCGGGCCCGGGACCGCAGGAAGCCCTGACCGCGACCGCCGCCGAGCCCCGCCCCGTACGCCACCGCACCGGCCGGCGGTGCCGCGCTCGTGACCACGACGTCGGTGCGGGTGTCGCCGTACCCGACCCGCACCCTGGTGTGCGCACCGGGTGCGTGCCGTGCCACGTTGGTCAGCGCCTCGCGCACGATGCCGTACGCCGCGTCCGCGACGGTGCCGTCCGGCAGGGGATCGATCTCACAGTCGACCTGCTGGTCCAGGCGCCGGAATCCCGCGACAAGGTCCCGCAGCCGTTCCTCCGGTGACGGGAGGTCCTCGCGGGGGGGCGCCGGGGCCCGTACCGCGCCCAGCGCGCGGGTGACCTCGCGGCCGGCCTCGACGGCGAACTCCAGCGCCTCCTGGGCCATTTCGGGACGATGTTCACGCAGCCCGAGAGCAGCCCCCGCCGTGACCACCACGGCCGTCAGATGGTGGGCGCTGACGTCGTGCAACTCCCTCTCCATACGCCGCCGTTCCGCCGCAGGGAGCCGGTGACGCTCGGACTCGGCCCGCTTCAGCAGTTGTTCGGCCGCTTGCCGCGCGCGACTGCGACGACGTACGAGGAGACCGGCGCCGCACGTGCCGGCGTACAGCACCGCGGTCAGGACGAGATCGAGTCCGTTGCGGTCGCTGAGCCCGTGCAGGTTGATGTCCTGCAGGAGCTGCCAGGCCGCGAGCGCCACCACGCACAACACTGCCGTGAAGGCGTGGCGTTCGGTCCCCACGGTGAACAGGGCCAGCGCGACACCCGCGGTGCCGAGCACCGCCGTCGCCCCCGCGGGCAGCGGCCCGGCACCCAGCGCGCACGCGGCGGCGACCACGACGAGCGTGGCCACCGGGCGAACGCGGCGCAGGACGAGCGCGGCCGTCACCACGCTGACGACCAGGGCCGCCAACAACAGGGCGGACGCGGGCGGAACCGCCCCACGCACCAGCGCTGCCCCGGGCCACACCACGGCCTGGGCGCAGATCAGCAGGACCGGGAGCAGCCGGTCATCGGTTCGATTCATAACGGATCAAGGCTAGGCCGCAGGTGAGCGGCCCGGCTCCAGCTGGAGGCGGATTCCGGTCTCTTACCTGGGTTGCAGAGCCTCTAGCCGCGGTTGGAGGCGCCAATCGTCCCGCAGCGGGAGGACGGCGCCACACTGCGGCCATAGGCTCGATCACATCAAGAGCGCGGTCGGCCACGGCTTCTACGACCAACTCCAAGACCGGTTTTACCAGCGGTTCTTCCGCGCCTTCAGCGCGCCTTTTCCGCGCTTCCGACTCTCCAACGAACCCGAGGGGGACCCCCCATGTCCAAGCGCATTCTCTTCTCGTCACTCATCAGTGCCGCAGCCCTCGCCGGAGTGACCGCCTGCGGCTCCGCCCTGGCCTCGGGCCCGACTGAGCCGACCATGGAGAACAGCTCGGCCCGCTACGTGGCTCCGTCCGACGGCAACGCGGGCTCGTTCACCTACACCGTGGACGTCAGCGACGACTCGAACATCAGGGACCTCAAGGTCCTCGCCTGGCCCGCGAGTTCGAAGCTCGAGCCGACCGAGGCGGAGCTGCGCTCAGCGGAGAGCGCCAAGTGCCAGAGCTCCTCGGACGAGACGACCCACTGCACCTACACGCCCTACGCGCTGAAGGTCACGGAGCGGGAGGCGGCCGAACTGGCCAAAGGCACCTGGTACGTCTCGGCTCTGGCGGTGGCCGCGGACGGGAACTCGACGTTCGTGCCCCGCGCCGCCACCTTCGATGTCGCACACTGAGCCCTCGATCGAACGTCCGCACGACGCATGTGGCAGGGCGCGTGCCGGTCAGGTAGACGGACAAGACAGGGGACCTTTGACCGGGCAGCACTGACCCGCAGGGCTCCTTGACAGCGCGCCGCCGCCAACCAGCAGCCGCGCGGTGTGGCTCCGCCCGGACGACCGACAAATCCACTGAAGGACAGCCGAAGCGCCCGTGAGTCCTGGGGTCAGATCTCCGGGCGGAGCCACAACAATCATCACTGTCAGTCCTGTGGGGCGTCAGAAGCCTGCTGGGTGCTCCGGTAGCCGAATGATCCGCCGTTGCGCGGCGGCTTCACCGGGGCCGGGGGCACCACGAATACGGCCCCGACCACTTTCACCCTGAGCGGCGGGACCTGCACGACGGCCTGACCGCCAGACCCGGTTGACCGGGCCGGGCACCTCCGTCTGCCGGGACGAGCCCATGGCGGCTTTGCCATCTCTTTGCAACCCGCTTCGCAGCCGCCTCGTCTCTCCGCTCGATCCGTCAGTCAGTCCGCCGCGTACTTCAGGTACCGGGCGAACCGAAGAAGAGAGAGCGATCCGATGCGCCGAACTGTCCTCAGTGCCCTTCCACTTGTCTGCACCGCCGTACTGGCGAGCACCGCGCCCGCGTTCGCGGACGGGCCGTCGCCCATCCCGACCGCCACGGTCGCCCCGAGTCCGAGCGCTGAACCGACCCGAACGCCGACGCCCGCCCCCTCGGCTCCCGGTACCGAGCTGACCCGAGAGCCGGTCTCGGGCCAGGTCTCCGTGGTCCCGAGCGGCGCGCCCGACACCGGAGTGACGAAAGCGTCGTCGGAGTCCGGGACCAACGGCGCGTTGGTCGGCGGGGGCGCCGGCGCGGTGCTCGCCGCGGGCACGGCGTTCTACGTCGTACGGCGTCGGCGGGCTTCCGGGGCATGACCCCGCTTTCCAGGCGCGCGTTCACCACGGCGGCGCTGGGCTCCCTGCTCGTGGGATGCCGCGGTCACGGGAATGTTGGCGAGGACGCGACCGCAGGCTCCAGCGGTTCTCGACGGCATCGGCGCTCCGCGAACTCGGGCCAGTCCCTGCGGCCTTCGGTGCCGGTCGGGCTGCGCATCCCCGCCATCGACGTCGACACCCCGGTCATCCGGCTGGGTTTGGCGGCCGACGGCAGCGTGGAGGTGCCCCCGATCACGGCACACGACCGGGCGGGCTGGTACCGGCACTCGCCGACACCGGGGCAGATCGGTCCGTCGGTGATCCTCGGCCATGTCACCGTCGGCACGTTCGGGGACGGCGTCTTCCGCCACCTGTCCCGCCTGCACCAGGGCGACCGGATCGAGGCGCGTCTGGAGAACCGCACGGCGGCGGTGTTCGCCGTCAGCGCCGTACGGACGGTCGCCAAGGCGGACTTCCCGGCGCACGACGTCTATGGGGACGTGAACCAACCGGAGTTGCGGCTGATCACGTGCGGCGGCCCCCGCACCGGCAACGAGTACCGCGACAACGTCATCGTTTTCGCCGAACTCAGCGCCACGACCCCCTGACCCGCCCGTAGAAGGAATCCCGGGCCCGAGGAACGTACGCCGACGGCCCGGCACTCTCTTCTCCGACCGCCCCCACGACCCTGGAGAGCGTTGAAACGGTCCCGCGACAAGGCAGCGTCCGAGCTGTTCGCCGCCCTCTACCCGCGCCTCGCCGGCTGGTGCCGCCGCCTCGTCGACGACGACGAGACGGCTCACGAGATCGCCTCGGAAGCGTTCACCCGGCTTTGGGCCCGATGGACGAAGGTGGAGGAACCCCGCGGCTTCCTCTACGTCACCGCGGCCAACCTCGTCCGGGACCACTGGCGCAAGCTGGAGCGCGAGCGCAAGGCCATGCACCGCGTGACGACGGAGATCGCCGTCCGCCCCCACCCCGAACAGGCCGACCCGTCGGTACGCCTGCTGGTGCAGTCGCTGCCGGAACGACTCCGCATCCCGATCCTCCTTCACTACTACGCTGACATGCCGATCCGCGAGGTGTCCGTGCTGACCGGACGCAAGGAAGGAACCGTCAAGGCCGACCTCCACGCGGCCCGCGAACTGCTCCGCGTCCACCTGAGGAGAAGCCTTGACCGCACCCTTTGACGACCGCCCGGGTCACAGCCCCGACGACCCCCTCGCGGTAATCCTCCGGCCCACCTCCGACTATCTCGCTCCGCCCCCCGGCCGCTACAAGACCATCCGCCGCACCGCGACCCGCCGCCGAGTGCTCCGCGCAGCGGTCGGCGTCGGCCTGGCCTCCGCTGTCGCCGCCCTCATCGCCCTGCCGCTCCATCTGACAGCCCCCAGCACACCTACCTCGCCGACGGTCCCGCTGGCCCCGCCGCCTGCGAGCAGCCCGCCGCCGCCCGCGACCCCGCCGGCGTCCCCGAGCCCGTCCGTACCGGCACCCCCGGGGACCGACGAGTCCCGCAACCCGAGCAACTCGACGGTCCGCCCCACCCACGAACCTACGGCGGAACCGACCCCGTCACAGGAATACACATCGCCACCGACACCGACCTCGGCGCGAGTCGAGCCGTCAGCGAGCCAATAGGAGAACGCCGAGCCCTTGGCCTGTCGCTCGTCCCACGTGCCAGTCCCAAGAAGCCGTACGCGGCGTTGCCCTGCCTCAATTTCACAACGGCGTACCACCGCACCAGGCTCCGCAAGCACCCCGGGTTTCAGGTACCTCACCCCACTGGAAACCCGAGCCATGCTGCGGCACGACTTCGCCCCCGCAGCGTAGGTCAACGACCTCATCGCCAACACCCTCGGCGGAATGGCCGGTTACTGGCTGTCCCACGCGCCGGTATCCACACCCTCCGGTGACCGGGCTCACCACCAAGTGGCCGTGTGCGACAGGAAAACAACCCAAGGCACTTTGCGATCTCTTTGCAACCGGTCTCACTGCCCCACGTCTCTCTGTCCGGGGCCCGGGGCCCGGGGCACCGCAATCGCCCTATCCCGCACGTCACCGCCCGACCGGCCGACATCCCTCGTGATCCACCGCGCCCGGCGCCCGGGCGCACCCGCCATCACCTCACCCCGGAGAGAGCCGAACCGATGCACTCGATCAGCACGCCAGGCCGCCGTGCCGCCGGCCGTCGCACATCCGCCCCCCGCACACCCCGGTCCCGCACGTCGTCCCGCCTCCGCCGCGCGGCCGCGGTCCTCGGCCTGCACGCCGTCCTCGTGGGTCTCACCGTGGGCGTCCCCGTCGCCGCCGCCGAACCCAGCGCGGACCTCACCCCGCCCGTTGTCACCGCGGACGAGGTCATGCCGCACCTCGACGCCCTGCAACGAATCGCGGACCGCTCCGGGGGCAACCGTGCCCACGGAACCCGCGGCTATCGCGACTCGGTCGCCTATGTGAAGGCCGTACTGGACACGGCCGGCTTCCGCACCACACTGCACCGCTTTACGCACGACGGCACCACCGGCTACAACCTCATCGCGGACTGGCCCGGGGGCGATCCCGAGCGTGTGGTGCTCTCCGGAGCGCATCTCGACAGCGTGGAGTCCGGCCCCGGCATCAACGACAACGGCTCCGGCTCCGCTGCCCTGCTCGCCACCGCCCTCAAGGTGTCCAAGGCGGGCCTCACGCCCGTCCGCCATCTGCGTTTCGCCTGGTGGGGTGCTGAGGAGGCCGGCATGGTGGGATCACGTGCCTATGTGCGGGACCTGACCGCCGCCCACCGCGACCGGATCGACGTCTACCTGAACATGGACATGGCCGGCACGAAGGGCAACCGGCGGTGGCTCGTCGTCCGCGACGACCCGGCGGCGGCCGACGCGTTCGAGGGGTACTTCACGGCCCGGGACCTGACCACGATCGGAATCGGCATCGGCGGCAGCGACCACGTGTCGTTCGGCGACGCCGGCATCCCGGTGGGCGGCTTCTCCACGGGGATCGACGACTGCTACCACGCCGCGTGCGACCGCGTCGAGAACGTGGACCCGCAGACCGAGACCATCAGCACCAACGCCTTCATCAGCACCGTCTGGCAGCTCGCCGCACGCCGCTGACCCCGCCCGGCGCCTCGACACCTCCGCCCCGCACGCCCCGCACGCGCACGCCCCGCACGCCCCGCACGCCCCGCACGCCCCCGAGCGTCCCGAAGGAGCAGTTGCATGCCCACCCGCCGGAAACAGCACCGCCGCACCACCGCCCTGGCCACGGCCGTGGCCGTCGGCATCGTGCTCACCGCCCTGCCCGCCTCCGCCGACCCCGGCGGCCCGGGCGCCGGAGACCCGTACTACCCCGACGACGGCAACTCCGGCTATGACGCCACCCAGTACGACGTACACGTGAACTACGACCCGGCCCGCCCCCGACATCTGGAGGGCGACACCACGGTGCAGGCCGTCGCGAAGCAGGACCTGGACCGGTTCCACCTCGACCTGGACGGCTTCCAGGTCACCTCCGTCACGGTGAACGGCGTACCCGCCCGCGCCGTCTCCCGCGAGGGCGCGCACGAAATCGTCATCACCCCCGCCCGGCCGCTCGCGCAGAACGCGCGCTTCTCGGTACGCGTCCGCTACTCCGGCGAACCGGTCGGCGAGGGTTGGCACACCCTCGCCGACGGCGGCGCCAACGTGACGGGCGAGCCGCACTCCGCCACAGCCTGGTACCCGGCCAACGACCACCCTTCGGACAAGGCGACCTTCCGGCTCACGGCCACGGTCCCCGACGGCTGGACGGTGGTCGGCAACGGGAGGCCGGGCGCCACCACCACCGGCCGGGGCACGACCACGTTCCGCTGGTACGAGGACCGGCCAATGGCCACATTCCTCAGCACCATCGCCATCGACAAGTTCACGGTGCGCACCTCGGAACTCTCCGACGGCACCCCCGTCATCCACGCCTACAGCCCCGGGGCCACCGTCGACCCAGGGACGGAGGCACTGCTGCCGGAGGTCATCGACTTCCTGGCCTCGAAGTTCGGCCCATACCCCTTCTCCTCGGCCGGCGGGATCGTCATCGCCGGCGACGACGGCAGCGGTCCCCTCGCCCTGGAGACACAGAGCCGCCCGACGTATCACAGGAAATTCTTCGAGGTCTCCATGGTCCACGAGAACGCACACCAGTGGTTCGGCAACAGCGTCTCCCTCTCCGACTGGCGCGACGGTTGCCTGGCCGAGTGCTTCGCCCAGTACGCCGTCCAGCTGTGGTACGAGAAATTTGGAGACGACCTGGACAACGGCTTCTACCGCGCCATGGTCGAGCAGAGCACAGCCGACCCCGCCTTCTGGACGACGAAGCTGTACGACCCCGGCCAGGGCCGCGAACTGGACGGCGCCCTCTACGACAAGGGCTCCATGATGGTGCACGCCCTGCGCCGCACGGTCGGCGACCCGGCGTTCTTCGCCACCCTCAATCGGTGGTCGCGCGAACACCGCTACGGCAACGCGTCCTGGCCGCAGTTCGAGGCGCTCGCCGAGGAAGTCTCCGGCAAGGACCTCACGGGCTTCTTCGATGCATGGGCCCACAGCACCACCGCCCCGGAGAAGAAGTACCTCTTCCCAGGCTCCCTCGCCCCGCTCGACCCGGTTCATCAGCCGTGACCGGCCGGCGATCAGGCGATCGACGATGAGGCCGGTTTCTTGTCCGGCATCCGACTGCTGACCACAGTGAACGGGGCCCAGCGGGTATCTCGGCGGCGGCGCAGAAGGCGTCGGCAAGGCACGCGTCAGTCCTCCCTACCTTGTTGATCTGGATGAGCGAGCCATTCGTAGGGTCCTCCCTTCTTGCTCGGGTTGATCAAGGCCACTTGTAGGGTCTGGAGGCCCAGAGACACCGGGTATGACTTTTGTAGGGTCGCCCTTGATGGCTCCCCCAACCTGGCCGCCCGGTGTCTCACGACGGCCTGACCGCTGATGAGGAGCCGCGAGTACCGCGTCGTACATCGCTGAGTAGGACATGGCCTTCAACCGTGCCTCGGCCGGCTACCGAGGCACGGGGAAAACCGATGCCAAGGACGCCACCGTTGTCGCGGATCAGGCCCGGATGCGACGGGACTTGACGGATCTGCGGCCGGACGACGAGCACGCCGTCGAGCTGCGGGTCCGTACCGGCCTCCGGTCCAATCTGGTGGCCGACCGCACCCGGACTCTCAACCGCCTGCGCACTTCGCTGACCAGCATCTTCCCAGCCCTGGAACGGGCCTTGGAACTGAGCAACCTCGGGCCGCTGGTGCTGCTGACGGGGTACCAGACACCCGCTGCACTGCGTCGCGTCGGCACCCGGCGACTGACCACCTGGCTGGGCAACAGCAAGGTCCGAGGCGTCCGGGCCCTGGCCGAAGCCGCCATCGACGCCGCCGAACGCCAGCACACGGCCCTGCCCGGCGAGCTCTGTGTGAAACGGGGACCCGCGGACTGCCGGTCTCGACGCCAGAGCCCTCCAGCAGCCGAGAGTCGGCTCGGGCGGGCCACCCGCTGCGACAAGACGCCCCATGTCGCCGAATCTCGAAGCTGGTGTTTGGTGGTCCTGTTGGCGTCACCTGGGCCGCTAGGGGCCGGTTGCCGTGCTTCGTGGTGATGCCGGGCACTCGCCCAGGTCCGTCCACCCGTCCTTTTGCTCGGCGAATTCCTGTCCCCATCGGGGCAACGGCTCATCCGGCACCACCAGATCATGACCGAGTTTCTGTCCTTCGTATGTCTCGAATGCACCGTCACCGGTCGTCTGGTGAATCAGCAGCCGTGCGGAGGCGTGGTTGGCGCCGGCGCCGTACCGGTTGCCCGCCACCGCACGCAAACCGTCGATGTAGTAGCCGTGACTCATCCGGATCGAACCCCGGCTCTTGCCCTTGAGGTCACGGCCCAGCGGCCCCCAGCGCACTTCGTGCATACTCATCGAGTCGACTGGATCGTCGCCCTTGTCTCGTGCGGTATACGTGACAGCCATGTCCACGCGGGCGTCGTTGTCGAAATCTCCGAACGCCGCCCGGAATCCCTCCTCGGGCGACGCATGGGCCTTCCTGCGCCCCGCCGCCGTGGTGACGATCGACCACACGGAGTGCCGGACCTGCTTGTTGCCCGGTCCCTCGAACGTGACGACCGTGCGCCCGTCACGGTCCTTGCTGTCGTGCACCTCGTCCACCATGCCGTCGCCGTCCACGTCTGCATACAGCGTCCGCCCGTCCGACGAGGCGCAGATCGGCTGTTCCTTGCCCGGGTTACGCACGTGGGGGTCGGCACTCAGCTCCTGGCTGGTCGGCCACGCGTACCAGCCCACCCCCACCGCTACGATCACGGCGATTGAACAGCTCACCAGCCATCTGCGACGCCGCGCCGCATCGGCGCTGGGCGCGTCTACGAAGGTGCTCTTGCGCTCGGATATGTCGTCACCACGCATTTGAGGACCCTAGACGACCCGAGACGAATAGTTCCAATGTGGCTCAGTGATCGTAGGCGATCGTTGACCTTGTTATGGGTGGCCGTGTGCCCGATCGCGCAGGTCATCGCCAGGATCCGCTCGGCCACTCGGACGCCGATGCCTTCGATGGTGCGGCCGCCGTGTTGTTCGAGGTCGAGCTGACCCCTGACCGACTCGATCAGCTGGCGGACCGTTTTGAGCAGGGTCCCCCCGGGGCAGGGGGTGCCGCGGTTGCGGTAAGAGGGCCGCAGCAGGCTGGTGCCGTGGGCGACGAGGAAGCGGTCGAGGTCGGCCGCGATGTGGCCCTTGTCGGCCAGGATCAGCAGGGCCTGGCCCATCGTCCGCCAGGTTCCGCAATCGGAATTATTCCCCTGCCCTCAAGAAGCGCACTGGACCTCGTCGTCGGTGTCCTCGACGGCTTGGGGCGCGCAGTGAGCGCAGGCTCTGGCAGGGCCGCTGGTGGTGAGGTTGAGCAGGTAGCGGCCCAGGAAGTCTCGTAAGAGATCCGTGTCAGGAGGTCTCGGACCCTGCCGAGCCGTCCGGCCCGGAAGTCGTCGAGCATCTGCAGGAGTTCGCCGCAGGTGTTCATGGCGAAGGGACCGTTCCAGGCGACGGGCTGCCGCATCTGCAGGCCGCTGACAATCACATCCCGGATGGCGTCGTGCGCCGCCCGGGTGGATTCGGTGCGGCGCTGGGCCGGGTGCCGGGCCCGTGGGGGACGGGGTCCGGCACCCGGGAAGCTCCCGCGGCGGCGTTACGGGGGGAGTGCCCCGCGGGAGCGGCTCGGCGGTGGACGGGTCAGTCGCTCTTGGAGTCAGCGGCGGACGGCTTGCCCACCGGCGTGGCGAACGGCATGTCCAGCGCCCGTGGACCTCGTAGAGGTGTACCGAAAACCGAGGCGGCGCCGGAGTTCGAGGTTCTCGCTCTGGACGACACCGAATGAGCAGGCCGCCTCACCGACGAAAACCGCCGCGCGCTCATCCCACTGTTCTGGACGCGCCTTCGGCCCTACAGCGAGATGAGGCTGAACATGAGTAGTCGCCTCCGATTCTCCGCCCGGCGGCAGGCAACTGCCGTTGCCTGAACCGGCTCAGCCCACCTCGCGCCGGCGAAGTGCGGCCAGGTCACGCTTTTACGGGTTCCTTCCTGATCAGGCTCTCGGCGGTTGCGAGGATGGCGGCCTCGGGACTGTTGCGGGGCTGCCATCCCAGCACGTGGTGGGCTTTTGCGCTGGTCGTCTTCCTGGCGAAGCCGAGGTCGGGGACGAGCGTACGGAGCTCCTTGTTGAAGAGGGAAACCATGCGGATCACGGCGCTGGGGATGGACCGGGCGGGTACGTGCTTGGCTGCGTCTCCGAGGTTGGCTGTGAGGATGGCACCGATCTGTTTCATCGAGATCGCTGGTTCGCCGGCGGTGAGGAAGCGCTGACCGGCAGCTTCAGGGGTGGTCATGGCCAGCAGGTGCGCGCTTGCCACATCGCGTACGTCGACGATCGGGATCCACAGATCGGGATAGCCGGGCATCGCCCCCTCGAGGATGCGCTGGATGAGGTGGTTCGATCCGGAGATTGCCTGGCCCATCACGGGTCCCATGACGGCGACGGGAAGGATCGTGGCGAGTTCCGTCGAACCGCCCTCGGCGTCGATGAAATCCCACGCGGCGCGCTCGGAGAGCGTCTTGCTCTTGGTGTACGCGGTGGCGCCTGGCCCGTCGAGGACGCTCCAGTCCTCCTCGGTGAACTGGTGGTCGGTGCGCGGGTATCCGTAGGCGACCGCATGGAAGGCAGAGGTGAGGACAACTCGTTTGACACCGGCATCGCGTGCTGCACGCAGCACACGCAGAGTGCCCTCACGCGCCGGAACGATGACATCGTCCTCGTTTTCGACATGCTCCACGTGCACGGGAGAGGCCACATGCAGCACAAAGTCGCACCCGGCGACGGCATCGGCCCACCCTGCGTCACTCATGAGGTCCGCCGACACGAAACTCAACGCGCCGCCGTTCACCATCCCGGCGTCGCTGAGCTGCGCCCGGACCTCGGACTCGCGCCCGAGGCTGCGCACAGTCGTGCGCACCGGGTATCCCTGCTCCAGCAGTTGGAGAATGCAGTGTCCGGCGATGAAGCCGGACCCGCCGGTGACCAGGACGCGAGGCTGCGATGCGGTCATGCCTGCACCCCTGAGGGCGGTGTGGTGGTCATCTGTCTTCCTTCCTTGCTCGCCCAGCTCCCTGGGCCATTGACAACGGTTCGGGCCTTCAATCGGCCCGGACCGGAGCTCGCCCGCTGGAGGGCCGGGCGGCTCCGGGCCTTACCACGCCGGCACGGCCGCCGGTTCGGTGCTGCGGACGTGCTGGGTAAGAAAGAGGGCTGCGCGCTCCAGTGCCTCGTCTGCCTCGTCGAGAACGCCGGCGAAGGACTGGAAGACGTGGGGCACGTCGGCGGTGATGTCGAGGATCACACTCACGCCGGCGGCGCGGGCGCGGGCGGCCATGCGGGTCGAGTCGTCCAGGAGGACCTCGTTCGTGCCCGCTTGGAGGAGCATCGGTGGGAAGCCGGTCGGGTCGGCGGACAGGGCCGGGCTCACCAGCGGCTGGCGTGGGTCCTGACCCGCGAGGTACAGGGGCGCGATGGTTTCCTTGAGATAATCGCGGGTGAAGATCGGGTCGATACCCGCCTTGGTGTCCATGCTCTCGCCCGACCCGGTGGCGTCCAGGGAGGGCGAGAAGGCCACGATCGCGGCGGGCAGCGGGAGCCCTGTGTCGCGGGCGGCGAGGCAGGTGGTGACGGTGAGGGCGCCGCCGGCGGAGTCCCCGGCGAACGCGATGGCCGAAGGGTCCTGTCCGCTGTCGAGGAGGGCGCGGTAGGCGCTCAGCGCGTCGTCGATCGCGGCCGGGAACGGGTGCTCGGGGGCAAGCCGGTAGTCCAGCGAGTACGACGTGAACCCGGTTTTGGCCACGAGGTGTCCGGTCATCGACAGCGCGGTCTGAGGGGAGCCTGCCACCCAGCCGCCGCCGTGGAAGTACAGGATCGTCCCGCGGCGCGGGTGGTTGTCGCGGTGCTGGTCCGGGGCGACGTGCAGTGCGGGTCGGCCTGCGAGCGTCGTCCGCGTGGTGCGGATGCCGCCCGGCACGATCATCTGTGCCATCGTCGACCTGAATCGGTCTCTGAACGCCTCGACCGACTGCGGGCCCCCGCGGCGGGGCCGCCTCAGCATCGCGTCGACCCGAACGCGCTGTTCCCTGCTCATGCGGATCGGCCCTTTCGGCCGCCGGTCGTGGTGGCCGGGGTGCGGCATGCGTGGAGCCAGGTCATTTCTTCCCGGTACTGGGCCTGGACGGCCTCGGGCCGGTCGTCGCCGAGGTGGTCGTCGCCGACCTGGTAGCCCTTGCGGTTCAGGTCCCAGGCCAGGCACCGGTAGGAGGGTCGGTAAGTGGCCAGGGCCTGCGGGTCGATGTCCAGGCGGGTGTGGGGCAGGGCCGGGGTGAGGGAGTCCTTCTCGTAGACCGACGTGATCCGCACGATGCGCCACACCCCGTCAGTGCCGTACTGGGCGCGGTACTGCGAGCGGCAGGCGGAAGCAATGTCGGCCTCGACCCCGTCGACGTCGATACGCCGCTCGATGACCAGCGGCAGCTCCACCAGCGCGCGGTCCTGATGGATGCGCACGGTCGGCGGGCCCAGGCGGTGGACCGCAAGGTCGCCGCGGTCGGCCATGTCTCGGGTCGCCCGGACGAAGCCGGCGCCGCTGCCGGAGAACCAGCTCATCTTTACGACCGAGTCCTCGGCGAAGCAGGCCGCCATCTCCTCGTACCAGCCGCGATCCCGGCTCTGCCGCTCACGCAGCACCAGCTGCGCGACGTCTTCTGCGCTCATGACGGGCCTTTTGTCCTTTGTCGACGTGTGAGGTGAAGAGGAATGTCAGGGGTTGAGCCGACCCAAGAGGCCGGGCAGCCCGCGGGCACCGGTGAGTCCCCGTGCGGTGACAGGGGCGCAGTCGATGCCCGCCTCACCCATGGCCTGATCGAACAGCTCCATGTCCAGCGCCTCGACGGCGGAGAGGTGCTGGACGGTGTCCGGGGTGACCATGGTGTTCAGCAGGGTCAGGGCGGCGCTGGAGGCGCTGCCCAGTTTCAGCACCTCGACCAGCTGGGGCACGTTCAGCTTCAGCTGGGTGGCCAGGTCGACGATGTCCCCGATGGCGGCCTGGTTCAGCATCAGCAGCGCGTTGTTGAACAGCTTCGCCGTCTGCCCGGCCCCTGCGGCACCGAGGTGGACAACGTGGCGGGAGAAGGAGGTGAAGACCTTCTCGCACCGCTCGGCCACCGGCTGCGGTCCGCCGACCATGGTGGTCAGCCGGTGCTCTTCAGCAGCTGGCCGGCCGCCGCTGACCGGGGCGTCCAGGACCTCGACGCCAGCCGTGCCGCACATCTCGGTGAGCTGCACGGCGACGCTGGGCAGACCCGTGCCGTGATTGACGACGACCGCCCCCGGACGCAGCCCGTCCAGCAACTGCTCGGCCACCCGCAGAACGTCATCGTCCGTGCCGACGCACAGCGCGACGATGTCGCTCGCGGCGGCCAGGTCCTTGATGTCGTTGTGGCGGACGTGCGGCACACCGCTCAGCCCATCCAGGGAAACGGGCCGCCGGGCCCAGGTGTGCAGGGGGAAACCGGCTTCGGCGATGGCCCTCGCCATCGGCAGGCCCAGGTCGCCCAGTCCGATCCAGCCCACCGCGGGGGCGGCAGATGTTCCTCTCGCTGTCATGCCCTCCACGATGGGCAAAGAACACAGGAACAGGCAGTAGACCCGTCTTCATAGGACTGCCAGTACCAGGCGCGCCTTGCAGCACGTAAGCCAGACTGTCCGGTATGGCAACGACAGAACTCGGCGCAGCCCTGCGGCGCTGGCGTGATCAGGTCTCGCCCGAGACGGCGGGCCTTCCGGCAGGCGGCCACCGGCGCGCCGCGGGGTTGCGGCGCGAAGAGCTGGCCCAGCTGGCCGGTATCTCCGTCGACTACGTCACCCGTCTCGAACAGGGCCGGGCCACCAGCCCCTCCGCGCAGGTCGTCGAAGCCCTCGCCCGGGCCCTGCGGCTCACCAGCGGCGGGCGCGCCCATCTCTTCCAGCTCGCCGGTCTCGCTCCCCCGGGCCCGGAGAAGGTCCCGGCGTACATCACGCCCAGCGTCCAGCGGATGCTGGACCGGCTCACCGGCACACCCGTCGTGGTCTTCGACGCCGCATGGACCCAGCTGCTCGCCAACCCGCTGTACACGGCGCTGATGGGGGAATGGCACGGCAACGACCTCAACGCCGTGTGGCGCAATTTCCTCGGCACCGGCACTCGCGTACGTCACACCCCCGAATCCCGGGGCGCACTACGTGCCGCGCAGGTCGCCGACCTGCGCCGAACAACAGGCCGATACCCGGCCGATCAGCGACTGCAACACCTCATCTCCCAACTGCGCCTCAAAAGCGCCGAGTTCGACGATCTCTGGGAATCCGGTGCCGTCGGCCAGCACCAGTCGGCCCGCAAGACCATCGACCACCCCCACGTCGGCGCTCTCACGCTGGACTGCGACGTACTCTTCGTCGCCGGCAACGACCTGCGCATCATGATCTACACAGCCGAACCCGGCAGCCAGGACGCCGAACGCCTCGCGCTCCTCGCCGTCATAGGAACCCAGGCACTCACCGGATAGCCGACAATCCGTCGGCCCATACTCGTGCTCCCGACCTTCGTCACGCTCGCGCCGAAAGATCCGCGTGGTCCACCGCAACGCACCGTTCCTAGAGACTGAGCGGGCCTGAGTCCTGCTTCCAGGACCCGTGCTCAGCCGTGTGCCCCGAACGGTGTTGGGCACACTGGTTCCCCGTTTCGGGTAGCCACAAGCGAGGGGGAGGCTGGACGGGTGAACGCGAGTGAACGCGAGTGAACGCACGAGACGTAGGCCGCGTCACTTCCCGGCAAGGCAGGGGTCTGCAGACCAGCGGTCCGTAGCCGAGCCGAACAGGCCGCCCGCGACACCGCGAGCGGCCTGCTGCTCAGGTTCGATCTACTGACTGTCCGTCAGCTCTCCTCGCCCGTACGGCGCCTGCGCGCGAAGTAGATCGCGGTGGTGCCGACCGCCACGACCGCGAGACCGGCACCCGCAAGGACGGGAGTGCTGCTCGACGCGCCGGTCTCGGCGAGATCTCCGTTCGTGGTCGGGTCGTTCGCCCCCGTGTCCGTGCCGGGCTCGGACGTGGCCGACTCGCTGGGGCTCGGGGACTCACCCGCACCGGGTATGGCCGACTCACTGGGGGACGGGGACTCCCCCGTACCGGGCGCATCGTTGTCGGCGAGCTCCGCCGCGAAGGCGCCTGCGATCACATTGTGGCCGTCGGCGTTGGGGTGCGGGTCCTTCTTCGTGCACGCCCAGGTCAGCTGGCAGATCTTGGCCACGTTCACCGGCACCTCGCCCGCCCCGGGCACGTTCACCTGGGTGGTGAAGTCGTCCGAGGAGAACGCCCCGGCCACGTCCGCCACCTTGAAGCCGGTGGACTGGTACACCTGGGTGATCCCCGTATTGGCGGCCTTGACCAGGGGTGCCGACTCCTTGGCGGCCTGCTGCCCCGGGGCGCCCTGCAGCCAGGCCCCCAGGAACGGGTTGTGGTACGTCGAGCCCACGAACTGTGTGTTGTTCGCGCCCGCCTTGCGGAGCGCGCCCGCGATCTGGGCGAGGTTCTTTGCCATGGTCTGGCTCGCGCTGTTCAGGCACGCCCCGTCGAGGGTGCCGGCCGGGCTGACGCAGTTGAGGAGGATGTCGTTCGCGCCCACGCTGAGGGTCACGTAGGCGACCTTGCCCTGGTGCTGGGCCATGGCCTGCAGGGCGGCGTCCAGTTGGGACTTGGCGTTCGGGTAGTCGCACTTTCCGCCGCTGATCAGAGACTCGGTGGTCTCAGCGGTGCAGCCGAGGCGTATGTGCTTCAGCCCGGGGGTGCGCTGCTTGAGCTGCGCGTAGAGCTGGTCGGTGTAGGCGACGTCGGTGTCCTTGTCGACGTCCGGCTGGTAGCCGGTGGCCAGGGAGTCACCGAGCGAGATGTAGTACGTGGTGTCCTTGGCGCCGGTCGGCTGGTCGGCGGTGGCCAGTCCGGGCGTAGTCAGCACGACCGTCATGGCAGAGATGGCCAGTGGAGGGCCGAATCGCTGAAGGGATCTCATCACTTGCGTGCGCTTTCCAGTGTGTTGGGGGTTTGGATACCGAAAGGCATTGGCGTGAAGCGTGGCTGGAAACAGCGAAACTCAGCCGCAACTGTTTTCAGGCACCCAAAGAAGGCCTTGATGAAGGCATAAGGGAAAATTCCGCCTCCGTGAGCTGCGGAACCTGCCCGACTTCGTCTCGGAGGTGCAGGCATCAATCTAGCAAGGCTGACACCGACTTGGACATAGGAAGCCGACTACGTAACGATCTCCACGACACGTGTAATCATCAGAAAGGCTCGAGCGGGCGGGAGTTGGTCACCAGACTCACCGGTAACCACTCGTTGAGTGATCAACTAGACGGTGAATCTCCTCGCGGGCAGCCCGCCCACCTGCACGAACTGAACCGCTCCGGGACGAGTAGAGGCTCTAGGAGTTGGGTCCGGCTACCGGTTGGGGCTGACGTTGAGCGTAGTAGTCGACCTCGCGTTCGGCGGACGGAACGGCACCGATCGGTGGAATACAGATTCTGGAGGTTAAACCGATCCACCCATTCCGCGGAGCTGGACAGCACACGGCAGATCGGCTCGACTCCGAACACCTTCTTGAACTCGTCGATGAACGCTATGAGCGTTTTGACGGCCGGTCGAGCTCGGTCGCGAGCAAGGCCGACGCCGCCTTCAAAAGACCGCACGGCTGCCGTCAGACGTGGAGCTGCGGCGACAGTGCCAACCAGTACTGGTCCGCCTACACCGACGGCACTCTGCGCTCCCTGGGCAAGTGCCTCGACGCGGCCGGCTGGGGCACCGCCAACGGCACCGAGGTGCAGATCTGGGCCTGCCACGGTGGCCCCAACCAGGTCTGGCAGCCCTACAACGGCGGCTACCGCAACCCCGCCTCCGGCCGCTGCCTCGATGTTCCGGGCTCCTCCACGACCGACGGCACACAGCTCGTGCTGTGGGACTGCAACGGCGGCGCCAACCAGAAGTGGACCACTCTGACCGCCGGATGACACCGGCTCCCGGGATCTGGGCCCTCTCCGGGCTCAGATCCCGGGAGAACATCGGTGGCAGGCACCTGTGGGGCTGCAACGCCCCGATGCTCAAACCGGGTTGGCGGCACAGGTCAGGCCCAGGGGCTGACCACCGTGAAGGAGCTGTCGGCGCGGAACGTGTCGGTGTTCTGGTAGGGGTCCACGCGCAGTGCGTAGTTGTAGTGGCGGATATAGCGGCCGGGGTAGTTGTACGACTCCAGGCGGACGGAACCGGAGGCTGCGCCCGGGCGGGCGCAGTAGGTGGCGTCCTTCTTGAAGGTGTCGGTGCCGTTGCTGCTGTCGAAGCGGATCCGGAAGTCCCAGTGGCGCATATAGCGGCCGGAGGAGTCGCGGAAGGAGTAGCAGTTGGCGTCGGCGAGGCCGGGTACGACGGTGAAGGTGGCGCTCTGCTTGACGGCGGTGCTGCTGGAGGTGCTCACCGGGTCGATGTAGCCGAGGCTGTCGGAGCGCACCACGGCGTACCGGTCGGGGTAGTTGACCGACCGCAGTGACCTGGTGGTGCCGGTGGGCAGGGTGACACCGCCGGGGACCGTCTCCTTCAGCACGGTGGCGTGGCGGATGAAGCCGGACAGCCCGGGCACCTCGGTGGGCGTGGACCAGGTGGCGAAGTTGTCGTAGCTGTCGCTGTACCAGTACTTCCCGGCACGGTAGCCGTCGTAGTAGATACGCCAGCCGCCGTTGTCGAGCTGGACCAGGGCCGGGCCCTCGACCCAGCTGCCGAATCCGGCCCAGTCGCCCGTCTTCCGCAGGGTGTAGGGGCCGGTGAGGCTGGAGGCCGTGGCGTATTCGATGTACTTCGTCGTCTCGTTCTTGGTGAACGCGTGGTAGGTGGAGCCGACCTTGACGATGAAGGTGTCGATGTAGTTCGGGCCGATACCGGACAGCTGGGTGGGCGCGGACCAAGTGGTCAGCGCGGAGTTGGTCGCCGTGATCTTGTAGGGGGTGAAGGCGGTGGCGGTGCTCGCCGTCGTCAGGGACACGATGATGTTGACGCTGCCGTCGGTGTCGATGAACCACTCGGGCGCCCAGGTGCGGGTCAGCCCGCTGATCGGGATCGTGTAGTTGTACAGGAACGTCCAGTTCACCCGGTCGGCGCTGCGGGCGAAGCCGATCGTGTTCCCGGTCCAGTTGGTGGTGTAAGTGAGGTAGTAGAAGCCGTCGGTGTGCTTGAAGATGCTGGGGTCCCGGATCAGACCGGACGGCGGGGTGTAGGCGGGGCCCTTCTGCAGCGTGAATCCGGTGGCGTCCGGCGAGTCGTACACGTACAGGTTCGACTCACTGCTGTTGGTGAACGCGGTCATCGTGTACCGCGTGGCCTGCCCGGCCGGCGGGGCGGCGGCGGAGGCGGTGCTCTGAAAGAGGGCGCCACCCAGCAGGACCAGCAGCAGCGGGCCCAGCAGGGCGAGCAGCGTTCTTACGGCTCTGTTCAACTCTTCCTCCCGGCCCGGCCAGTCCGCTCGGCCGATCGCCGTGACAAGGGATGCGATTGTTCGAAATGCCGACCAGCGTGCGGAACTTCGAGCAGAAGATAGGTTAGAGCCGTGGCTCCGTCAATGTTTCCGACGAGTTCCGTTCCGGCGCATTTCGCGCCGCCCGGATAACGAAGAAGCCGTACTGACACACACATTGACTTCCGTACGGGGAACCCTTTACGTTCGGCGCCGACCCTGTCCGGCAATTCGACCTACGTTCGGAATATCGGTCATTCGCGGTGCGAGAGCGGTCCCGCCTCCGGAAGGAACTCCCCCCATGCCCCGAACCGCGCGTTTTCCAGGCGCAAGACGTCTGTGCAGAGATGCCCCGGTCCGTGCCGGGCTGCTGATGACCGCCCCCCGCCGACCTCATCGGCATCCAGAGCCGGGAGCCCGCCGACCGGTTCGTGGATCACGCCCGGCACCGTCTCGGTCGAGCTCTCCCTGGCCGACGGATCATCGAACACCCTGTCGTTCTCCAACTCCGCGCCTGGGCACCGAACTTCGCCGGCCATCGCGTTCCGCTCGCCGCCCGGCGCGAACGGCGCCCAGGTCGCCGGACAGCAGCCGAACCGCTGCCTCGACATCATCACCAAAAAACGGCTCCGACGCACACCTGTTGGTTGTCGCAAAACCCCGGTTCAGGGGGTGATGGGCTTCGAGACCCGGCGGGACAGGATCCCTCAGGGCCCGAAAAGCCGAGTCGGGAGCGGGAGGCGTACTCCCGGTTCATGCGGCAGGGATAGAGCAATCCGGAAGCGTGCCGGATCGCCGGCACAGGCGCCCGCAGGGGCAGGAGGTGGCTTTACGGTCGTGAGCCCACTGGCTCACCCAGGAAGGCACCGGGACCGCCTGGCACGGTGACGGCGCTTTCCGGACCGTCCCGGTGTCTGTGCGAGGCCGTGTTTCGCGCGAAGAGCCGCCTATACATGCGACGCCTCTGAACAAAGGACAGATCGTGGACATCACCAGACGACAGCTCGGTCGCCTCGCCGTGGTGGGCACCGGGGCGCTCATGCTGCCGGGTCTGCTGCCGTCGAGCAAGGCGGCGGCAGCCGCGCTTTCGGCCGGTAAGTGGGGCGACCAGGGCGACGGCACCTACGTCAACCCCATCCTCCCGGGCGACTTCAGCGACTGGGACTGCATCCGGGTCGGCGCCGACTACTACGGCATCACCAGCACGTTCGGGTACTCCCCCGGCGTGGCCGTGCTGCACTCCAAGGACCTGGTCAACTGGCGCACGCTCGGCGGCGCGGTCGACGATCTCACCAGCATCGGACCGCTGCTGAACTGGGACCGGATGAACCGCTACGGCCGTGGCGTGTGGGCCGGGGCCCTCCGCTACCACGCGGGGCGGTACTGGGTGTACTTCAACACCCCCGACGAGGGCTTCTTCATGACGTCGGCCCCCTCGCCGTCCGGGCCGTGGGATCCGCTGACGGCGGTGTGGCGGACCTCCGGCTGGGACGACCCGTGCCCGTTCTGGGACGACGACGGACAG
Source organism: Streptomyces sp. HUAS ZL42 (assembly GCF_040782645.1). Classification (GTDB taxonomy): domain Bacteria; phylum Actinomycetota; class Actinomycetes; order Streptomycetales; family Streptomycetaceae; genus Streptomyces. Next base: position 357,863 of record NZ_CP160403.1, read on the forward strand.
GGCTACCTGGTCACCACGCACTACGCGGACAGCTACAAGATCCACCTGTTCAAGCTGTCCGCGGACGGCACGTCGCTGGTCGGTCCGTCCACGGTCATCCACCAGTCGCCGGGCAGCGAGGCCAACAAGCTGTACAAGATCAACGCCCTGTACTACCACCTCTACAGCGAGGTGAAGTCCGAGGGCCGGGTGCTCATGATGAACCGCGGCTCCAGCCTCTACGGCCCCTACGAGACCCGCCAGCTGGAGCACGTCAACGCCTCGGTGGACCGCGAGCCCAACCAGGGCGGCCTGGTGCAGACTCCGGACGGCGCCTGGTACTTCGTGACCCATCACGGCCACGGCGACTGGGAGGGCCGGCCGCTGTCCCTGCTGCCGGTGACCTGGGTCGACGGCTGGCCCATCCTGGGCCAGGTGGGCGCGGACGGCATCGGCACCATGGTCTGGACCGGCCAGGTCCCCGCCGGCGGCACACCCGGGCTGCCGCTGGACGCGCTGCCCCCCGTGGTGACCAGCGACCTGTTCACCGACACCCGCCTCAAGCCGCAGTGGGAATGGCACTACCAGCCGCGCGCGGACCACTGGTCGCTGACCGAACGCCCCGGCTTCCTGCGGTTGAAGGCGTTCGCCCCGCTGGCCACCGACAACCTGACCAAGGCCGGCAACACCCTCACCCAACGGGTGCTGCGCACCGCGGGCGGCGCGACGGTCACCGTCCGCCTGGAACTGGCCGGCCTCGCCGACGGCCAGCACGCCGGACTGTGCCACTACGCCGCCACCTACGCGGGGCTGGGCGTCCGCCGCACCGGCACCACCACCACGATCGCGCACAACGCCGGCGGCACCCTGACCAACGGCCCGGCGATCACGCAGAACGCCGTGTGGCTGCGCACCACCTGGGACGTGGGCGGGGTCAGCCGGTTCTCCTACAGCCTCGACGGAAACACGTTCACCTCGTTCGGCGGCACCTACCAGCTCACCTGGGGCGGCTACCGCGGCGACCGGGTCGGCCTCTACACCTACAACCCCAACAACGCCGGCTACGTCGACGTCGACTCGGTGCAGTACACCATCGCACCCACCAGGGCCTACAAGTGCGTCAGCGTGCGCAGCGGCAAGGTCGCCGACGTCTCCGGCGCCTCGAAGGCGGACGGCGCCGCCGTGATCCAGTGGCCCGACAACGGCAAACCGAACCAGCAGTGGGCCTTCCAGTCCACCGGGGACGGCTACCACACCATCACCTGCGTCAACAGCGGCAAGGTGCTCGACGTAACAGGGTCCTCCACCGCGGACGGCGCGGCGGTCGTGCAGATGACCGCCGACGGCCGCACGAGCCAGCAATGGCAGCTGCGCCCGCAGACCGGCGGCGAGTTCGCCCTGGTCAACCGCAACAGCGGCAAGGTCCTCGACGTCAAGGGAGGCAGCACGGCCGACGGTGTCGCACTGATCCAGTACCGCGACGTCGGCAGCTCCAACCAGCGCTGGACCTTCCACCGCGTCACCAACTAGGGCCTCTGAAGGGGGCCTTGCACGCTCGAGCAAGGGCGCCGATCGCCGCGCCACATCGGCAGCACACAAGCCGGTGACGGCTGCACCCGACCGCAGAACATGTGAGCCGACACACCAACGACCAAGCAGCGCTCTCGTCACCGAAAGGTGCAAGATGTCTTCCTTCGTCAGCAGACGGCGCCTCCTGCAAGCAGCCGGGGCCACCGTCGCCGCCTCAGCCACCGGTTCCTTCGTCGGCAGTTCTCCCGCCCACGCGGCCATCCCTCCCGCAAGGGCCGACATCGGAGTCTTGGCGCACCCCTTCGAACTCGGCCGGGTCCGGCTCACCGCAAGCCGGTGGCTGGACAACCAGAACCGTACGCAGAACTACCTGCGGTTCGTCGATGTCGACCGGCTGCTGTACAACTTCCGCGCCAACCATCGGCTGTCCACCAACGGTGCGGCCGCCAACGGCGGCTGGGACGCGCCGAACTTCGGCTTCCGCACCCACATCCAGGGGCACTTCCTCACGGCATGGGCACAGTCGTACGCCGTGACCGGGGACACCACCTGCCGGGACAAGGCCACCTACATGGTCGCGGAACTGGCCAAGTGCCAGGCCAACAACAGCGCAGCCGGTTTCAATCCCGGGTACCTCTCCGGCTACCCCGAGTCCAACTTCACTGCTCTCGAGCAGGGAACCAGTGGCGAGGTGCTCTACTACACCATCCACAAGACCCTCACCGGCCTGCTGGACGTATGGCGCCACATCGGCAGCACACAAGCCCGGGACGTGCTCCTCGCCCTGGCCGGATGGGTCGACTGGCGCACCGGCCGGCTGACCACCCAGCAGATGCAGACCATGCTGCGCATCGAGTTCGGCGGCATGAACGCCGTGCTGACCGATCTCTACCAGCAGACAGGCGACGCGCGGTGGCTCACCGTCGCCCAGCGCTTCGACCACGCCGCGGTCTTCGACCCCCTCGCCGCCAACCAAGACCAGCTCAACGGAATTCACGCCAACACCCAGGTACCCAAGTGGATCGGGGCCGCCCGGGAGTACAAGGCCACCGGCACCACCCGGTACCGGGACATCGCCACCAACGCCTGGAACATCACCGTCAACGCGCACACCTACGCCATCGGAGGCAACAGCCAGGCGGAGCACTTCCGCGCCCCGAACGCCATCTCCGGCTACCTGACCAACGACACGTGCGAAAGCTGCAACACCATCAACATGCTCACCCTCACCCGGGAGCTGTTCACGCTCGACCCGAACCGCGCCGCGCTCTTCGACTACTACGAGCGGGCGTGGCTGAACCAGATCATCGGCCAGCAGAACCCTGCCGACGACCACGGCCACGTCACCTACTTCACCCCCCTCAGACCGGGAGGCCGACGCGGCGTGGGCCCGGCGTTGGGCGGCGGCACCTGGAGCACCGACTACGGCACCTTCTGGTGCTGCCAGGGCACGGGCCTGGAGATGCACACCAGGCTGATGGACTCCATCTACTTCCACAACGACACCACGCTGACCGTGAACATGTTCGTGCCGTCGGTGCTCACCTGGACGGAGCGCGGTATCACCGTCACCCAGACGACGACCTACCCTGTCAGCGACACGACGACCCTTCAGGTCACCGGCAGCGTCAGCGGAACGTGGGCGATGCGCATCCGCATCCCGGGCTGGACCACCGGGGCCACCATCAGCGTCAACGGCGTCGCGCAGAACATCACCACCACGCCGGGCAGCTACGCCACCCTGACCCGCTCCTGGACCTCCGGCGATACGGTCACCGTCCGCCTGCCCATGCGGGTCATCATGCGAGCGGCCAACGACAACGCCAACGTCGCCGCGATCACCTACGGCCCGGTGGTCCTGTCCGGCAACTACGGCAACTCCGCGCTCAGCTCCCTCCCCTCGCTGAACACGTCCTCGATCACACGAACCAGCAGCAGTTCGCTCGCTTTCACCGCCACCGCCAACGGCTCCACCGTCAACCTGGGCCCGTTCCACGACGCACACGGCCACAACTACACCGTCTACTGGAACGCCAGCGGCACCTTCCGTCTCGTCAACGTGGCCAGCGGTCTCCTGCTGGGCATCCAGAACATGTCCACGACCGACGGTGGCCGCGCGCTGCAGTGGTCGGACAACGGCACCGCCGACCACGACTGGCACATGATCACCGACGGAAACGGGTTCCGCTTCCGCAACGCCCACAGCGGCAAGGTGCTCGGCGTCTTGAACATGTCCACGGCAGACGACGCGACCGTCCTGCAGTGGTCGGACAACGGCACCGCCGACCACAGGTGGACGCTGCTCGACCAGGGAGACGGGACCTACAAGATCCGCAACGAGCACAGCGGCAAGTTGCTCGCCATCGCGAACAACTCCACCGCTGTCGGTGCGTTCGCCGTGCAGGACTCGGACGACGGCACTGCCGACAACCGGTGGCGCATCTTGAGGAACTGAGTCCGCCGCGGAACCAGGTCTTGGTCGCTCTCCGCCCTTCAGCTCGCTCGGCTCTTCGACCGCAATTCGGCATTCCGAACACCAGGGTCGGGTCGCAGCACATCAGTCCGGACAGCCTCTGGCGGGGCCAACCGGAACCGCTCACCCAAGGAATGAGGTCCCCATGCTCAGACGTACTTTCAGCCGCCGACATCTGTCTGTGCTGCTCGCGGCTTTGGTCGCTTCGGCGGCGACGCTCGTCGCCAACCCGGCTCAGGCGGCCACCACCGGCGCCGTGCGCGGTGTCGCTTCCGACCGATGCCTCGATGTGCCCGGCGCCAGCCAGACCGACGGCACGAACCTGCAGATCTGGGACTGCTGGGGCGGATCCAACCAGCAGTGGACGCTGACGGACACCAACCAGCTGACCGTGTACGGCAACAAGTGCCTGGATGTTCCGGGCCACGCCACCACGGCCGGTACCCGACCGGTGATCTGGGCCTGTAACGGCGGTACGAACCAGCAGTGGCGGGTCAACGCCGACGGCACGATCGTCGCCGTGGAGTCCGGGCTGTGCCTGGACGTCAGCGGCGGCGCCACGGCCAACGGCACTGCGGTGCAGCTTTGGAATTGCAACGGCGGCAGCAACCAGAAGTGGACCGGGCTGTCCGCGCCGCCGGGCGGCACGTGTGCTCTTCCCTCGACGTACCGGTGGACGTCGACGGGTCCGTTGGCGCAACCGTCGAACGGGTGGTACTCGCTGAAGGACTTCACCACCGTGACGTACAACGGCAGGCACCTGGTCTACGGGACGTACGCTTCGGAATCGGGATGGCACTCGATGATGTTCAGTCCCTTCACGAACTGGTCCGACATGACCTCGGCCACCCAGAACGGCATGAGCCAAGGCGCGGTGGCTCCCACGCTGTTCTACTTCGCGCCCAAGAACATCTGGGTACTGACCTCAAATGGGTGGGGTACCCAATGGCCCTTCGTCTACCGCACGTCGAGCGACCCCACCAACGCCAACGGCTGGTCCGCGCCGCAGCCGCTGTTCACCGGCAGCGTCCCCAACGGCAGCGCGATCGACCCGACCCTGATCGCCGACGACCAGAACATGTACATGTTCTTCGCCGGTGACAACGGCGAGATCTACAAGTCGACCATGCCGATCGGGAACTTCCCGGCCAGCTTCGGCTCGACGTACACGACGGTCATGAGCGACACGGTGAAGAACCTGTTCGAGGCGCCGCAGGTCTACAAGGTCCAGGGCCAGAACCAGTACCTCATGATCGTTGAGGCGCGGGGTGCGAGCGAGCAGCGCTTCTTCCGCTCGTTCACGGCCTCCGGCCTGAACGGTCCGTGGACCCCGCAGGCCGCCACCGAGAGCAACCCCTTCGCCGGCAAGGCCAACAGCGGTGCCACCTGGACCAACGACATCAGCCACGGTGACCTGGTCCGCAACAACCCCGACCAGACCATGACCATCGACCCCTGCAACCTGCAGTTCCTCTACCAGGGCCTGTCCCCCGACACACCGTCGGGCACTCCCTACGTGCAACTGCCGTACCGGCCGGGCCTGCTCACCCTGCAGCGCTGACCCGCGGGCACACGACCAGAAGCTTGTGACCGTGCCTGTCAGGCACGGTCACAAGCCGCGTCCGCCTTGTCTCCCAGGAAGGAACCTTCCATGGTTCGCGTACACAGACGACTGCTGCGTCTCCTCACAGCCACCGCACTGACGCTCACCGCCTGCGTCACCGCCTCCGCCGGCACGACCGCCGAGGCCGCACCGGGCAGCCCCGCGCTCACCCCGCCGCTGGGGTGGAACAGTTGGAACAGCTTCGGGTGCGGGATCACCGAGGCGCAGGTCCGCCAGGCCGCCGACGTGATGGTGTCCTCGGGCATGAAGGACGCGGGCTACCAGTACGTGGTGGTCGACGACTGCTGGTTCGACCCGCAGCGCGACGCGGCAGGCAACCTGCGGGCCAACCCGACCAAGTTCCCCAGCGGGATGAAGGCGCTCGGAGACTACATCCACGGCAAGGGCCTGAAGTTCGGCATCTACCAGGCGCCGGGCGAGCGCACGTGCGCGCAGGGCGTGGGCACCTACCCCGGCTCCACCGGCAGCAAGGGCCACGAGACCCAGGACGCCGCCACATTCGCCTCATGGGGCGTGGACTACCTCAAGTACGACTGGTGTTCCGGCAGCGGCACCCTGAGCGAGCAGATCGCGCAGTTCACGATCATGCGCGACGCCCTGCGCGCCACCGGGCGGCCGATCGTCTACAGCATCAACCCGAACAGCTTCCACGCCCCCACCGGCGCCAGCTACAACTGGGGCGAGGTCGCCGACCTGTGGCGGACGACCGAGGACCTGCTCGACATCTGGCAGAACGGCAACACCAACAGCTACCCGATGGGCGTCGGCAACGTCCTGGACGTCACCGCGCCCCTGGCGGCTCAGTCGGGCCCCGGACACTGGAACGACCCCGACATGCTGGTCGTCGGCCGCCCCGGCCTGTCACTGACCGAGTCCCGCTCCCACTTCGCCCTGTGGGCACTGATGGGCGCACCGCTCATGGCCGGCAACGACATCCGCACCATGTCCGCCGACGTGAGCGCCATCCTGCGCAACCCGCGCCTGCTGGCGGTCAACCAGGACTCGCTGGGCGCGGGCGGACGCAGGGTGCGCGACGACGGCAGCACCGAGGTGTTCGCCAAGCCCCTGTCCGACGGCTCGGTCGCCGTCGGCCTGTTCAACCGCGGAGAGGGCACCGCGACCCTCACCACCACGGCCGCGCAAGTCGGCCTGTCCGGCGGCTCGTTCACCCTCACCGACCTATGGACCGGCGGCACGTCGAACACGGCCGGCCAGATCTCGGCCAGCGTCCCCGCGCACGGCGTCGCCGTGTTCAAGGTGACCGGCGGCAGCCCCCTGGCCGCCACCACCGCACGCCTGCGCGGTAGCGGGTCCGGCCGCTGCCTCGACGTGGACAACGCCTCCACCGCAGCCGGGACGAAGACGCTGATCTGGGACTGCCACACCGCCGCGAACCAGCTGTGGACCACCTGGGCCGGCGGCGAGATCCGCGTCTACGGCGACAAGTGCCTGGACGCCTCCAACCAGGGCACCACCAACGGCACGCCGGTCATCATCTGGCCCTGCAACGGCCAGAACAACCAGAAGTGGACCGTCGGCTCCGACGGGTCGATCCGCAACGTCCACGCCGGGCTGTGCCTCGACGCCAACGGGGCCGGCACCGCCAACGGCACCGCGGTCATCCTGTGGACCTGCAACGGCCAGAACAACCAGAAGTGGACCACGCTCCCGTAACCTGCCATCCTGCCGCGCAGGCAGATGTCCGATCGGAAGAGGGCAGTCCCACGACAGCAGACCAAGCTGCGGGGACTGCCCCTCCTGCACCGGGGACCGGGGCTTCGAACGCCTCGCCGCAGTCACCGGCGAGGCGCTCCAGTGGCAGGTCACATCCGCCGAGGTGGTCTATCGACTCGACTCGTCGGTTCCCACCGCGCTCAAACTGAAGAAGCGGCTCACGCGCTTCGCGCTGGACGACCAACTCGACCGCCTGCCCATCGGCGACATGGTCTCAGTCACTCTGGCGCAGCTGAGCACGGGCACCGGATCACCGCGGCCGTCGCCTGCCAGGCGGCCGACACGCCCGCAACATCGCCCTGCGGTTCTCGCCGCGCTGCCGGATCGCATCGAGACCACGCCCTGGGGCGAGGAACGGGGACGCACCACGCCGGCGAACGGCAGACCGCGGAGGAAGCGGGCATTTTCACGGTCCGTACGAAAGCCGGCCGACGGGCGTCGGTGAAGGCGTCGCCCGTCGTCGGGATCGTCAGACGGCGATGATCTGCCACTGCTGCCGCGTCAGTGACGCGTACGGCTGCTGCTCGATGTTGGCTCCGTCGGCGGTGCTGCCCTCGTCCACGGCGAGGCAGAGCCCGCTGTAGCGGTTGACGAGGAAGTAGTAGCCGTCACCGGTGGGCGTGACGGCCCAGTGCTGCTGGGGGGCGTTGGCGTCCGACCAGATGCCGACGTTGCCACCGTCGGTGCGGGAGAGACCCGCGACCTCCATGAGCTTGCCGCTGCCCACACCCTTGATCTTGTAGTAGCCATCGCCGGTCTTGGCGAAGGTCCATTTCTGATTGGCCTTGTTGAGCCATGGCCACTGCAGGACGTTGGTGTTGTTGGCGGTGCCCCCGCCCTCCACGTCGGCGACCTTGCCGCTGTGCCGGGCGACCAGCCGGTAGACCGTGCCGTCGCCGGGCAGCGTGGTGGACACCAGGGCAGGCTTGGCCGTCCGGCCGCCGATCCTGACGCCGCCCATGTTGGCGTAGCCGCCTGTGGCCGCGTTGGCCCGGATTCGTACGAAGCCCACGTTCCGGGCGGGCCATTCGGCCACCTTGGTGGCGCGGTCGCCGGCCCAGGTACCGGTGGCGACCTGGGTGAAGTTCGTGCCGTCGGTGCTGGTGGAGATCGTGTACGAAGTGATGTCGCCGTCGGTGGTGTTGCTGCGGTTCCACTGCTTGGGCAGGTATTCCAGGGTGGAGACATTGCTCCACACCCCGCCCAGATCGATCGTGATCGAGTGAGGCAGGGCCGAGGGCAGTCCCCACGTCGACCAGCAGGTCTCGTAGCCCCTGTCGCTCAGCCCGTCGATGGCGTTGAGCGGTCCCTCGCCGGTGCGGAATCCGGTGGCGTAGGCGCTGACGGGCGTCACGGGGTGCTCGGCGCGCAGCATCTGCGTCGGCAGTGGTGGCCGGGAGGTGTTGGGGCTCCAGGCCGCCCCGACTTCGGCGAGCCGGTTGACGATGTTGGTGTCCAGCCTGCCGTCGCGGTTGGGCGGGCAGTTGAGGATGAACGAGGTGTACTTCGGTTCCAGGTCGGCCAGATGGGACAGGATCGCGTCCTTGCTCATCAGGCTCTCGGTCGGCGTGGTCGGATGCCAGAACCAGCCGTTGCTGATCGTCTGTCCCTGCGTGGCGGCGTAGGTGTTCCCGGCCGGCGCGGTGACGCCCAGCGGCTCCTCGAAGTAGATCGCGTCACCGAGGAACGGTACCGACAGCGCACCGTGGTCGATCATGACGATGTCGGGCTGGAGCGACTTCACATGCTCGCGGATGCGCTGGTAGGAGACGGCCTGCTGGCCCATCTGCCAGGCGTAGCCGTCGGTGACGAACATGTCGATGGTGCCGTAGTTGGTGAGCAGCTCGGTGATCTGACCGAGGATGAAGGTCATGTCGCCGGGCTGGATGGCATCGGTGATCTCGAGGCCGGACACCTTGTGCCGGCTCTCCCACGCCTCGACGCCGAAGGTGCGGTCCCAAATCGAGTAGTAGAACCCGACCCTCAGCCCCTTCGCCCGGAAGGCGTCGCAGTACGCCTGCACCACGTCCTGCTTGTAGGAGCTGTTCGCGACGTTCTGGGTGCCGTAGGCGCTCGGCCACAGGGCAAAGCCGTCGTGGTGCTTGGTGGTCAGGATGCCGTAACCCATCTTCGCCGCCGCGGCGGCGGCCGCCCACTGGGCACAGTCCACGGCCGTGGGCGCGAACAGGGCGGGGTCCTGGTTCGGGGCGGCCCACTCCTGGTTGGTGAACGTGCCCAGGCTGAAGTGGTTGAACATGCCGAACCGCATGTTCACCAGTTTCTCCAGGTTGGTCTGGGGGTCCGCGGCGGCCGCCTCCGCCACCAGAGGCGACAACGCGGGGATCACTGGCACCGCGGTCGCGGCCACAGCGGCACCCGCGGCGCCCAGCAACGTGCGACGGGACAGTCTTCTTTCTGACGACATGGGTCTACTCCCGGTTTCGGGTGGATTTGAGGTCTCGAGGGAGGGGCGGCAGCCCGAGTGCCCGCGATCCCAAGTGCTTCAGGCGCGGCCCTCCTTGTGGGCTCCCGCCTGTACGACGCCGGCCCCGAGACAGCCGCCCTGCCGCCGCTACACATGTGGCGGCGTTACGCATGAAGTTCGACCATGTGACGCCCTGATGTCAACGGGTGTGCAGGGATGAAAGCTCCTTCTTGGCTCACGTTCTTGTACCAAATGATTGCTATCACCCCATTGTTCAGCGCCAGACATGCAATGTTTCGGGGCTGCGCGAAGGGTGCGCCGCCACTCGAGAGGTCCGCAGGCAAGCAAACAGCGCCTCCCGAATACGCATTACTGGTGGGATCGATTCAGCCCCCGGGCAACCGCTGCGAGCTCCAACACCCATCTCCTTTCCAGCGTTTTCTCCCGACGTCGCAGGTCCACTGCCTTACCAATTCGGGCATTTCGTTGCGGCCGGGCCCAGGTGGCCAGCCCTCAACTCCTCGGCCGGCAGACGCCCGTGGGCGCTGAGGTCGACCACACCCGAACATGGGCTCCGGCGGCCTGCGCGAGGGCGATGATGATGCCGACGGGTCCGCCGTCGACCACGCCGGCCTTCTCGCCGTCGCGGACCTGGGCTCGGCCGACGTTGTGCACAGCAGGTACTCAACACGATGGCGCCCATGGCGGGCTGACCTTCGGCTCCGGGACGGTCCTCACGCCCGAGCAGGTGAGCCGTGCCGTGGCGGTCGGGGCCCGTTTCGTCGTCTTCGCCGGCTTCGACGAGGCCTCCGCCACCAAACTGATGCGCGCCCCGCGGGCCGGCCTCGACCCCGTCAATCTCTTCCCGGCCGAACCGCTCGGCGGCATCCCGCTGCTGCGCGCCCTCCCAGCACCCTCCCCGATCCGCAACCTTGGGTTCTGATGGCTGTCGCAGCACCCCGGTTCCAGGTGGCGATGGACTTCGAGATCCGGCGGGGGGATCCCTCAGGGAACTCGTCCCCGACAAGCCCTGGTTCCGGCTGGAAGACTCCGGCCGCTGACGGTCGGCGGGTCCGACGGCGCGGTGACCGTGGCCATCACCGCCGCACCGCCGGCGTCACCGGGGCCGTGGCCCTCGACCACGGCCCCGGCCAGGGGGCGCAGGGGTCTGACCCAGTGATGCACTGCTGAGTGGCTGTCTCATTCAGCGGCGTCAGGACACGGTGAACATCTGGTGGTCGGCGCCGTCGAACGGGCGTTGCTCCAACTGGTCGCCCTGGGCGCCGCCCGCGGTGAGGTAGAGACCGCTGTGGCGGTTGAGCAGCCGGATACGGCCGTTGCCCGCGTCTTCCGCCAGCCATTCGTCGTTGGTGTTCACGTTGGCTTCGTACGGGTACTGGATGGCCTTCGCGCCCGCGTCGCGGGAGGCCGACCTGATGACGACGTCCTTGCCGCTCGCCTGGCCGACGATCCGCGTGTATCCGTCGCCGAGGGGCACGAACGCGAAGCGCTGGTTGGTGCCGCCGGTGCTGGGCCAGCGGATGATCGCGGCGTCGTTCGCGAGGCTCGCGCCCTTCACGTCGAGTACGTGGCTGCTGCCGGCGATGGTGACCGTGCGGTTCCCGGTCGGGATGACCGGGACCTTGGTCAGCCTGACCACATGGCCGCCGCCCGCGACCACCGGGACGCTCAGTGTGTCACCGGCCTGGATGACCTTGCTGGTGCGGGTCAGGCCGTTGGCGCCGTCGGTGATGATTTCCGCGTGCCAGGTTCCGGAGCCGAGGAACGTGGTCGGGTAGCTGATGGTGGTGGCGCCGCCGCGCCTGAAAGCCCCGACGAACCACCGGTCGCCGTTGCGGCGCGCGATGACCCCTCCGGTGAGTGGGTCGCCAGAGACGTACTTCGTCTCGTCCCACACGGTGGGCAGCATGCGCAGCCACCGCTGTGCCTCGGGCCGGGCCTGATAGTCCGAGATTCGGCTGCCGGGCAGCATGATGCCGCTGTCCAGGAGTACGCCGAGGGCGAGTTCGGCGGCGTCGCTGTTCGGGTTGCCCTGCTGGAAGCTCAACGGCGAGTAGTCGGCCGGGCCCAGTACGCCGCGAGTGAACGGGAGCGCGGCCACGTGCCCGATGTCCCGGCCGCCGGCGTATTCCTCGCCCCGGACGGCCTCATTGGTCAGCACGTGCGGCCAGGTGCGGTGGACACCGACGGACAGGCGCGAGCCGTGCAGGTCGACCATCAGCTTGTACCGGGCGGTGTCGGCCAGGGCCGCGTCGTACCACTGCTGACGGGCCCGGGTCTCGGAACCCATGAAGTCCATCTTTACGCCGACGACACCCCACCCGGTGATCTTGGTGAACTCGGCGTCCCGCTCGGCGGCGGTGTCCAGGTCCTGCCAGTGGTACCAGAGCATGATCCGCACACCGCGCTCACGGGCGTAGGTCACGAGCTCGGGAATGATCGCCTGGTTGGCCTTCCACCCGTCGTCCACCAGAAGGTAGGGCCAGCCCTGCGAGGAGGCGTAGTCGGCCCACTGCTTGAGCTTGGTCAGGTCGCGCTGGGTGTCCCACATGCCGTCCAGCCACGGCCACGCGGCGACACCCGGCTTGATCCACGAGGTGTCGGAGATCTTCGACGCGGGCGCGACGTCGTCGACCAGCGTGGACTCCACGATCGTCGCCGTGCTGCCGATGGCGGCGGTGCGCCACGCTGTGGTGAACGCGCCGGATTGCACGATCTGCGCGTCGGCGAGCGCGACGGTGAACCGGCCGGTGCCCTGGGTGTGGGTGAACTGGCCACCCGAGTAGTTGCCGTCCACGCCGGACTCGGCGAGCAACACCCGCGCACCGTTGGTCTGCTGGGCGAACATGCCCATGTCATACGAGCCCGTCGGGACGTCGGCGACCGCAGAGGTCGCATAACCCCTCTCGTGATCGGGACTGAACACCTGCCGGGACAGCTGGGCGTCCGTCGGCAGCTCGAACGACGTCGCCTCTCTCAGCACCGTCGCACCCGACGGCAGCTCGTAGCGCAGCGCCATACCATCCGCGGACGTGCGGACATGCACGGTCATCTGCGCGGAGCCCTTCGCGAACACCAGTCTCGTCTCGGTCGCGGACCGCGTCCGGATGCGGGACTTTCCCGCCATGACCTCGTAGTTGTACGAGATGGGCGTGTCCGTGCGTCTGACGAACTCCAGTCCGGCGGTGAAGTCGGCCTGACTGGTCACCAGCCCGATCGGAGCGGGCATCAGGGCTTGGCGGCAGTTCCAGGTCGCGCCGAGCGAGAGGGCGCCGTTCGCGTCCAGCGCCACGGTGGCGCGCACGCCGTCACAGCCGGTCTGAGCGACACCGGGCTGAACCGAGGTCCAGCTCCCCGGCGTGACGGCGGACGCGGGCACCGCACTGACCGAGCCCATGCCGGCGAGCACGGCGGCGGCCGTACCGGCGACTCGAATCCCGCTTCGCTGTAGGAGTTTCATGCGGTGGCCTTCCGGGTGGTCGCAGGTGGTCCGTCGCGCATCGCTCGCGCCGGGGGTCGGAGGGAGATTGCCTTTACATCCCATCACTGTCAAGGGATCAGTCCTCAACTCCTGGGAGTTACCGTGCAGTTAAGGCTTGCAGTTCGCCCTTTTATGGGATGTCTGGCGTCGACCGGGTGCAGTCGACCGCCATGCGGAGCAGCCCGTTCACAGGTTGCGCAAGCGAGCTCGACGCACCTGCGACGGCGCCACGAACCAGATGCTCACGCGCAACCCCGCCATCGCGGGCCGGGACACCACACTTCGTCACCACGATTACGGGACAGAGCTGTTGGGCGGACAGGCCTGTTCGACGAGGGACTACGGATGTCGGATGTATTGACGCCGCCCACTTCCCTCACTTACTGTCAGCCGACTTTACGAACACCGTTCGATATATCGCACACCTGGCTGGTCGGACACCGAGTTGGGTACGGCGCTTCCCTGCGCAACGCGGGGAGGGAACGCCGCCGGGCGACCCACAGCCCGTCTCACCGCGCCGCCCCCAACGCGCGCTCCGATCGCCAACCGTTCGTCCGGCCCGCACCACGACCGCTCCACCCGGGCGACAGCCGTGACTCAGCCGCACACGGCAGGCGCACCGTTGCCCGGATCCGCCCCCTTCCAGATCGTGCAGTAACCGGTCCAGCCCTGCCCCCACCGAGACCGAGCTTCACCCGCCATCTCGCTTTCCCCCTTCGCGACGGTGGCAGCTGCACCCGACAGGAGATCCGATGTCTGTGCTCCGCGCCCGGCTGACGGTGATGTTGCTCGCCGTCTGCCTCCTCTTCACGGGCCAAGCCCTCACCACAGCCCAGCGGGCGGCCGCCGCCGACCCCGGCTACCTGATGGTGCACTTCACCGGCGACTCCGCGACCGGTCAGATGCTGTACCTCGCGCACAGCACGGACGGCCTGCACTGGAGTGACCTCAACGGCGGAGCGCCGGTCCTGAACTCCAAGATCGGCACGAAGGGGGTGCGCGACCCCGCACTGGTGCGCTCTCCCGACGGCAGCAAGTACTGGATCATCGCGACCGATCTGTGCGTCCGATGCGGCTCGACGTACACCAACGGCAGCCCCAACTTCGTGGTGTGGGAGTCGACCGACCTGGTGACCTGGTCGAAGCCGTGGCTGCTCGGCGCCGCCGGACTGATCCCCGGCGGAAAGAACGCGTGGGCGCCGGAGGCGATCTTCAACCCCGAGACCAACGACTACGTCCTGTACTGGGCGACGAACGCCTCGGTGAACGGCATCTTCAAATACCGCATCTACGCCGCCCGCACCAAGGACTTCCGCACCATCACCACCCCGCAGATCTGGATCGACCCGCCCGGCAGCACCCCGGTCGTCGACACCCAGATGACCGAGGTGCCCGCAGGCACCGGCCCCTACCGCTACCTGCGGGTCTCCGGCGACGGCCAGAACAACGTCGAGGGCAGCAACTCGATCCTCGGGACGTGGACCAACCTCGGCAACCTCTCCAGCATCGGCCTCACCGGCAACGTGGTCGAAGGCCCGGTCTGGATGAAGTTCAGGGACCGCGACGAGTGGGCCCTCTACATCGACTACAACAACCCCCAAGGCGTACGCGAGTACAGGCCGATCCTGACGACCAACCCGTTCGACGTCAGCACCTACCGGCCGCAGGATGCGACCAGCTACGACATGGGCGGCACCCCCAAGCGCCACGGCGCGATCATGACCCTCACGGCCGCCGAGGAGAGCCGCGTGCTCGCCCGCTGGCCCAACACCCCGGCGCAGCGGCTCCAGTCGTTCAACTTCCAGGACCGGTACGTGCGCCACATCGACTTCGACGTGCGCATCGACCCGAACGTCAGCCCCGTCGAGGACTCCCAGTTCCGGATCAGGCCCGGCCTGGCGGGCACCGGCACCGTCTCCTTCGAGTCGGTGAACTACCCCGGCTACTTCCTGCGCCACGCCAGGTACGACTTCCAGCTCGCCCTCTACGACGGCAGCAGCCAGTTCGCCGCGGACGCCACCTTCCGGAAGGCCGACGGCCTCGCCGACGCCACCTGGTCGTCGTTCCAGTCGTACAACTTCCCCGACCGCTACATCCGCCACTACGCCTACCAGCTGCGCCTCGACCCGATCACCACCGCGACAGCCCGCAGTGACGCCACCTTCCGTGTGACCAACTGACCCGCACCGACAGGGGTGCCGGCGCCTGTGACACCACCTCACTGTGGCGCCAGGACACCAGCCGGCTCGCCGCCGCCCCTCGGAGCTGACAAGCACCCCGCCCCGAATCCGGTGCCGAAAACGGCCGAAGCCGCACCGGCACGGAGGTGTCAACGCAACCCGCGCCGTCCGCACAGCCGGGCACCGGGGGTTCGTCGACGCTCACATCACACCACACCTGGTGAAGGAGTTCTTCATGATCAAGCCATCGTGGTCACGCAGCGTCAGACGCGCGCTGCTCGCGGCGGGTGCCACCGCCGCGCTCGCCGCCGGCCTGCTCACCGCCACGGCCACCACCTCGCAGGCCGCCACCCAGGGGCCGTGCGACATCTACGCCGCCGGCGGCACCCCCTGCGTTGCGGCGCACAGCACCACCCGCGCCCTGTACGGAGCGTACAACGGCCCGCTGTACCAGGTCAGGCGCGCCTCCGACAACGCGACCAAGGACATCGGCCTGCTGAGCGCCGGCGGATACGCCGACGCCGCCGCGCAGGATTCCTTCTGCGCCGGCACCAGCTGCATCATCACCGTCATCTACGACCAGTCCCCCAAGGGCAACAACCTCACCCAGGCACCCGGGGGCGGAGCGGCTGGCGGGCCGGACAACCTCGCCAACGCATTCGAGGCGCCCGTCACCGTCGGCGGACACAAGGCCTACGGCGTCTACGTCGCCCCCGGCACCGGCTACCGGAACAACAACACCAACGGCATCGCCACCGGCGACCAGCCCGAGGGCATGTACGCGATCTTCAACGGCAAGCACTTCAACGGCGGCTGCTGCTTCGACTACGGCAACGCCGAGACCAACAACCTGGACACCGGCAACGGCCACATGGAGGCCCTCTACTTCGGCAACAACAAGGGCTGGGGCTGGGGCAGCGGCAACGGCCCCTGGGTCATGGCCGACCTGGAGAACGGCCTGTTCTCCGGGGTCAACCGCGGATTCAACGCGGGCGACCCGACCGTCAACCACCGGTTCCTGACCGCCATGCTCAAGGGCGGCCCGAACCAGTGGGCCCTCCGCGGCGGCAACGCCCAGTCGGGCAGCCTGTCCACCTTCTACAACGGCGTACGCCCCACCGTCTCCGGCTACAACCCGATGCACAAGGAAGGCGCGATCATCCTCGGTATCGGCGGTGACAACAGCAAGTGGGCCCAAGGCACCTTCTACGAAGGCGTCATGACCCAGGGCTACCCCTCGGACGCCACCGAGGACGCCGTACAGGCCAACATCACCGCCGCCGGCTACGACAGCGGCTCCACCAGCACCGGCTCACTGACCCCCGGCTCCCGGATCTCCCTGAAGGCCACCACCTCGCCCTGCTGCACCTCGCACTACCTCCGCCACAACGACGCCGACACCAAGGTCGTCATCTCCAGCATCAACTCCGCCAGTTCGGCCACCGACAAGGCCGACGCCACCTGGATCGTCCGCGCCGGCCTGGCCAACACCTCCTGCCTGTCCTTCGAGTCCGCCAACAACCCCGGCCAGTTCCTTCGCCACTTCAACTACCAGCTCAACCTGAACTTCGACGACGGCGGCAGCGCATTCGCGAAGGACGCCACCTTCTGCCCCACCACGGGCAACAGCGGCGTCGGCACCTCCTTCCAGTCCGTCAACTTCCCGACGAAGTACATCCGCCACTACAACTACACGGCCTACATAGCCAGCAATGGCGGCACCAACGCCTGGGACTCCGCGACGGCGTGGGCCCCGGACACCAGTTGGCTCACCGCATCTCCCTGGAGCTGACGAGGGACCGAACCCGTGGGTGCCTCCAGCCGGCCACTCACGGGTTCGGGAGCCGCCCACGGTCGTGCGCAGACGGTCGGCGACCGATCCTGCGAAGTCCTTTCCGTGCGGCGCCCCGGCCTTCAGCTGTGGCGCCGTTCGGACGTGGATGCTTGTTCTGCCAGCCGAGAGCGACTCATGACAAATGCCGAACAGGACCATTTGCGCCGCGAATTCACTCTTCCAGCGCCCGATAGCTCCACCAACGAAGTTCGACATATCGACCAAGATGGTCTTTCGATGCGACCACATCCCCGGCTTTCCATACGCCTCGGAGGCACCAGACGAACGCACCCCCCTCCCGTCGCGCCGGCTGTTCCTCGGCCTCGCCGCGGAGTAACAGCCGGTCGGACAGGGCCTGGTCGATCGTGCGGATGCGGCCTCAGGCGTAGGAGCGGGGGATGGCGAACACCTTCGTTTGGCCGTGCCCGTCGCGCTGCGCCTGGCGCAGCAGGGCGAGCGCGCCCTCCGGGTCGGCGATGCCGATCTTCCAGCCGCGGGGTGTCGGCGGGCAGGAACTGCACGAACTCGTCCACGTGGCCGACGCCGAGCCATCCGGTGTCGAGCACCAGCGACTCCTGCGCCTGCTGGGCCTTGACGGATCAGCGTGCGGGGCGCCATGAGGCGGATGTTGACCACGTTCGGGTTGTGTGCGGAGCGGCCCAGTTCGGCGGAGACCGGTGGAGGCCCAGACGTAGTAGCCGTCGGCCAGGTAAGCCAGGCGCTGGTCGCCGTCACGATCACCGATGGTCCCCCAGCCTGTGCGACGGCGCCCATGAGCATCCTGGCGAGCGTCCAAGGGCCAAGTCCCGCAAGGGCCATCCCGTGGTGACCGGATTCCCAACCGCCGTTGTGGTGATGGCGAGGGACCGCATCCGGCAACTCCGCCCATGTCTCCGACGAACGGGCCGCGCGCCGGGCGTCGGCGGGCCTTCACCAGGTGTCGACGCAGCGGCGCGAGCCGCGCCGCCCGGGCTCAGGGTCATGCAGCAGTGTGCTGATCCAGCGTCGGGACTCGGCCGGGTCGATGACGTCGTCGATCTCGAAGACCGATGCGACGTTGAGGGCCTTGCCGTGCTCGTAGGCGGCCGCGACCCTGCGGGCGAACTCCCGCTCGCGCTCGTCCGCGTCCGCGATGGCCGCCAGCTCCCGGCGGTAGCCCAGCCGCACCGCACCCTCGATGCCCATCGGCCCGAACTCGCCCGTGGGCCACGCAACCGTGAACCGGGGGATGCGGAAGCCGCCACCGGCCATGGCCTGGGCGCCCAGCCCGTAGCCCTTGCGCAGCACGATCACTCCGAACGGCACCGTGAGCGCCGAGGCGTGTACGAACATGCGGCTGACATGCCGCACGGTCGCGGTCTTCTCCGCCTCGGGCCCGACCATGAACCCGGGTGTGTCGCACAGGGAGACCACCGGCAGCCCGAACGCGTCGCACAGCTGCAGGAAGCGGCTCGCTTTGTCGGCCGCGTCGGAGTCGATGGCGCCGCCCAGATGCCGCGGGTCGTTGGCGAGGATGCCGCACGGGCGGCCCTCCACCCGGGCCAGAGCGGTGATGACGCCGCGACCGAAATGCCGCCGCAGCTCCAGGACGGAGCCCGCGTCGGCGAGCGTGGCGATGACCGCACGCACGTCGTACGCCCGCCGACGGTTCTCGGGAACGAGGTGGCGCAGTCGGCGCTGGTCGGGGCACTCCCACTCCGTCACCGGGCCCTGGAAGTACGACAGATACGAGCGCGCCAGCCGGACGGCGTCCGCGTCGTGCTCGGCCTCGAGGTCGATGACGCCGTTCGCCCGCTGGACCTCGACCGGCCCGATGTCCTCCGGGGCGAAGCTGCCCAGACCCCCGCCCTCGATCATGGCGGGGCCGCCCATGCCGATGGTGGCCTCGGGCGTGGCGATGATGACGTCGCAGCAGCCGAGCAGCGCGGCGTTGCCGGCGAAGCAGCGCCCCGAGCCGATGCCGACCAGCGGCACCTTCCCGCTCAGGGACGCGAACAGCGCGAAGGCCATACAGTCCAGGCCGGAGACCACCGTGCCGTCCACATCGCCCGGCCGGCCGCCGCCGCCTTCGGCGAACACAACGACGGGCAGGTCCGCCTGTTCGGCCAACGCGAAGAGCCGGTCCTTCTTGCGGTGGCCCATCATGCCCTGGGTGCCGGCCATGACGCTGTAGTCGTACGACATCGCCACCACGCGCGCGGACCGGGGCCCGAACCGGTCGGCACCCACCGTGCCCACGCCGCCGACCAGGCCGTCGGCGGGGGTACGGCGAATGAGGTCGTCCATGGACCGGCGGCTGCGCTGGGCGGCGATCGCCAGGCCGCCGTACTCGACGAAACTGCCCGGGTCACACAGGTCGGCGATGTTCTCGCGGGCGGTGCGCCGCCCCTCGGCGTGCCGCCGGGTGACCATCTCGGGGCGGCGGGCGTCGTCGCCGAACCGCTTGCGTGCCCGAACCTCTTCCAGATCGGCGCGTGGAGCGTCCGGGTCCGGCCGCGCCTCGGGGTGCGGCGTCCCGTCCGCCGCGCCGGTGGCCTCCATCACCACCAGCGGCTGACCGTGCTCGGCCAGATCACCCGGCGCTGCCCGGACGGCGACGACCACGCCGTCGCCCGGCGCCTGGAGCAGGTGCTCCATCTTCATGGACTCCAGGACCATCAGAGTGCTTCCGGCCCTCACTCGCTCGCCTTCGGCGACGGCGACGTCGACGACGGTGGCCGTCATGGGCGCGGTGACGGTGAGCGTGCCCTGCGGCTCGCTGGCGTCGGACACCCCCGCGTCCTTCTCCGCGTCCTTCTCCAGGTCTGTCGCCGTGTCTGTCCCCTGCGGGACCAGTGCGGGCAGGAGTTCGTCGAAAAGCGCCGTGTGCAGCCGCCCGGCGACCACCTCGGGTGCCTCCAGCAGCCGCCGCACCACCTCGGCGTTGGTGGCGACTCCCTCGACCCTGAGCTCCGCCAGGGCGCGGCGGGCGCGGGCGAGCGTGTCGGGCAGGCTGCCGGAACCGTCGTGAGCGACGAGCTTGGCCAGCAGCGAGTCGAAGCGCGGGCTGACCCGACCGCCGGGGAACGCGGCGGTGTCGACGCGCACACCCGGCCCGGCCGGCGGCCAGAAGACGTCCAGCGTGCCGGCGCCGGGCAGCACCGTCCCGTCGGGGTGGACCGCCTCGGCGTTGACCCGCACCTGTACCGCGCAGCCGCGGGGAATGGGAGCCTGCCCCGCCCCGATGCGGTCGAGACTGTCGCCGGAGGCCACCCGTAGCTGGGCCCTGACCAGGTCAACTCCGGTGACCTCCTCGGTGACGGTGTGTTCGACCTGGATGCGCGGGTTGGCCTCGAGGAAGTAGAAGCCCGGGGAGCCCCTGCCGGTATCCGCAAGGAAATCGCCGCTGTCCACGAGGAACTCGAACGTGCCGAGACCGGCATAGGCGACCTCCCGGGCCATGCGCAGCGCCGCATCGTGCAGTCCGGCTCGCACCGCCTGGTCGAGACCGGGCGCCGGCGCGATCTCGACGATCTTCTGCCGGTGCCGCTGCAGGCTGCAGTCGCGGTCGCCGTAACCGACTACGGCGCCCGTGCCGTCGCCGAGCACCTGCACCTCGACATGGCGGGCACGCCGCAGCAACTGCTCGACGTAGACCGCGCCGTCGCCGAAGGCGTGCGAGGCCTCCGAACGGCAGCGCCGGACGGCCTCCTCCAACTGCCCTGCCTCGTACACCGCCCGCATGCCGCGCCCGCCGCCGCCGGCGACCGCCTTGACCATCACCGCGGCACCCTCGCCGAGGCCGGCCATGAACGCGCGCGCCTCCTCGATGCCGGTGTCGCCGGACGTCGCCGGCAGCACCGGCACGCCCAGCCGCGCGGCGAGTTCACGGGCCGCGGTCTTGTCACCGAGCGTCCGCAGCACCTCGGGGCGCGGCCCGATCCAGATGAGTGCGGCGTCGGTGCACCGCTGCGCGAAGTCTGCGTTTTCGGCCAGCAGTCCATAGCCGGGGTGGACCGCGTCGCAGCCCGTGCGCACCGCCGCGCCGACCAGGGCCGCCGCGTCCAGGAAGGCCGCCGGCCCCTCGCCGTCGAGCACCACGACCTCGTCGGCCATGCGGGCGTGCAGCGCGTCCGCCTCGTCGCGGGTGTGGAGCGCCACCGTCACCAGGTCCAGCTCGCGGGCGGCGCGGATCACCCGTACCGCGATCTCGCCGCGGTTGGCGACCAGCAGCTTGGCCAGACCCATCGTCAGCGGTCCTTTCCGTAAGCATCGGCAGCGGCCGGGGACGCCGAAGACACGGCGATGCGCGCGGCATACGTTGTCCGCCACGACGGCCTCCACCCGGCTCCCACATACCAACTGGTCGGCATGTTCCACATCACCGTAGGGGAGCTTGCGGGCCGGGACAAGGGATCCGGAGACGGCGGGGGCAGGCCGGGGCTTTCGTCTCACTGATCGACCGTACAGGCCGAATCGACGTTACCCAGCGACTAATTGAATGCGGTACGGATGAATCGTGAATTGACACCTCCGGGGCTGATACAGATCAAACGGCGGACATGCCCCCGCCTGATCCCATTCCCGGCAGGGCGACGATCCACGCGCGGAGACCGTTGTATTCGGCAATGGCGCTAATTCGGCTTCAGCACGGCTTCACATCCCGACATGCTCTGGGTGCCCACAGGCGCCAGGGCCGATCACCGGTCGAGCAGGCGTCGGCCATGGCGGGATGGGAGGAGTCTGCCCGCACTGAGGACTGTTGAATGCAGCAAGGACATCGGGGTGTTGCGCCGGGACGGGCCGCACCGCGCGTTCGGCGCCTGCGGCCACACCCTTTCCTTCCTCGGTACTCCGCCGGAGCCAGTTATCAGGTCCCGGTCACGGTCGGCAGACCGCAAAAGGAAGCGCTCCTTTGAGCAAGCAGCGGCGATTTCGGCCGGAAGCAATGCGCACAGCTGCGAGATCGACATTCAACGCCCTATTTCAGGAGCAGGTCATGAAGAGAACGCACCATCGCACCGTGGCACTTCTGGCCACGGTATGCGGTTTCACACTGTGCCTCCCGGGCGTGGCCCGCGCGGCCGACGCACCGACACCACATCTTCTCGCCACGACGCTGGTGAACAAGACCGGCACCACGATCACGGTCACCGCCGGAGTCGGCCGGGGCAACACGATCAGCGTCTGGCAGTCAGGCAGCAGCATCAGAATCAGAGACACCGGAGACACGGTCGCACCGTCCGGCGACTGCACCGCCGTCAGCACGACCGAAGTCGCCTGCAGGGCCGCCGACACCACCGAACTCGTGGTCAACGCCGGCGACCAGGACGACAACGTCACCTCCTCGCTGGCCGCCCTCGGCGTCACCCTCATCGGCGGTGCCGGCAACGACAACCTCTACGGCGGATCCGCCAACGACACCCTCGAAGGCGACGAGGGATCCGACTTCCTCTCCGGCGGCGCAGGAAACGACACGCTGACGGGCGGAGCCGAGGCAGACAGGATCTTCGGCGGCTCCGGCAATGACTCCATCGAGGGACGCGGCGGCTCGGACATCGTGGACGGCGGTGCCGGCAACGACGTGATCTACGGCGGCAACGGCAACGAGCAGATCGTCCCAGGCGCAGGCCACGACTACGCCGAGGGCGGCAACGGCCGGGACACCATCGACGCCGTGGACAACGTCAGCGGCAACGACTACGTCGAAGGCGGCGCTGACGTGGACGACTGCCGCGCCGACTTGGGCGACAACGTCAGCGGATGCCCCTGACCAGCGTGAGGGAGCAGCACGCCAGTACCCGTACACGACGAGACAACACGAAAGGCGGGCACCGATGAGAACACGAGGCATCTGCACCACGGTGGTGGCGATCGGCGCACTCACCTGCGCCCCGCTGACCGCCGCTTCCGCCGCACCCGATGCGGCCCCCGGCGGAAGCCTGGCCGCCACCACGGTCGTGCAGGAGGTGGGCGACACCCTTAGCGTCACGGCTGCCCAGGGCGTGGCGAACGACATCACCATCCGGCGTCAGGGCAACGTTGTCGTGGTGACGGACGCGGGGGACACCGTGTCCGCCGTCGCCCCGTGTCAGTCGACGGGGACGCACACGGCGGAGTGTCCGCTGCCCGTCACCTCGATACGGGTCAACGCCAACGACGCCGATGACAGCGTCAGCATCTCCCCCAACCTGGAGGCCGCCGGAACGGTGATCGGCGGTGCAGGTGACGACCGCCTCAACGGCGGCCCCAGGGCGGACCGGCTCGTCGGCGACGACCCCGCTGCCACTGGCCTGAGGGCGACGCCCGGCAACGACACCATCAACGGCGGCCCCGGCAACGACACCATCTCCGGGCTGGCCGGCAACGACACCATCAACGGCAATGCCGGCAACGACACTCTCAACGGCGACGACGGCAACGACACTCTTGAGGGCGACCAGGGCAACGACACCCTCACGGGAGGCCGCGGCAACGACACGCACATCGGCGGCGAGGGCAACGACACCCTCAACGCCGTGGACAACGTGATCGCCAACGACAGCCTCGACGGCGGCCTCGGCTTCGACACCTGCAACCGCGACACCGGCGACACGGCCGTCAACTGCCCCTGATCAACCACTCGTTTCCTCGGTACTGCGCTGCACACTGTCGTGAGGTCGGGGAAGCACGGGAGCCCCCAGGGAAATGATCGGGTGGAGGCGTCGCCGGACAGCCGTACCGGCTGTCCGGCGGCAGGATGACAGCCGGTGACGAACGACTGCCGGGGCGCCTACTGCACCAGTTGCGGCGCGTGTTGTGCCCGCCTGGAAAGTCCAGGAGCGACGCCAAGAGCGCGTTTGAAGGCGTTGGCGAAGGCGAATTCGGAGGTGTACCCGACGTGTTGGGCCACCGCTGCGGGGGAGCGTCTCCATCGCGCAGGATCCGAGCCGCGGTACTCAGCCGCCACCAGGTCACATACGCCATCGCGCCTGTCCCACCAAGTGCGTGAACCGCCTCGCGAAGACCGTCCTTGACATGCCGACGCGATGGGCGAGTTCCTGCACCGTCCACGGATGCGCCGTATGGCGGTGAATGTGGTTGAGCGCAGCGGCGATCGCCGGATCGGTCAACGCGGCGCACCAGCCGTCGGAGGGGCTGCGCGAGGTCTCCTCATCCAGCCACGCACGCAGGACGTAGACCAGCGTGCGCTCCAGCAGGCAGGCAGGGCGGCGTCCGCTACCGGCCTTGAGTCCCGCACGTCCGCGCCGAGCAGCTGCGCGCGGAGGCGTCGTGAAGCGGCTGACGGCATGGGGCATCACCGGCCGGACGCCCCGCCGCCCGGTACGGGCCCGTGGCTGCGAGCGCGTCCCGCACGTGGTCGTAGGAAGGGCGAGGAACGCGCGCACGGGCGCGCGTTCCTCGCCACCCCCTTTTGGGACCTGCTTGTGTGACCGTCTCGTCCTTGACGTGCTGGGGCGTCAGCCCGTGTAGTCCGCGAAGATCTTCGAGAACTCGTACGGCGACTGCGGGATGTTGGTGCACATATAGCGCGCGCCCGTGCAGGCGTTGCGGTCCCGGGTCGCCTCCCAGAAGGCGAGCTCCCCGAGGTGCTTGCCCCGGGCGAAGGTGACCAGCTGACGGGCGTCGGCCTGGTCGTAGACATGGCCGTCGTCGTTCTGGCCGAGCATCGGCGGGGGTCCGGCTCCTCCGGAACGCCACCACGACGCTCCGCGTCGCGACCACAGGATTCGCTTCACCCCCGGCCTGAAGCTGAAGGCCGGAGCACTGCGAATGATTCCCGGTAGCCGGCGTCACAAGTCGACGTCTTGGCAAAGGACACCGTCGGCGAGGCCGCGGCGGCGGGCGGCGCCAGAACCAGGACCAGGGCCCCGATGTTGACATGTACGTACCGACCGGAGGGCCGGCAGTCAAGAGGAAGGGAACGGCTTGGTCTAGACCTTGACTGGTACAGACCATTGCGGTGAAGTGCCCTCAACCCCTTGCGGGCCCCCCACTCGACACCGCCCGACCGTGCCCGTCGTCGCTGACGCATGTCCGGGCGGTCGGTGTCCCCGCCTCCTCCGAAGGAGTCCGTACATGTCGAGAAAGAGACGCCTCGTCGCCCTGCTCGCCTCGGCCGCCACCGCCATCGCGGTGGCCGTACTCGCCCCCGCCGCCCCGGCGTCGGCCGCGAGCTGCGCCGCGGCGTGGAACGCGAGCACGGCATACTGGGGCGGCACGACCGTCTCGTACAGTGGGCACAACTGGACCGCCAAGTGGTGGACCCAGAACGAGGCCCCGAGCAGTTTCTCGCAGGTCTGGGCCGACCAGGGCTCCTGTGACGGCTCGGGCGGCGGGACCCCGTCGCCGAGCGGCTTCGTCGTCAGCGAGGCGCAGTTCAACCAGATGTTCCCGAGCCGGAATTCCTTCTACACCTACGGCGGTCTGACGGCGGCCCTGAGCGCGTACCCGGCATTCGCGAACACCGGTGGCGACACCGTGAAGAAGCAGGAGGCCGCGGCCTTCCTGGCGAACGTGTCGCACGAGACCGGCGGCCTCGTCTACATCGTCGAGCAGAACACGGCCAATTACCCGCACTACTGCGACTGGAGCCAGTCCTACGGCTGCCCGGCCGGCCAGTCGGCGTACTACGGCCGCGGTCCGATCCAGCTCAGCTGGAACTTCAACTACAAGGCTGCCGGCGACGCGCTCGGCATCGACCTGCTCCACGACCCCTACCGCGTGGAGCGGGACTCGGCCGTCGCCTGGAAGACCGGTCTGTGGTACTGGAACACACAAACCGGTCCCGGCACCATGACCGGACACAACGCGATGGTCAACGGCGCAGGTTTCGGCCAGACCATCCGCAGCATCAACGGCAGCCTGGAGTGCGACGGCAAGAACCCCGCGCAGGTGCAGAGCAGGGTGAACGCCTATCAGCAGTTCGCGCAGATCCTCGGGGTCAACCCCGGCGGCAACCTGTACTGCTGACGGCGGCGCGAATGGGGGGTGCCCGGGCGACCCGGGCACCCCTCCTGCCCTAGCCGGCCCTGCCGTGGGGGTGCTCGTCGCGCTCCGGCAGCGGCCATCGGTGGAAAGGCTCGCCCGGGGCCAGTTGTTCCACGACCTCGGCCGGCTCCTGGCAGACCTGCTCGATTCTGCAGCGGGTGCTGAGCCGTTCCGTGCTGACGGCCGAGAGCAGCGCCGTCAGCGACATACAGCCGTTGACTGCCCGCAGGAGGATCAGCGCCGAGACACGGGTGTGGTGCGCGAACGGGCCGATCCCCTCGGTGGCCGCCGTGATCGCCATGACCGACGCGAACAGGGCGCACACGGTGCTGCCGGCCAGCTGCAACCGCAGCGCCGCCCAGATCACCAGCGGGTAGATGGGGAAGAGGAACCTCAGGGAGATCCGCGTGGCCACCGGGAGCAGGACCGCGGCGCAGACGACCAGGGCAAGCACTTCGCCCCAGCGCGCGAAGGACAGCGGTCCCAGTCACCGCCCTGCCCCGATCGCCGGGGAGGTGGTGGTCAGGGTGGTTCCAATCAGGGACACGGCTGCGGCGGCGAGGGTGTCGCGGTGGGTGTCGACGCCGATGACCCCGTCGGCCTTTTCCGCGAGCATGGTCACGCGGTTGTTCTCCTCCGGGCTCGGAACGGCCGTCGTCGGCGTCGGCCCGGGCGGAGTCACCGCGTCGCAGAACTGTGATGAGTCAACGTCGAGACGGCGGACATACTGCTGATCAAACTGCGGGAACGGCTCGGCCGGTGGCCGGACCAAGACGACGAGGCCTTCAGCCCCCTGCTCGGGCGCTTCGTCACGGAACTCGACTGACGTGCAGCCCCTCATGAGCGACCACCAGCCAAAACGGCGGTCGGTGCCGTGCTGTACGCCGAGGAGATTCAGCCCGGGGACCTCGTTCGACCTGCGGCGCCGAAGTTTCCGAGGAGGAGATCCTCGACTTCGCCCGCCGCTTCGACCCGCTGCCCCTGCACACGGACGAGAACGCGGCGGCCGCGAGAGGAGCGGCCGCCAAGAAGGAGGACCCTTGCCGCCCCGGCGGTGCGCCGACTGGCCGAGCTGGAATGAGGCGGCTCGGGATGCGGCCGTCTCTTCCCAGGGCGCATCGGCTTCAGGATGACGGGGCGTCACCGGGTCTGAAGGGGCCGCCAGTTCGTTGAAGCGGGCCACCGGACCCTCCGGACGGCCTCACCCGTCCGCCCGCCCGAACACCGGCGCCAACAGCAACTGCGCTGCCCCCTCCGCAACCCCCCAAGCTCCCCCAGGCGCGATCCCCACAGGTACGACCCCTTCCCCGGTTCCCTCGTGCGCCGCCTGCGCATCCAGCACACCGGCGACCCCGCGCACGAACACCTCCGGCGCGGATTCCACCGTTCGACCGCCGAGCAGCACCCGGTCCATGTCCAGCAACTTCACGAGGTTCGCGGCACCCACCCCCAGCACCCGAGCCGCCTCGGCCACATCGCCCCGCTCGATGGCAGCCAGGCACAACGCCTCGATGCACCCGCGATTACCGCAGGAACACACAGGCCCACCCAGCTGAATGACCTGATGACCGAACTCCCCCGCCTGGGTCCGGGCCCCCCGGTGCACTCTCCCGCCGATCACCAGCCCCGCCCCCAGCCCCGTACCGAGATGCAGGTAGGCGAAGGATCCCCGCTCCCCGCCCACGGCGAGGCCGAGCGCCGCCGCATTGGTGTCCTTGTCCACCACGACCGGCACCCCGAGCCGCCGCGCCAGCTCGTCCCTCAGCGGAAAACTCTCCCACTCGGGAAACCCGGTGACGCGATACAGAATCCCGTGGATGTGGTCGAGCGGCCCCGGCAGGGTGATCCCGACCCCGAGCAGCGCCCCGGCGGCAGCCTTCCCCAGCCCCTCGGCCTCCCGCACCACGGCGCCGACGACCGCCTCGGCCCCCGCTCCGAGATCCAGTGGCGCGTGCCGCGTCTCCACCACGTTCCCATCAAGATCGACCAGCGCGGCACGCAGCTCGTCCCGGTCCAGATGCATCCCGACCGCATGCCCGGCCCCCGGCACCAGCCGCAGCACGGTCTGCGGTTTGCCGCCCGTGGAGGCACGGCGGCCCGCTTCCGCAGCGAGCCCCTCCTCCCGCAGCCGCGTGGTGATCTTGCTGACGGCCTGCGGGCTGAGGCCGGTCCGCTCCGCCATCTCGAGCCGACTCATGCCCCCGGCGCCGGCAGTGCGCAGCAGGTCCAGCACCAGCGCGGTGTTGTGGCTGCGGAGGGCGAGGAGATTCACGCCCTCCGCTCTCCTGGCCGCCGTGCCGGGCCCGCTTGCCCGTGCCCTGTCCACACTCCCCATCATCCCACCGCCCGGACCTTCGGCAACAGCATTGCGAAAGTGGGTCTCATGACCGCCATGCCTGAGACGGGTACCCGTCTCCGCAGAGGCCTGATCGGCTACGGCCTGCAGTCGTGGTCATGGGCCAGGCAGGTCCGAGCGCAGGTGCTGTAACGCCGCAACCGTTTGCGCCCAGCCTGCTGACGGAAGCAAGTGACAACCCCCACGACCGCTCATCAACCCTGATCATGTCGACGCCAGCGGCAGACACTGCTCCCCCCACTGGGCCAGCACTTGCCCCACCTGCCACCGCGACATACCCATTCCGACGTGACCAAGTCCTTCGAGCCGATAACCCGGTCCGGGCCGATATGGGGACCCCGCCCGTCGGCATAGGGATCACGAAGTGATGGCGTAGCCAAGGATCATGAAGTCGGGATCATCCCCGCGCCCGCGGGGATGATCCGGCCCAGCCCCTCCGGCCGGAAGGGCTGGCCTCTATTGCCAGGGACAGGCCGGGGCTCGGATGACAACGTTGGGTGATCCGCCGGACACCTGGGCCACTGCGACGGGCTGTCTCACGGACTGACTGGCTGGCTGTTCTCTATCCGCTCGCGTGGTCGGTTCGTCTTCCAGCACGCCCTGGCGCGCACTTCGAACCGCTCGCGCAACACGGTCGCAACGATCTTCACTCCCAGGAGCGAGGCGACGGTCCTGTCCGGCGGCGCGTGCAGCGGCCACGGCAGTCTGGCTGCGCACTCGATGCCGGCGGTGGCTCGCGAGATCGTGGGGAGCGGGTTGATGAGTTCGTCAACCAAGGTGGTGCCGTACCGGTCTGTCAGGCTGTCCGCTTCGGCCTGGTACGGCGCGGCTACCACTGGCCACTGGACGTGGTGGCCAGTTGGTGCCGGTGCGCGGTGCTGCTGATGGGGCTCGCGATGTTCCTCAGCCGAAGTAGCCGTCGAACGTCCGCTGGAACTCCCAGCCCCCGTAACGGTCCCAGTTGACCGACCACGTCATCAGACCCCGCAGGGCGGGCCAGGTGCCATGGGTGGCGTACGAGCCGCAGTTGGTCTTCTTCGTCAGACAGTCCAGGGCCTTGGCGACCTCGGACGGGCTGACGTAGCCGTTGCCCGCGTTGGTGGAGGCCGGCATGCCGATCGCCACCTGGTCGGGGCGCAGGGGCGGGAAGACGTTGTTCGCGTCGCCCGCGACCGGGAAGCCGGTCAGCAGCATGTCGGTCATCGCGATGTGGAAGTCGGCGCCGCCCATCGAGTGGTACTGGCTGTCGAGGCCCATGATCGGACCCGAGTTGTAGTCCTGGACGTGCAGCAGGGTGAGATCCTCGCGCATCGCGTGGATGACGGGCAGATACGCTCCCGCGCGCGGGTCCTGGCCACCCCACTTTCCAGTGCCGTAGTACTGGTGGCCGAGCTGGACGAAGAAGGTCTCCGGTGCCATGGTGAGTACGAACTTCGACCCGTACTTGGCCTTCAGAGTCTTCAGGGCGGAGATCAGGTTGACGATCACCGGCGTCTTCGGGTTCTTGAAGTCCGTGTCGTCGGCGTTCAGGGAGAGTGAGTGGCCCTCGAAGTCGATGTCCAGTCCGTCGAGGCCGTACTGGTCGATGATCTTCGAGACGGAGGCGACGAAAGTGTCGCGGGCTGCCGCCGTGGTCAGCTGCACCTGGCCGTTCTGGCCGCCGATGGAGATCAGCACCTTCTTGCCGGCCGCCTGCTTCGCCCTGATCGCCGCCTTGAAGTCTGAGTCGCTCTCGACGTTCGGGCACTCGGTCACCGGGCAGCGGTTGAAGCGGATGTCGCCGGAGGTCACCGAGGTCGGCTCGCCGAAGGCCAGGTCAATGACGTCCCAGCTGTCGGGGACGTCGGCGAGGCGCGTGTAGCCGGAGCCGTTGGCGAAGCTCGCGTGGAGGTAGCCGACGAGGGCGTGGGCGGGCAGGTCGGCCGAGCCGCCGGAGCCCGCCGAGGTGGTCGCGGTCACCGCGGCAGACTTCGCGGACTCACCGGCGTCGTTCAGGGCGGTGACCTGGAAGGCGTACGCCGTCGACGGCGCGAGGTTGGTGACCGTCGCCGACGTCCCGCTCACCGTCTGGACCCTGGCTCCGTCGCGATGGACGGCGTAGCCCGTCGCTCCGGTGACCGCCGACCAGGACAGGGCGACGCTGGAGGAGGTGACGGTGCCGGTCCTCAGGCCCGTCGGAGCGGCGGGCGGCTGACCCGCGTCGACACCGGGACCGGTCAGCGAGATGTCATCGGCGTGGTAAGCGCCGGTGCCGTACCAGCCGTGGGTGTAGATGGTGACCTTGGTGGTGGACGGGCCGGTACGGAAGGTGGTCGTCAGCTGCTGCCAGGCCGGGGCGGACTGGGTCCAGGCGGACACGTCGGTGGTGCCGGTGCCGGTCGCACCGAGATGGACGTAGGAGCCGCGGACGTATCCGGACAGCGTGTACTGGGAGTCCGGCTTCACGGTCACCGTTTGGGCGCACCGGGCGTTGTCACTGCCGGCCGGGGTCGCCTGAAGCGCCGAACTGCCGCTATGAACCGGTGAACTGACGATGACTCCGGCCGAGCAGGTCCAGCCGTCGAGGCCTGCCTCGAAGCCTCCGTTGCGGGCCAGGTCGGCATCGACCGCGCGGGCTGCCGACGAGAGCGCGGTGATGCCTGATGCGGCCAGCAACGTGGTGGTGAGCACGGCGAGGACGGATCTGGTGCGATCCACAAGTGCCTCCGGGAGTGGGGGAATTGGAGGGTGGGGTGCGCCAACTTGGTCCAGACCAATCCGGTTGTCAAGACCTCCGGAGACGGCGATCTCCGCGTTCTTCTCCCCGCCCTCGAAGCGTTCCGCGGCCTGCAGCCGGATGCGCTCGCGCGCGGCCCTCCCGGCGTCGGTCAACCCGCCAACCTGCGCATATCTCATGTCCCACCTGCAGCGATCCCGACTACCCGCACCCAGGCCAGTTGCCAGAGCGGGACGACTACATGGTCCGCCTCGAACGCTTCCTCACCGGCCTCCTCGCATCCCAGCCAGACCCCAGACAACGCAAAGTTCTGCACTGGTAAGCGATCTGGCACCTGATCCGGCGGCTTCGCCGACGCAACAACGACCGCCTCCTCACCCCACAGCAGTTCAACTCCGCACGTCAACGCACCCACGCAGCCCTCGCCTTCCTGAACTGGCTGACAGCCCACAACCAGGCACCTTGCCGCCGACCCTGAGGAGACCCTTGCCATGGGCGTTGCCACTGCGCCGTCCGGCCCCGTCCCGGAATCCGACCGGACCGGGCCCGGCCCTCCGCACTGGCTGCGCGTGGCCCGCGAGACGGCGGACGACCTGGCCACGGACGCGGTGGCCAGGGAGCAGGCGGCCAAGGCCCCGTTCGACGAGGTGTCCCGGCTGCGCGAGGCGGGACTGCTGACGCTCCCCATACCGGCCGAGCTCGGGGGAGGCGGCGCGGACTGGCCCACGGCCTACGCCGTCGTCCGGGAGATCGCCGCAGCCGACGGCGCGATCGGTCAACTGCTCAGCTGTCACCACTTCCTGTCGTGGAGCGTCCGGTTCTTCACCGAGCCCGCCCACACCGCTCAGATCGAGCGGCAGTCCGCGGCGCACCAGTGGTGCTGGGGCGGTGGTTTCGCCCGCCAGCCTCTGACGCTGACCAGGACAGCCGGCGGCTATGCGCTCGACGGCCGGCAGAGTTACGCCGCCGAGGTCCTGGTCGCCGACCGGCTCGCCGTGCGTGCCGTACGGGCCGACACCGGCGAACCACTCGCCGTCGTCGTCGATCCCGCCCGTCACGGCGTGGGGATCGACGGCGACGCCGACACGTTCGGCCAGCGGCCCGCGGCCGGCGGGAGCGTGGAGTTCGATGGTGCACCGGTGGCCGCAGACGACGTACTCGGCTCCCGATCCCTGCGCGGCATCGTGGTCCCGCCCTACGGCGGCAACACCCTCATCGCCAACTCGGCCGCCGCGTACCGGGATCTGCCCGAGCCGCTGCGCGAGCTGGCGGACAGGCTGTGGGCCGTGCACACCAACGACTACGACTACGCCGCCCCGAAGAGCGAGAAGGCGGCCGAGCACCGCAGGCGGTTCGTCTCCCGCAAGTACCGCACCGCCCACCCGGTCGTCCGCGTCCACCCCGAGACCGGGGAGCGCGGGTTGTTCGTCGGCGGCTTCGCCCAGAGCATCCTGGGCCTCGGCCCGTCCGACTCCCGCGACCTGCTGCGCATCTTCCAGTCGTACGTCACCCGTCCCGAGAACATCGTGCGCGTGGCCTGGACGCCCGGCGACCTCGTCCTGTTCGACAACCGCATCACCCAGCACTACGCCCCCGACGACTACGGCGACCTGCCGCGCCTGCTGCACCGGGTGACCGTCGCGGGCGACGTCCCGGCCGGTGTCGACGGCCGCCTCAGCCACGTCATCGAGGGAGACGACGCCGCCCACTACACCCCGGCCGCGGCCTGAGCACCGCACCCGCCACGCGCGGCCGCCGGGCAGGGGTATCAGCTCCCGCCCGGCGGTCTGCCCGTAGCCGATGACGGCCGAGGCCATACGGGATAATGGACGCATGCGGATCTCAGCCAGAGCGGACTACGCGGTACGTGCCGCACTGCAGCTCGCCGCGTCACGGGATGACGCGCCACTGAAAGCCGAGGCCATCGCCGACGCCCAGGACATCCCGCACAAGTTCCTCGAAAGCATCCTGAACGACATGCGCCGGGGCGGTCTCGTCCTCAGCCAGCGCGGCGGCAACGGCGGCTACCGGCTGGCCAAGCCCGCCGAGTCCATCAGCATCGCCGACGTCATCCGCACCGTGGACGGCCCCCTGGTCTCGGTACGCGGCGTCCGCCCACCCGAGCTGTCCTACACCGGCCCCGCCGAGTCGCTGCTGCCCCTGTGGATCGCATTGCGGTCCAACGTGCGCGAGATCCTCGAGGGCGTGTCGCTCGCCGACGTCGCATCGGCCCAACTGCCCGCCGATGTATCCGCGTTGACCGACGCCCCGAGCGCCTGGGTAAACCCCTGACACGCTGGTCCGTCGACCGAAGATCCCAATGAGCGAGATGGCGCCGTCCATTATGCGAACTACCCCTTTGGGGGTGGACGCCACCTTCTGAGCACGATCCCTATCAGCCAGGTAGGAAAACTAGGGATCCGTGGGGGGTGGCCATGGGAACGCTCGACCGCACAGGCCGGATGCTGCGGCCTGGTGTACTCGGCTGCCTCCCGACCGCGGGCAGCACACGGCGCGCGACCGGCACGTCCCACGCCGCCTTGCGGGTGCTCAGGCGCCGTCGCCCGCTTCAAGACTTGCGAGCACTCTCATGGCTCCAGGTTCCCGGCCAGCGCGGCTGGTGCCGCGAGCACACGCCGCAGTTCCTTCGAGGCGGCGGCGGTCTTCCTGGTCCCACGTCTTGGTGTCGCGGGAGAGGACGTAGGGCTCCTTCTGCGGCGGGTGTCCGCCGACGACGGCGCGTTGGCGTGCGGTCTCGGCGTCGAACTCCAGGCCGAGCAGGATGGCGATGTTGGTGATCCACAGCCATACCAGAAAGTGATCACGCCGGCGAAGGTGCCGTGAGTCTTGTTGCAGGAAGCGAAGTTGGCGACGTAGACCGCGAAGCCCGCGGAGGCGATCATCCGTATCACCAGCTCCAGGAAGCTTCAGGGGTGATCCACCTGAAGCCGCGTAGCTTCGCGTTCGGGCTGGGCCCATAAAAAGCTCTGCCGCTTGTAGCTCTCAGTGATTGGCCGCCCGGTGCCCCGCGACGACTCGGCTGCCAATTAGGAATTGCGAATGATCGCTCCGTAGGGAATCGACAGCGAGGTCGTCCGTCGGGAGGTATCAGCATCACACCGCGCGGAGGCACCACATGGCCGTGAGCTGGGCCTTCCTACGCGACGGGCGGCGCTACGAGCTCACCCCACCCGGCGCTCGCGCGGCTTGACAGACCGCATCAGGAATCACTGAGGGCGGTCGGGGCAGCGGCGTCTCGACTGCGATCACTCAAGTACACCTCGAGCCTGTCAGGGCGTGGGGGTGCCGATGCGGGCGGCGAGGATGGTGATGTCGTCCTCGGCGGGCGTTGGCGCGAGGTGGTCCATGAGGTTGTCGCACAGCTGGTCGAGGTCGTGGTGAGTGTCGGTGAGGAGGCGGGTCAGCTCGTTCAGCCGCTGGTCCAGGTCGGTTGCGCGGGTTTCGACAAGGCCGTCGGTGTACAGGACGAGGATGCTGCCGGGATCGAGGGTGATCTCGGTGGTGTCGTAGGAGATGCCGCCGATGCCCAGGGGGGCGCCGGGTGGCAGATCGAGCAGGCGGGCGGTGCCGTCGGGGGTCACGAGGGCAGGTGGGGGGTGGCCTGCGCGGCCGAGGTGGCAGCGATGGGCCACGGCGTCGCAGACGCTGTACAGGCAGGTGGCCAGCAGGGGGCTGTCGAGTTCCTGCAGCGCGGAGTCGAGGTGGTGCAGGAGCTGGTCGGGAGGCAGGTCGAGGTGAGTGAAGGCGCGCACGGTGGTGCGCATCTGTCCCATGATCGCTGCGGCTTGGATGCCGTGGCCCATGACGTCACCGATGACGATGGCGCCCCTGCCGGGGGCGAGCGTGGCGACGTCGTACCAGTCCCCTCCGACCTCGTGGACGTCGGAGGCGGGCCGGTAACGGTGGGCTATCTCGATGCCTGCCGGGGGTTTCGGGCGGCCGGGAAGCATGCTGCGCTTCAAAGTGAGCGCGGTGTCGTGTTCGCGGTGAAACAGCCGGGCGTTGTCGATGCAGACGCCGGCGTGAGCGGCGAGATCACCTGCGAGCGCGAGGTCTGCGGCGTCAAAGGCCGTCCGGTCACCCGCGCGCAGGAAGGTGGCGACGCCGAGGACCAGACCGCGGGCCGCCAGGGGAACCATGATCATCGAGTGCACGCCCAGGGAACGGAGCTGTTCGGGAGTGGCGGTGTAGCGCGCGGCGGGAGCGATGACACGGGCGTCGATACGACGCAGGAGAAAAGGCCGACGGTCGATGACGGCCTGCGTGTACGGGGCGCTTGCAGGGAAGTGCAGGGTCTGGCCGACTGGGGCAAGGATGTCGGCGGCCGCAAGGCCGGAGGCGGAGGCCTTGCCGAGGCGGCGCAGGACTGCGCCGCTGGACAGACTGATCATCGGCTCGGCATCTTCGGTGAGGTCGGCCAGGACGTCGACGGTGACGATGTCGGCAAGGCGCGGTACGGCGATGTCGGCCAGTTCCTGCCCGGTACGGAGCATGTCGAGGGTGGTGCCGACCCGCAGCGTTGCCTCGTTGAGCAGCTCCAGGCGCTGCCGGCCAGTGGCGGCCTCCAGCTCGCTCTTCTGCTGCGCGGTAATGTCGATTATCGAGGCGCTGATCCCCAACGGTTTGCCGCCCGAGTCTTCGAGGCGGAAATAGGAGCAGGACCAGACGCGGTCCTGGTCGGGGTCTGCCGGGGTGCGGCCTATGCGGCGGAAGTTGACAACGGGGTCGCCGGTGGCCAGTACCCGGCGCATCACCGCCTCCATCTGCTCGCTGTTCACCCCCGGCAGCACCTCCGACGGCTGCCTCCCGACATGCGCCGAACCGGGCAGCCCGTTCATGGCCTCCACGGTGCGGTTGACGTGCTGGAACCGTAGCTCGGTGTCGAAGATCGCCAACCCGACCGGCGAGCTGGCAAAGAGGCTGTCCAGCAGGCCACCAACCTCACGGACCTGACGCGCGGCGCGAACGTCGGCGGCAAGGATCAGCACGTCCCACCCCTGCCCGCTCTGTGCGGCGACGGGGCACGCCCACACTTCCACCTCGACAATCGAGCCGTTCTTGTGCCGCATCGGGATGTGCCCGGTGACACTGCGTCCGGAAGAGACGGCCTCCTGGACGGCGCGGGCCTCCCGCCGGCTGTCTGGGAGAACGAGGTCGGTACCGTCACGGCCGACGACCTCGTCCGCCGTGTAACCGAGCAGTTCAGGGGCGGCCTTCGCCCACTGCATGATCCGTCCGCCGCCGTCGAAGACGATCAAAGCGACGGGCAGCACGTTCCACCACGCCACGGCCTGCCCGGCCGCGGCCATCGGCTTCCCTGCCCGCATGGGATCCGGCATCACGAGTCCCGACGTTGGTGCTGCTTTCATTATGAACCGGCACGTGCAGCATGAACCGGTGTGTCCAGCGGTGACACCCGCGTCCAAAGCGGTCGCCGACCGTGCCGCAGCACGGTGTGAACGGACAGGGGCGCGGACCTGAGCGGACCTGAAGGGCGGTGGGCCCGCTCCGACAGGCACTCGAACCCATCCGCAGCCGATCCCTCACCGACAGGGAGAGCCCCTGCGTGCGGGCGTAGCCCTGGCTGGCATGTCGACGCTGGAGACCCGACCTCGGATGACTTGGCCGGACCGCTGCGCCGATCCGTGGCGGCGGCATCTTGCACAGCTGGTGCTTCACCCGATGGCGCGGTGCGCGGCAGCCGCAGGACCACCACGACACCACCACCCGCCGCAACCAAGGCCCCGAGCCGGCCCCTGAAGGCAACCAGAGCGGTCGTTGGCGTGCAGACCCCGGAAAAGCCCGACCGTCCCGGACCCGGAACTCCTCAGCGTACGGGCGCAAGGAGTGCCAACAGGCTCCCGCTCTCCTTGGGGTCGGCCGTGCCGCCCACGTCGAGGCAGGTCCTGCCCCGGAGGGAGACGGGACCGGAGGCGTCGCGCCGCGCGTACTGGATCAGCTCGACGTGGCGGCCGGAGGGCAGGTCGACCTGGACGCGTAACTCGCGGCGGCTGACGGGCCGTTGCCAGACCCGCAGTGATGCCCCAGAGGGCAGCGGCTGCGGCAGGAGGAGGTCGAACCCTGCCGCTACGGCGTACCGGGCCGCACGGGCAGGCGGTACGCGAAGGCCGGGTCCGGCATCGCCCTTGCCGTAGAGAACATCCTTGGGGTCCAGGTCGGGCTCGAAGAACGCGGGCGGCACTTCTGGATCGAGCTCCAGCTGGACCACCTCGTCCACCTGGAACAGGTGCTCGGCGAAGGAAGCCTCGGCGCGCAGCACCAGGCCGGTCGACTCGTCGATGTGCAGCCGGTAGGTGTCGGCTCCTGCTCCCCAGTAGGCGAACGCCAGCGCCGGGTGCTCCGGGCGCGGGAGCGCCACCACCATCCGCGCTCTCCGTCCGCCCAGAACCGCCGGTCGCACCTGCTCCACGTCGCACAGCGCCAGCAGGGAATCCGGGTCGAACAGGTGCCGGAAAACGTGCGGGGTCGTCGGCAGATACTCGTCGTATGCGACGGCGCCCTCCGGCTCGAACTCGTCGTATTCGACGTCGTCGTTCGCATGGAACCAGTACCAGCGGTCCTCGACGATCAGGCGTTCGTCTCGATCCGGGGGCCCGCCGCCGACATCCCGGACCTGGCGCGCCTCCAGCGGCCGGGCGGCTGCGCGTGGAGTTCGTACTCCACGGTGACCAGGCCGCGCAGAGGCCTGCAGGGGCTGGCGGATCGACTCGCGGCCCTCGGTGGTCGGCTCCGGGTCGACAGCACCACCGGCGGCGGGACGCGGGTCAGGGCGGTGCTGCCGTGCGGGTGATCGTCGCCGACGACGCTGTCCTCTTCCGTGAGGGGATGGCTCGCATCCTTACCGAGGAGGGCTTCGACGCGGTGGCTCAAGCCCGAAGCAGTGCGGAGCTGGTCGGTCTCGTGCGCCGCGACCCACCGGACGTGGTCATCACTGA
Source organism: Streptomyces sp. HUAS ZL42 (assembly GCF_040782645.1). Taxonomy (GTDB): domain Bacteria; phylum Actinomycetota; class Actinomycetes; order Streptomycetales; family Streptomycetaceae; genus Streptomyces. The sequence continues at coordinate 396,163 of NZ_CP160403.1, forward strand.
CCTGCGGATGCCGCCGGGCTTCGCGGACGAAGGCATAGAGGCCGCGGCCGAGATCCGCGCGTTCGCGCCGCAGGTCGGGTTGATGCTGTTGTCGCAGTACGTCGAGGTGCATCACGCGTTGCGGCTCATGGAAGAGTTCGACGGTGCTGTCGGATACCTGCTGAAGGACCGGGTGTCCGACCTCGGTGCGTTCGCGGTGGACGTACGGCGCGTCGCCGGTGGCGAGGTCGTGATCGACGCCGAGCTCGTGTCCAGGCTGGTCGGTCGGCGCCGGGAACGTGACGCGTTCGCCGAACTCACCGACCGCGAACGAGAGGTGCTCGCGCTGATGGCCCAGGGGCTGACCAACGCGGCGTTGTCCGAGGAACTGGTTCTGAGCCCCAAGACGATCGAGGGCTACGTGCGAAGCGTCTTCACCAAGCTCGGCCTGGAGCAGGGCGAGCGCGAGCACCGGCGGGTGCAGGCGGTGCTCCGGTTCCTGCGTTGGCAGTGAGCCCTTCCCCCATCGTCACGCGATGCGTGCGCCCGGCGCATCCTCTCTCCGGCCGCGCGTGACGGTGTGATTTACCGCCTGAGCGGGTGAGCTGCCGATGGTTGTCCGGGCAAAGCCAGTCAGGGCTCGGTACGAAGATTGCGTCCGCCCGTGATCTTCGGGTGGATCTGACCGTACCGGAGCGCCACCGCGGGTCGAGGAGGGCTGCCTTGTGGGGCCGACGACGCCTTCCTCCCGAAAACCCGTCCCGGTGGGGCGCCGTCCTGACCAGAACACCGACCGTTCAGGAGATGACCGATGGCAGCAGCGGAACACGATGCCGACCGGCAGCATGCGCTACGGCAAGAGGCCAATGGTTCGGTCGGCCTCGTGCTGGCAGGTGCGGGAGCGCGTGGCGCCTACGAAGCCGGCATCCTCTCGAGACTGCTTCCGGCACTCGAGAAGAGAAACGAGAAGCCGACCGTTTACGTGGGCACCAGTGCCGGGGCGATCAATGCAGCGCTGTTCGCCTCGCTGGCCCACCTTCCCGCCGAGCAGGCAGCTGAGCAAGCCCTGGAGACCTGGCGGTCGGTGAGCAGGAACGATGTTTTCCGGTCGGTTCCGTGGAGCCTGTGCGCCGCCGGCCTCGGCTACACCGCAGGCCTGCTCAATCTCCCGTTCGGCGAGCACGGCGGCATCCTGGACACCGCACCCCTGCGCAGCACCATCGAGCGAAGGCTGAACTGGTCTTGGCTGCACGACAACATCCGCAAGCGGCGCGTGAGGGCCCTGGCACTGGTGACGACCGCGTGCCGGACCGGGCTTACGGAGATCTTCATCGAGAGTCCCACTCCGCTGAAACTCGCGAGGGATGCCGAGCGGGACGTGGACTACGTGGACGTGGAGGACGGGCTGAGCCCCGAACACGTCGTGGCTTCGGCGTCCATCCCCGTGGTGTTCCCGCCCACGCTCCTCAAACAGAGCCGGCGCCAGATCACCGGCTGGTACATGGACGGCGGGGTACGGCTCAACGCGCCCATCAAACCTGCCATCGAGCTCGGCGCGGACAAGATCGTGGTCATCGCCACCGACCCCGAGAAATACGAGGCCCGCCCAGCCGGCCCGGAGGCAGGCCCTGCCCCGCTCGTCCAGGACACCTGCGCCCAGCTACTCAACGGCGCCCTGGTCGACCGCATGATCGAAGATCTGCGCCAGCTCTCCAAGACGAACAAGCTGGTGAAGGCGGATCCCGACGCGAAGAGCAGCGCCGACCGACCGTACCGCATCATCGAACACTTCTTCGCCGGCCCGGCTCCGGGGCCCTTTGACGAGCTCGGGCAGATCGCTGACGAAGTCCTCGCCACCGGCTTCGCCGGCGCACGCGCCCTGCGCCACCCCGATCTGTGGCTGCTCCGCGCGCTCATCGGACCCGCCGTGAGCCGGGGCGAACTTCTCAGCTATGTGCTCTTCGAGCCCGAATTCATCGACGCCGCCATCGACAAGGGCCGGCGCGACGCCGAGCACATCCTCGCTCGCGCCTCGAAAGGCAACGGTCTGTGGTACCAGTGAGGCACCGATACGTCCCCGTTCCCTGATACGAGCCGGCTCCAGGACCTGGACGAACCCGGGCCAGGAGCCGGGCCTGAGAGCGCAGGTCGTCGCGTTCGGCGCAGACGGGCCAGGTCCTGCTGCTGCTTACGGCCGCAGGCCCGCGCGACCTCGGAGACCGGTTCGGGGATGTGGCCGCGGGCCTTGACCAAGGCGTAGAACAGGTCTCCAAGAACCCGACCTGACTGTTTGCCGCAGCAGCGAACGTTTGCCCTTTGGTGACGTGACGGGCTGTCTGGGTGCTGTGCCTGTCGGCCCGTCTCCGCAACCCTGTCGGCTGGCGGACCGAGTGCGTGTAGGCGAGGTCGATGACGACGAGGGAGAACGGCTGCTGCGGATCGTCAACGATGCCCGGACGGGGCGGACTGGCAATGGAGATCTCGTAAAGCCCTCACAGGGTGAGGGATTCTTCGATATCAGTGGTGCATGCCTGAGCCTATTACGCTGGCCGCCATCTCGCTTGCGGGGATACCGGTCGTTGCCTCGTTCCTCCTCGATCGAGTCGGACATCTGTTGGATCGTCGGCATGAGGACAGGAACTTCCCGGTGGTGCGGGAGCCGTCGCCGGAACAGCGGGACGAGCTTGCGGAGCTACAAGGGACGCTGAGTGGGGTGGTTGCGCGGCCGGCCGATGAGGTGAGGGACGACGCGGACGCGCTGGCGGCGATGGACCGGGCGCGGACGTTGCTTGAGCATCTCCATGACCGGCAGATCGACTTTGCGGGTGAGAGGCGGGCGCCGTCGAAGTATCGGATCAGGGCTGTCGTCGAGGTCGACAAGCTCAGGGACGGCGCCGTAGGGGTCCGGCTGGGTGAGGTGCGGTCGTCGGCGAGCATTGATGCGCAGGTCAAGGGCAAGTCCGCGGGCGGGCCGGTGGTCGGCGTTCAGATCGACTCGCTCGAGTGATGCAAGGCGACGAGCTGCTCTTCGAGGATCTTCTGGACGAGCACCTCACCGGCGATCTTGTCCAGCGCGACTGGCTCCTGGCCCAGGTCAAGGATCTCGTGGACGCGCCGCGTATCCGGTTCATCGTGCTCGAAGGGGTCGCGGGAACCGGGAAGACTACGTTTCTCGCGTCCCTGGCGCGGGAGCCTGGGATCAATCCCCGCTATTTCATCCGGCGCGACAGTATCGCGCCGTTGTCGTCCGGAGACGGGCGGGCGTTCCTGGTCCGCGTGGGTCATCAGATCGCAGTGCTGCGCCCGGAGTTGATGGATCTGGACCTGGCCGTGAGCGCGACGATGGAGGTCGAGCAGGCCGATGACCTGATCGGCGTTGACATCGGCAGGCTGGTCGTGTCGTCCTTTCGCCGGACGGCCTTCGAGATCAGGCAGTCGGCCGCGCGAGCCGGGCAGGTGATCGCGGTCAGGATCGGGGAGCTGATCGACGACCTGTCACGGACCAGTCTGGCCGATCTGACCAGGCAGGCGCTGATCGAGCCGGCGGCGCGGCTGGCCGCGGCCGATCGGTCGGCCTCGATCGTGCTGCTGATCGACGGACTGGACGAGATCGGCGCGGCCACCGGCTGGAGCGGCGGCGAGGACTCGATCGTCGACTGGCTCACCGATTGCGCGGAGCTGCCCGAGAACCTGCGGGTGGTGGTGACGACCCGTCCACTGCCGCTGAAGCAGTTCTACCTGCGCCAGCAGAACCGGTACGCGCGGATCAGCCTGGACGGGCACCGCCGGCAGATCGAGGACGAGATCGCCGAGTACGCCGCGTCCGTCCTCGCCCGGGCCGGGATCACCGCACGCCCCGGGCTCGAGCGTGAGGTGGCGCGCAAGGCCGACAACGTCTTTCTCTACGCCGCGCTCTGGGCCAAGACTGTCCCCGACCTGCTCGACCCGCAGAGCCTGCCCGACGGCCTCGACGATCTGTACGAGTATCTGGTCGGTCAGGCACGCCGGGCCTCGGGCCGCCGTGTCCCCGGCAAGAGGGCGGAAGACAGCCGCTGGAAGGCTTACTACCAGCCCCTGCTGGCCACGCTCGCGATCGCTTTCACCCCGCTGCCACCGCAGAGCTTGGCGCGGTACCTCGGGTTCCCCGCGAACTCTCAGGGCTTTCTTGCGGCCGTCCTGGAGGACCTCGGACCGATCCTGCGCGTCGACCACGACCGGGTCAGGTTCTGCCACGGGAGCCTGGCGGACTTCCTCACCACCCCGTCCAGGCATGAGTATTGGAGCGTGCAGCCCTCAGCGAACCACCTCCAACTGGCACGCAGCCTTCTCGGTCTGTACGGCCACGACTGGGCGTCCTGCGAGGACGTCTACGCGTTGACCTACACGGCCAGGCATCTGGTCGCCGCGCTCGAGGAGGGCGTCCCCGAGGCCCTTGATCCGCTCGTGGGCCTGCTCGGAGGTCTGCCGTTCGGCCAGGCGAAGGCACGGCACGCCGAGGTCGGTTTCGGGAGCCTGGTCACCGACTACATCGCCGCCTGGACGCTCGCTCCGGACCTGCGGGACGAGCTGGCCCGCGGGCTCGCCCGGGTCGTCATCACTCTCGAGGCGCACGACCAGCTTCGCGACACACTCGGCTACCGCACCGACGGCAAAGACCTGCACGAACGGGTCGTGACCCTGCTGGGTGACGAGGAGCTGCTGCGGGAACACGCAGCCCCCAACCGTCAGCAGGCGCTCGCCCTGGTTGCGGCGCACTCCGAATCGGCCCGTATCCGCCGCCTGGGCGGCGCGGCCAACCTGCAGCGAGCGGGCGAAATCCTGCGCCGCCTCGTCTCGGCCGACGGCTTTGGCGGCAAGGAGCCGGGCAACCTCTCGGCGATCTACTACGACTTCGCCTACCTCGAGTTCCTCCTCGGCAACCCCGAAGCGGCACGCTCATGGTTCCATCGCTCCATCGAGGTGGACGAGCGCCGGGGCAACACCAAGGGCCGCTACATCACGACGTCCGCACTGCGCCGCCTGGAGTATCACCTCGGCGAGCTGTCACACGGCGCGTACCGGGCTTTCCTGGACGAGGCCGAGGCCTACTTCAGCGGTCTGGGACCTGACGCCCAAGGCGAGCGCTGGATCATGACCCTGACCTTTCACCGCCTGGAACTCGCCGTCGCGACGGACGACTTGGCCTTGGCCGAGACCCAACTGGCAGCACTCGAGGACAACACCTGGCTACGTGACTACACCCGCACCGACAACCGCGCCAAGAACGACTTGATCACCATCGCCCGAGCCAGGACGGAGCTGGCCCGGCGGAACTGGACACAGGCCATCTCCCTGTTCGAGCAGCGCCTCGGCGAAGACCTCGACGGCGACCCGGACCACCGCGAGGAGATGGCCCGCGACCTGTACGAATACGCCAGAGCCCTGGTCGGCGCGGACCGTCCCCACGACGCCCGGCGCGTGCTGGCCCTGGCGTCCGATCTACCTGACGGCACCGGATCCTGGCTCTGGAAGCCCCGCATCCACGCCCTCCAGGACACCTTGGAATAGCCACCTCCACCATCCACAACCACCCACACACCGCGCACACCGCCTTCTCACCCTGCCGCACGGCCGCCACATGCACCGCGCCCAACAGCCCGGCACGCGGGGGTCCGGGGTTCACACGATGCCCGTCTCCTCTGGTGAGGATGCGGGCACGGTTGCCGGCGTTCGGACACCTGCTGCTTCGGGTGCGGTCCGCACGACGGTCACGACGGTCACGGCGGTGAGGCCGTCCCTCACCGCGTCTTCTTTGGCGGGGAACGCGAGGCTCAGCGCGATGCGTCCGTCCAACCGCGTTCGAGCAGGTCGAAGATCTCGTCCACAGCTCGGCGGGGGTCCTCACCTCCGTGGACCAGGCTGGGGCCGCGGTCGGCTCGGGGCTGCGGCCGTGGGCTCGGCAGGTCTTGTCGCGTAACAGGTCGTGGACCTGCTGGGTCGTGCCGTCCGCTTCCCACTTCGCGTAGTAGTCGTAGACGGTCTTGTACGGCGGGAAGTCGTGCGGCAGGTACTCCCACGGATGCCGGTGCGGTTGACATATGGCATAGACGATCGCGTTGACGATCTCCCGCAGCGCGTGCACCCGCGCTGCCGTTCCAGGCCCACTCCGCCCGGCTCGCCATGCCGCGAAAAGCATCCCCTACCAACTACCTGGATCAGATGCCCTCTCAGGTGATCCGGCACCTCTCCCCCACCTCATCGACACGGTGCCGCGCGAGCTCGCCGCTCGGAAGGCGGCTCCTACGGGGTGAGGCCGACCTTCTTGCAAGCAGCCCGGAATTCGGGGGTACAGATCTGGTCGATCGTGTGCACGCCATCCTTGACGACGGTGCCCTTGATGTTGTCTGCGGTCACCGAGACCGGAGTGAGGAGAGCAGCTGGGATGTCCTTGGTGGTGGGGCTACTGACCCTGTCCTTGGCGATCGCGCCGAGCTCTTCGCCCCGCCCCAGGGCGACGGCCATCTGCGCGGCGGTGCCCGCCTCCAGTCTGAAGGGTTTGTAGGCGGTCATGTACTGGTCCCCCTTGACGATGCGCTGCACGGCCCTGAGGTCGGCGTCCTGGCCGGTGACCGGGGGAAGCGGCTTGATCTTGGCGGCCCTGAGGGCGGCGATGGCACCGGAGGCGAGGTTGTCGTTGGCGGCGTAGACACCATCGATATTGTCGGCACCCAGGGCGGCGATGGCCCCGACCATGTTGTTGTAGGCGTTCTGCGCCCGCCACTCGACGGTGTCGTACGACCTAGCGATCTTCACTTTGCCCTTGAGGGCGGACAGCGCGCCGTGCTTGAACCAGCCCGCGTTGGGGTCGGTCGTGGCGCCGTTCATCATGACGATCTGACCGCCGTGCGCCTTGGCGCCCATGGCTCTGAGGAGCGCCTCGGCCTGAATCCTGCCGACCCGCGCACCGTCGAACGTGACGTAGCCCGAGATCGGGCCTTCGGCGAGCCGGTCGTAGGCGACGACAGGGATACCGGTCTGGTGCGCCGCTTCGACAGAGGAGCGCACCGCCTTGGGGTCGACGGCATCGAGGATCAGGACGTCGACCCCCTTGGTGATCATGGAGTCGATCTGCTGCCGCTGGGTCGCTGCGTCATCCCTGGCGTTGGCGTACTGCATCGGGCAGTTCGCGCACAGCTCCTTGATCTTCGCCTCGGTCAGGGACCTGTCCGGGTGCTCCCGGCCGCCCGCCCCTGGGAGCAGCAAGCCGATCGTGAAGGCGCCCTCGCGGGAGGCGCCCGGCTCTCCGGCCTCGCCGCAGGCAGTAAGCCCAACAGCCGCGGTCACCACAGCCGCAGCGACGGCACGACAAACGTGGGCGTTCATTTTGGGGGTGCCTCCATGACTCGGTCACCGCCGCCCGTCAGTGGCGCCTGAATTTCCCCGGACATTCGAGTCTAATGGGACAGCGTTCGCCTTTCCTGGATGCCGCATCGAGCCGATGATCTTCTCCGCCGCGCCAGTGCCTCCCAGTGATTCCCCACCGGACGTGGTGCGACCGTGGTTGCGGCAGGCATCGGCCCGCAGACCCACGTCGCCTCACTCTGGCGGCGGTGGCCCTGGCTACGGCTCTCGCCCCCTGCGAAACGGCCGGCGAGTCGGGCGCCTCCCGCGAGGGCGGCTTCGCGATCGGCTTGCTTCCCCTCGCTGGCACAGGTCCAAAGCCCACTCCCCCACCTGGGCCGCCGTACGCCAGCTCTTCCAGCGCCGCTGTGTCGGCCAAGACCCGCAGGGCATCACGCAGGTCGCCGTCGGGGAGGAAGGACAGAGAGGCCGGCGCTCAGGTGCCGAAGAGGGGCAGGCGATCGGGGGCAAGGGTTGGCGGGCATGCCGAGCTCATGGCGCGCAGCAGGGCTCCCATGTCCTGGAGGGGGACAGGCCCGCCGAGGGAGCGGTCACGGCGGTCGGCGTGGCGTCCTGCGGCGTGAGCCGCTCCGGTTCGGCGTTCTGGTCCAGATCCGCAAGCTCGGGCGGGAGTTGACCGAGGGCGCGGGCGATGCGCCCGTCGATGCGACGGCACCGGGCCGGGACGAGGGAGAGGCTCCGGCCACGGTCTGCGAGCTCGTGGGAGGTCTGATCCAGCCGCTCGTCCAGGCTGGGGCCGTCGCCGGAACCGTCGTTTTCGCCGGGAAGAGCGCCGGTGCCCGCGGAGGCACGGAACGCGGCTCGTACTGCCGGCTCGGGTTACCGGGAGGCCCTCGGCGAAGGCCGGCAGCGCCAGGTCTGTCGGCCGCTCGCCCCGACCGGCGAGACGGGCAAGGCCCAGCACCAGGTCGAAGCTCTCGGGCGGCGGCGCGGAGGTGCTACCCGCAAGCAGTCATAGCGAGCGAGCACGAGTGAGCCCAGAGAAGCAATGGTCAGAGCCTGTGGTGGATGGGAGCCGCACCTACCCAGCGGTGGTAGGCGTCTACGTCGACGTTGCTGCCGCACACGATGGTGACGACATGTCGGCCGGCGAAGCGGTCGCGGTCTTCAAGGATCGCTGCGATGCCGAGCGCGGCCGACGGTTCGACGACGAGGCCTGCGTGGTCGAGAAGCATCCGCATACCGGCGACGATCGACTCCTCCCGGACGAGGACGGCGTCGTCGGCGACCAGAAGGAGGTCGTCCAGGACGGCCGGGATGGGATACCGGCCCGCGACGCCGTCGGCGATGGTGTCGGCCGAGTCAGTGGTGACGACACGGCGCTGCCGCCACGAGAGCGTCAACGCCGGGGCGCCCAGCGGCTGGACGCAGATCACCTCGACTCCGGGCACCAACGCCTTCACCACATGACCCACACCGGTGGCCAGCGCTCCGCCGCCGAGAGCGATCAGGACGGCGTCGAACGACGGCACGGTGTCCACCAGTTCCAGGCCGATGGTCGCCGCGCCCTCGCAGGTCTCGATGTCCAGGCTGTCCTCGACCAGCCGGATCCCGTCGTACCGTGCGATGGCCGCCGCCCGCTCGCGAGCCACCTCGTGGTCGCCGTCCACCAGCTCCAACCCGGCGCCCAGTGCACGGATGCGATCAAGCTTGACCCGAGTCGCAAAGCGGGACGCCACGACGGTGACGTTGAGCCCCCGGCGGCGACCGGACCACGCGAGAGCCTGGCCAAGGTTGCCCGCGCTCGCACACACCACGGCTCGCGAAGCACTGTCGGCGAGCCGGCTCGCGACCAGCTCGGTGCCGCGGGCTTTGAAGCTGCGGACCGGGTTCGCCGTTTCGAGCTTGATGCTCACCGTGCACCCGAGGCCGGGCTCCAGTGCCTCGCAGGGGTACAACGCAGTGTCGAGAAAGACCGGGTCGATTACCCGGCGAGCCGCCCGGATCCGAGCAGTGTCGAGGCGCGTCTCCGGCATGACACAGCAGCATAGCGCCGCCCGCGCAGTTCCCTTTGGGTGAATGCCCGGCGACGAGTGCCGGTACTGGGAGCTTTGAGCCGGGGCCGCTCGGCCCGGAGGACGGGGCCGCTTCAAGCCGGAAAGTCCGCCCAACCGACCTTCAAGTGGGGCCACTTCAAGACGGACGGATTCCAGCGAGCGTCGCAGCACGTGATCACTCCAGTGTTGCGCCGAGCAGGGTGAGCGGCGGGCCCGCTCTCATCCTGTGAGCGATGCGTCGACAACGGTGCGCAGCGGAATGCCTCGGCGTGCTCCTCGCACTACTCACGCAACGTCCGGGGAGCAATGCCGGTGAGGTTGGTGATGTGATCGGCCATCACTCCGGCGCGTTCCGCACGGAAGAGCCCAACGAGGTTGTGCATCGCGCCGGCTCTCGGCTTCGGTTCCCTGCTCGATACCCTGCCGAGCGAACCACTCAGGCGTCATGAGCACGAACTCAATCGGCCGTCCCAGGGCATTGGCAAGGATTGCCACCTGCTCGCGGGCGGTGAGCGCAGCGTCTGAAGGTGTCCACGCGGTGTGCGGCTGCGTTCCACCGCCGTGCACCCTGCCTGCCCGTCAGGCCGCCTGGGTGAGCTCGGCGCGGCCGAACAGCAGGCCGTAGCCGGAGGGAAGCTGGGTGAGGATACGGGTAAGGAGTTCCTCGCCGGCGAGTCGGGCCACGATGCGCAGGACGGTACCGGCGTCCCAACGGGTGGTCGCCGGGCTGCCACCGGTGCGCGAGGCCAGGTCCTTGACGAAGCCCCAACCGGTGGGGGGTTCGGTGGCGGGGATCTGGGAGGTGAAGATGACGGCCGCCTCGTGCGGCAGCCGGGCGGCCAGCTCCACCCGTTCCTCGCCGGTGAGCTGACGCCCGAAGGCGGCCAGCACGGCGCGCACGGCCTGTTCGGCCTGCGCGCGGGTGGCATAGGCGCCTTCGTAGCGCACTTGCTCCAGCATCTGCTCGAACGTCATGCCCGCGGTGGACCGGCACGGCTGCTGCTGGGAAATCATTGCTGACGCGGTGGCCTTTCTCGTGTGAGGGGGTCACGACGCCGGTGGCGGGGCCGGTGCCCCGCCCGGCCGGCGCCGCCCCCGGGGGTCGGTGAGAGAAGGGGTGTGGTTGCCTGGGCCGGCTGCGGGTCAGACGGGCTGGGGGTGGCCGAACAGCAGGTCGTAGCCGGCCGGGAGCTGGAGCAGGATGCGGCGGGTGAGCTCCTCGCCCGCGGCGTCCGCGGCCACGCTGAGCACGGCGCTCACGTCCCAGGCGGCGGTCTGTTCGGTGGCTCCCTCGATCCAGGCCGCGGTGGCCCGTACGAACCGCTCGGGAGACAGCGGCTCGCGTGCCTGGAGCGGATTGAGCAGGACGAGCGCCAGGTGCTCGGGCAGCCGGGCGGCCAGGTCCGCTCTGACCTCGCCCACCAGGTGCGCGCCCAGCAGCGCCAGCACCGTGCGGGCGGCCCGCTCGGCTTCCTTGGTGGTGTCGTACTCGCCGCGTTCCTTGACCTGGTCAAGGAACGCCTCCCATCGCATCACCATCGCTGCTCCCGTGCGTGTGTGGCGGCGAGCGGAGGACGGGGGCGGCCGAGGGGGGCCGTCCCCCGTCTCCGGTGCGGCTGGGAGGGGATTCAGCCGCTGATCTCCTTGCGCGTGGAGCCGCCACCGATGGCGATCTTGCGGGGCTTGGCGCGCTCGGCGATCGGGATCCGCAGGGTCAGCACCCCTGCGTCGTAGTCCGCCTTGATGTGCTCGGTGTCCAGGGTGTCGGCCAGCACGAGCTGGCGGGAGAAGACGCCCAGCGGCCGCTCGGACAGCTCCATCTGCGCGTCGTCCGCCTTGGTGACGGGCCGCCGCTCGGCCTTGACGGTCAGCATGTTGCGCTCGACGTCGATGTCGATCGCGTCCGTGGCCACGCCGGGCAGGTCGAAGGCGATCACGTACTCCTCGCCCTCCCGATAGGCGTCCATCGGCATCGGCGACGGACGCGACCAGGTCCCGGTGGTGTTCAACAGCTGCTGGGTGAGCCGGTCAAGCTCGCGGAAGGGGTCGGTGCGCATCAACATCGTCAAACACCTCCAGCGTTCAGGTCGGGCACTGTGCCAATGCGTTCACCTGCCACCGTTGTAACATGTCATCCAAGCGATGACAAGCCGAACGTCATCGACATGATGACAACATGGTTGGAGGCCCGATGACCAGGGACGATCAGCCCACCCCCAGCACCCGCGGTCTCACGCCGGCGTCCTTCCTCGCCGCCGCCGCGGCACTGAACACCATCCACGAGGCCCTGCACACCGCCCGCACCCCACAAGAGGGCACGCACCCCGGGCCCGATCAGGCCAGCCCTGAACAGACACTCGCCGCGCTCCTGCTCCTGCGCGAAGCACGCGAGCAACTCGCCCAATGGGAACCCGGCCTGATCGAAGCCGCCCGCGAGGCCGGCGCCAGCTGGGCCGACCTCGCCCATCCCCTCGGCGTCTCCAGCCGCCAGGCCGCCGAACGCCGCTACCTGCGCGTACGCCCCGGCCACCCGGGATCCACCGGCGAACAACGCGTACAGGCCACCCGCGACCAACGCGCCGCCGACCGCACCGTCACCACCTGGGCCCGCGCCAACGCCGCCACCCTGCGCCAACTCGCCGCCCAGATCACCACCCTTACCGACCTCCCCACCACCGCCCACACCCCACTCGCCGAACTCACCGCCGCCCTCGCCGACAACGACCCCGCCACCCTCATCACCCCCCTCACACAGACCCACCCCTACCTCACGACCCGCCACCCCGACCTCGCCGCACGCGTCGACAACCTCACCCGCCACACCCACCAACTTCGCCAGCACGGCGGAAACCAACGCCGCAACCAACCCTGACCCCCACCCTGACCAGCACGGACCACGCGCAGTCTCTGTAAGCACGTGTTTTGTGTTCCGGCACAGGTTCCCCAGCCGAGCTGGCCCTCGCGATGTACCTCCCCTTCGTCCTCCTGTTCGTCCCGTACTGGGCGGGCCTGATATCCGGCGGAGTGTTGCTGGGTGCCGGGCGCATCCTGATGCTCGCGTGCATGGGCGCCCTCGGCATCACGCCGATGGCGCGCTGGGCGACGGGGTCGCGTGGCGGCTAGCTGTACTGCGGTGGGCGCATCGCGCGCGGATGCAGGCGGACGCGCTCGCTGTCCTGCGGGCTCTGGACGCGTGCAGGCACGCACTGGCCTGTCTGGATGCCCTGCTCGTCGGGCGAACGCTGGCGGAGCGCACAGCGCTGTGCATTCGACGCCCGTCAGGGGCCGGTCGCCGAGCAGGTCGGACGGGCGTTTCCCGGTGTCGTCGTCCGCAGCATCGCCGTGTGTGCAGCGGACGCGGTTCACCTGGCGGAGGGTCCGGCGGCGAGCACTCCGGAACCGGGCCCCGGCACCGGAGCCCGCGCACGGCCCCGCCGGGCCAAAGCCTCGCGCGACGACGCCGGTGACCGCCAGCAGGCAGGTCAGCCGAAAGGGAGGCGGCCGCCGGCTGCACCACCTGGCGATGCCGCCGTAACACCAGCCGTGATGGTTTTCCAGGCGAGCGGGCCGGCACAGGTCCACCTGCGCCTCGAACGGTGGCAGTGGCCGGCTCGATCCCGGATGATCGGCTTAGGGAGGTCCTCAATGGCGAGACCTGAGCTCCGATTCGTGCCGCTCCTTGGAACGCTCTTCGTCGTGCTGGTAGCCGTGGGGTACCTCCTCATTGGTGACACGCCCTCCCACCATGCGCTCGGCCCCGAAATCAGGGACGCCTACGACAACGAGACCAAGCACCAGATCGCCGCGTTCCTTGTCGCGCTCGGCGCGGTCCCCCTGCTGTTCTTCGCTGGGTACTTCCGCGCCGTACTGAGGCGCCTGCATCCCTCTGGGCGCATGTCGGCGAACGTCGCACAGGCGGGAGCGGTGGTTGTGGCCACCGGACTTGCCGTGCAGTCGCTCGTTCACGCTGCGCTCGCCGAGGCCGCCCAGACGTCACAGTTCTCGGACGAAGCGTTGCAGTCGCTCAATGTGCTCGATGGCTGGACGCTCTATCCGATCTTGATAGGGCTTGCGACCTTTCTGTCGGCGAGTGGCGTGGCTCTCTTGCGAGGCCGTCGCTTCTTCGCACCGTTGGTTGCCTGGGCTGCCCTCGTGCTCGGCGTGCTGGCGCTCGTTCCGATCGTCGGATTCTTCGCCGCGTTTCTCTCCGGGATCTGGGTCGTGATCATAAGCCTGGTGCTGTTCACACGATCAGAGGCCGTCGATCGCCTATGGGACGAGGCACGACACACCCAGCCGCCACACACAGCTACGTAAGATCTTGGGTGGTCGGCGAGTGAGTGGTGTCGGTTCTCCTCGGCCCGCAGCACGCCCGTCCGTCCGGTGTCCGGGCCCCGACCGGCTGCCGGAACCGTCCAGATGCCATGTCGCCGAAGTCGACCCAGCGGGCTCGCGCTTGCCGGGCGAGCACGTCGCCGACGTACGCACCGAGCTCTTGGAGGATCGGCGTCACGTCGACCGGGTCGTTGGCCCTCCTGCTGCCGACCGTCCACCACGCGGTCGACGATTCGGAGGCTGGCCGCGGAGAAGTCGAGGGGAGCCGTGCCTTCACTGTCGTGCGGGATGCGAACGTGGAGGCATACCGGCTCATGTCGGCGGAAGTCGGTGGTCTTGCCGCCCTCCGTCTTGGATGCCGTGCGCTCCAGGGGGTCGAAGACGTAGGTGGAGGTCTTCGTCGTGACCCCGTCGGTCTGCAGCTTGGCGTTCTTGACCACGTGGTCGAAGCCGTCGTAGTCCCGGTCCTCGACCACCTTGCCGCCCGCGACGACCGTGTCCAGTCGGCCGTACGGGTCGTAGTTGTAGTTGTTGGTGGCGGAACCGATGCTCGAGCTGAGGAGCCGGTTGCGGTCGTAGGTGCAGTTGGTCGTGACGTTCTTGATCGTCTGGGTGACGACGTTGGCGTTGGCGTCGTGGACGTAGGTCTCGGTGCCCGCGCCGGTTCCCGTCTTCACGGACTGGAAGAGCCGGTTGACCGGGTCGTAGGTGTAGTCCGTTGTGGAGTTCAGGTACGCGCCGTGGTCGTCGGCGTTAGCGGACGGCACTGGCCGGCCGGTCGATCGAGAACAGTGGCCGCCTCAGGGGGCGGGCCTGGGATCAATCCACAACGCCTCGGACACGGCGCACAGTTCGCCCTCGGCCGTGGCGAGCGCCACGCCCATCCTGTGCTTGCGGCCGGACTCCGACAGCAGCCATCCGTACGAGATGTACGGCTCGCCCACGGCGACCGGCCGCAGAACAGTGCCCGTGAGGGATGCGGTGACCGCGCCCGGGCGCTGGGTGCCGAGGAAACGGCCCGCCCAATTCCCCGGGCAGTCCAAGGCGCCCCAGACCAGTGGGGTCGGGAGCAGGCCGTCCGCGTCGGCGAAGGCGCGGGACGGGGTCCAGGCGGAGGCCACCAGGCCGGAATCCGGCACCGGGGAGCAGTGCAGACCCAGACCGCGGTCAGCCGCACGCAGGCCGCAGCCGAAGCAGTCGACCACACCCGACGGCGGCGCCGACCGGAACCGCTCGGCTGCGGCGACCGCGTCGTCCCAGGACGGCGCGGCCGGCGCGTCGAACAGCAACTCGGCGGGGCGCGCAGAGGCAAGGGGCCGCTCAGCCTCGCCCAGCTCCACGCCATCACCCGCGGTTTCGGCGATCCGCACGGGCACCTCGACCGGCACCGGCCCACGAAAGTCCACCCGTACCGTCTGCGCCCCGGACCTCTCCGCCAACACGCCGGCGACGTACCCGCCGAAGGCCACCCTGGGGTAGCCGACGTACAGCTCCGGCACCACGATCGCGTCACTCGTCGTCATGATCCCCACTTCACCACACCCCAAGGGCCGCGATCACGCTGTCCGGCTGTACCCAGTCCCGCCCGGACGGGGCGCAGGCTCGATTCCCTGAGCGGATCGAGCCATGGGGCGTCTCTCCCCTTGCCCTGCCGTGCTTCGTGAGCGTGCAGTGCGCATGGTCGCAGCGATCCGCCCCCACTACCCGACCGAGTGGGCCGCGATGAAGGCGGTCGCCGGGAAGCCTGCCATCGGCGCCGCGGAGACCATGCGCCTCAGACACACAGCGGGACCGAAATCCCGGGTGGGCAGCACACTCTGCCCATTGCCGACCGACGCGTGGCATCGATGTCCGGCGGCCTCGACAGCGCCGTTCGAATCGCTTCGGACGCTATTCCTGAAGGAGCAGGCAGAAGCCGTCATGGCCGGGCAGTTCGACATACAGGGCACGCATGTCGTCGACCACGCCGACCTCCCTGCCCGACAGGAAGTCATGGGCCCGCCGACCCGGCTGGAAATGCTCCGAGGCCACGGAACCCGAAACCGGCGTGGAGCCGAAGTTGAGTACGGTCGCCTGAATCTGCCCGCTCTCACCGATTCGGTGGACCATGACGAGCAGCGCGGGGTGCGGCACTGCGGGAATCTCGAGTTGGTCGGCCGTGGCGATCCCGGTTTCGTCGCGCACCCGCAACAGGTGTTTGAGGCGTGAGGCGAAGGAGTTGGGATCCTGGAGCTGTGCCGGAAGGCTGCCGTAGAGGCTGTGCCCCTTCAACATGCCCGACCCGGATGTGGCCGCGCCGGGCTGATAGTCCATCAGGTCGTACGCGGCTCGGTGGATCCATCGGGTGTCACCGGTCGCAAGGAGCGACGCCACGCGTTCACGGGGCAACGTCAGCAGGCCGCACAGGTCCCAGCCGGAAAGCGAGAACACGCCGGGTTGCAGGGCGTTGAACATGGCCAGCAGCAGGTGCGCCCGCTTGACCTCGCGTATGTCCTGGTTGGTGAGGTTGTCGAGCGTCGTGTACCCGAGGGCAGCGGCGATGACGCTGACCGTGGTGGAAGCGATGCCGTTGGTGGTGAAGATGGCGTTGTAGGGCGCGCTCGGCCCGGTCAGTGTCTGTACCAGTTCGGCACGAATGTGCTCGGCGAGCTGGCCGCCGGTGACCTCGACGCCGTGATAGGTGAAGAGGTCGTCCTTGTGCAGCGTGGCGAAGTGGACCAGTTCGTAGGTGAGTTCGTCGTGGTTCTGCAGCGCATGGACGAGGCCGGCGGCGGCCACCCCGCTGTCCAGGGCGATGTTGAGGGTGAGCCGCAGGAACTCGGTGTCCGCGGTGGCCAGCGCATGGTGGTAGGCGGGCCGGTTGACGAAGTCGTACGACAGGTCAGCGCCGGCCTCGGAGGTCATCTTGATGTCGTCGACGGTCAGGTTCAGCTCCTGGAAGGTGAAGCCGCCCATCTTGCGCACCATGCTGGCGATCAGTTGGTTGGCGGCCTCCGAGAGCGGATGTCCCTCCGACCAGGCCGGCAGGCCCTCGGCGCTCTTCTCGACGCCGAGGAACCCGTTGGCGTCCAGGCGCAGCGCACCCGAACCGAGGTCTCCGAGGGAGTGCAGCGCATCGCCGATGACGAGCCGCATGCCCGCGAAGGTGGGGTCGAGCCAGTTGATCGACGGCTGCCCCTCCTTGAAGTAGTGCAGGTAGACCCAGCGGCGGGTGACGCCGTCCGGCCCGACGACCTCGCGCGTCGCACTCCAGTTGGTGTCTTTGACACCGGGGTCGTGGAAGATCACCCGCTGCAGGCGGCCGATGATGTACCCGGCTTTCTCCAGGGCTTCCTCGGCCTCGGTGTCCAGGTTGACCGAGTCACGCCCTGGCGGCACGGTGGGCAGCAGAGGCCAGTCCTCCGGCGCGATCTGGACCATGTGATAGATGCCGGGGTAGTCCTCGACATTCATTTCGGCGAGGCGGAAATCAGGCCCCTTACCGGTGTGCCCGGGCACGATGTCGTCGATGATCGTGCCGCCGTGGTCACCGGCCACTTGGCACATGCGCCGGAAGTCGTCCTCCGTCCCGAAGGCCTGGTCGATGGCGGTGCTGATCCGGTCGAAGTGCCCGTCGACGCTCGGGGTGGTGTCCCAGCCCCAAATGCCACCGGCCCGTTTGACCGGCCCGGTGTGCACGGCCCGTATCCCGATGTCGGAGAAGACCCGCCACAGGCCGGGATCGGCCAGAGTACCGAGGAAGCTGTGGCCGGGCCGGGTGACCAGGGAGATGGGATACGCCGTGAACCACACCGGGGCCGCGCTGACGGCGGCCTTGGGATCGGGGCGTGCAAAGGGGTTCTGCCACATGCTGCCCTGACCGGTGAGCTGAACGGAGAGGTCTCGGGAGTCCTGCAGCATCGAATGGTGCCGCAGCCATGCCACGTAGTCAGGGTTGATGCCGACCGGGTCCCCGCCTCGCTCCCGGGGCGAAGGCTGCCCCTGCGGCCTCAGTCGTGCGCGCGGACGCAGAGCTCGAGGCCGCGCCGGATAGAACTGCTCCGAGTAGGTGATCTCTGTCGGTTCGTGCTGGCTCTGATGATCAGCCGCCGCATGCTCGTCGGTCATAGGTGGGTATCTCCCCGGTACTTCGGTACATATGAGCCGGGTGCCCCGGAAGAGGCCCCGGGATACTCGGCGGATCGCGGAAATGACAGGGGTCGAACCGACCCGCGAGCAGGAGGGAACCCTGGTGACGGCGCACCATGGTCAGCTCGTGGCCGAGGAGCACGGGGATTGACGGCCCGGCCACGAGGACCAGGCGATGGAGGAGCAGTCGCTGACTCGGGCCTCCGCCACGCCGCGATCGTGGGCGGCGCTGAGTCCGGCGGGAAACCTGAGGAAGGCGCCCGCGATCCGCAGGCGGGCGCCGGCCAGGGCCCGTGGTCTGTCGATGCCGGCAGCGGAGCCGGTGACTCCGGTGAAGCTGACCATGCTGAGTACGTTCACCGTGCTCACCCGCCCGAAGCGGCCGATCATCGCACGACCGAACCAGCGGCTCGCCACCATGGCCGGCCAGGAAGGCCCCAACTCCCAGCGCGCCTGTCGCCGGTGTGGCCCTGGCTGCGCGGCCTGATCCCTGGACAGACCGCGCCCCGCCTGCACCAGTACGCCGACCTCCAGCCTGCTGGAACCCGCTCGGCGGACCTCCGGCGGCTCGGCCATCGCAGACCCGGTTCTCCAGGCTGATATGTGTCTCACGAGACACATCCCTGGTTCGTCAGCTGTCGGTGTGCGGGGATGTCGCGGGTAGTTCCACGGTGATGCGGATCCCGCCGACAGAGCGCGGGGTGACGGTGAGTGTTCCGTCGTGTGCGTGGGTGATGGTTTTGACCATTGCCAGGCCGAGCCCGACGCCTGCGTGGTCGGTGTGTGTGCGCTCGGTGCCGCGCTGGAATGGTTCGGTGAGTGTCGACGTCAGCTGTGGGGTGACCTGCTCGCCGGTGTTCTCGACAGTAAGCACCGCAGTCATGGGGCGGACGCGGGTGGTGATCCACACGGTGCCCTGTTCGGGAAGGTTGTGGACGATCGCGTTGTGCACGAGGTTCATGGTCAGCTGCAGCAGAAGCGCTTGCGAACCGCGCGTGGGGGCGACGTCGCCGACGGTCTCGATGGCGACCCCATGCTTTTCCGCGAGGGGAAGGAGTGTTTCGGTGGCTTCTTCCGCCAGGAGGGACAGGTCGACGGATTCTCGGGTGAAGGAACGCTGCTCAGCGCGGCTGAGCAGGAGCAGTGCCTCAGTGAGGTCGATCGCGCGGGTGTTCACGGCATGGAGGCGGTCGATGAGTTCGCCGGTGTCGCGGTTCGGATCGGTGCGGGCTACGTCGAGAAGTGACTTCGAGATCGCCAGCGGGGTGCGCAACTCGTGCGAGGCGTTGGCTGCGAACCTCCGCTGTTCGGCGACGTGTGCTTCGAGTCGTACGAGCATCGTGTCGAAGGTGTCGGCGAGTTCGCGGAACTCGTCCTTGCGGCCGGGCAGCCGGATCCGGTGCGATAGCGATCCGTTCGTGGCCATGCGGGTGGCGTGGGTGATGTGGGTCAGCGGGGCGAGCATGCGGCCGGCGAGGAGCCACCCTCCCACGAGACCGAAAACCAGCAGGAACGCCAGTACTGCGGCTGCCCTCGGGGCGAAGACGTCCAGAAGGACGGACCGGATGGGAAAAACACCATCGGGCTTGTCATCGGGGTTGATGAGCATCGCACGGTCGGAATCAGAGGCCTCAAGGCTGGCGGAAAGGGGCTCAGTCGCGGGTTTGGGCGGGCCCCGGGCGTCCTCCGAGCGCCGTTCGTGATCCCCAGTCCGTTCGACTCCCGGCAGGCCGCCACCTGCCCACCCACACCCTCGCCAAATGCGCCCTGTCTCGACGACGGCCGAACGCTGGTTCTGGATCACTTTCAGTGCCGGAGCCACGGAGGGTCACCACATCCGCGATCATGAACGGCCGTGGGTGATGTGCTCCTCCAGGACCTGTGGTTCCACCAGGTCGAAGGTGTAACGATCGAAAACGCAGTGGTCGACGGCGAGTTGGTGGTCGTGCGGGCCCGCGCATCGGCGGAGCGGGCCGCGTGTCCCGCCTGCGGGACGGTTTCGGGCCGGGTGCACAGCCGATACGTACGGCGCCTCGCCGATACTGCGGTCGCCGGGCGTCCGGTGGTGATCGAGTTACAGGTCCGGCGGTTCCGCTGCCGTGACCGCGCCTGCCGGCGGACCACGTTCGCCGAGCAGGTCGACGGGCTCACCTTCCGGCACGGGAGGCGAAGCACCGGGCTGCAGACGGTGCTGCAACAGGTTGCGGTGATGCTGGCGGGCCGGGCCGGCGCCCGCCTGGCGAACAGCCTCGCGGTCCGGGCGAGCCGGTCGACGCTCCTGCGGCTGATACGCCGTCTGCCGGAGCCCGAAGTGCACACGCCGCGGGTGCTCGGGGTGGACGACTTCGCTCTGCGCAAGGGGCACAACTACGGCACGATCCTGGTAGATATCGACACGCGCCGTCCCGTCGATCTGCTGCCCGACCGGGCCACGGCGACGGTGGCCGCCTGGCTCGCCGACCATTCCGGCGTCGAGGTGATCTGCCGTGACAGGTCCACCGCATACGCTGAGGCCGGACGGCTCGGCGCCCCGGACGCCATCCACGTCGCGGACCGGTGGCACATCTGGAAAAACCTGGCCGAAGCCGTTGAGAAGACGGTCATCCAGCACCGCGCCCTACTGCGCGAGCCGGAGAACACTGCCCCGGTCCGCGCCGCCGAGCCCCTGGAGAGCCCGGAGCCTGCGCCGCCTTCCCCAGATGAACCACGACAGTCGGGCCGACTGTCCGACCGGGTGCGCGAGCAACACGCAGCCGTCCGTGCCCTGCTGGATGAAGGGCTCGGGCTGCGGCCGATCGCCCGCCGACTGGGCCTGGCCCGCAACACCGTCCGCCGCCTCGCCAATGCGGCCACCGCAGACGAGCTCCTGGTCGGACGGTGGACCGGCCGGACCAGCATCCTCGACCCCTACAAGCCCTACCTCCATCAGCGGTGGGCGGAAGGCTGCACCGTTGCCCGCCGCCTGTTCGAGGAAGTCCGCGAGTGCGGCTATCCCGGCGGCGAGAGCGTGGTGAAGAAGTACGTGCAGCGGCTCCGCGAAGCCTTCCCGCACGACGATCCGCCCCGCAAGGCGCCGTCCGTGCGCGACGTGACCAGCTGGATCACCCGCCGCCCCGACCGCCTCGACGACGACCAGGCCCAGCAGCTCAAGCAGATTCTCGCCCGCTGCCCCGCCCTTGACCGGACCGCCGAACACGTCTGCGCCTTCGCCGAGTTAATGAACGACCGCCGGGGCCGCGACCTCGGTCAGTGGATAGAACGCGTGCAGGCTGACGACGTGCCCGCCCTGCACGGCTTCGTCACAGGCCTCGGCCAGGACCTCGACGCCGTCGTCGCCGGGCTCAGCCTCTGCTACAGCTCCGGCGCCGTCGAGGGCCACAACAACAAGATCAAGATGATCAAGCGGCAGATGTTCGGCCGCGCCAACTTCGACCTGCTCCGCAAGCGGGTCCTCCTCGCAGCGTGAGGCCGTTCATGATCGCGGATGTGGTGACCCTCCGTGGCTCCGGCACTGAAAGTGATCCAGAACCCGAGTTTTCAGCCGACGCCGACACCCTGACCTGGTGTTTTCTGCCCACCCGCCTAGGCTGGGGGCTCCGCTGGACACCCATTGGAGGGGGACTTCATGAGTGATGCCGCGAATCCGTACAACGCCGCCCACATTCAAGTACTGGAGGGTCGGGAAGCCATCCGTAAACGCCCGGGGATGTACGTGGGCTCGACCGCTGAGCGAGGGCTGCACAACCAGGTGTTCGAGGTCTCCGACTGGGCGGTGAACGAGGTCCTCGCCGGTCGCGCCGGCCACGTCGAGGTCGCGCTGGAATCCGACGGCTCCGTGCGGGTCGCCATCGACGGGCCGGGGCTTCCTGTCGAGGCCGCCGGGCATGCCGGCGCCCCTGGTCTCGAAGAGCTGCTGACTCGGATGCACGCTGGGCCGCAGCGCGACGATCGCCGATTTGTGGGGGTAGGCCTTTTCGGCCTGGGGCCCTTCGTCGCCAACGCCCTGTCGAGCCGTCTGACGGGAGAGGTCCGGCGCGAGGGAGTGCGCTGGGTACAGCGCTTCGACTGCGGTGCTGCGGCCGGCCCGCCCTCGAATGAGGGGCTCACGACGGGAACGGGAACCGTCATTGCGTTCTGGCCCGACGCCGACATCTTCGGTACGGCGCAGTGCTCGTTCGACGCGCTGGCAGAGCGGTTCAGGACAC
Source organism: Streptomyces sp. HUAS ZL42 (assembly GCF_040782645.1). GTDB lineage: Bacteria > Actinomycetota > Actinomycetes > Streptomycetales > Streptomycetaceae > Streptomyces. The sequence continues at coordinate 418,208 of NZ_CP160403.1, forward strand.
TGGCATTCCTGAACCGTGGCCTCGACATCTCACTGACCGACCAGCGCCCTCCGAGCGGGCCACGATCGGAACGGTTCCTCTTCCCAGGCGGTGCCAGGGACTTCGTCGCCTTCATCGCGGTGCAGACCGGGACATCCGGTGAGACGGGCGTCTTCGGCTTCGAGTATGAGGACCTGCGGATCGCCGGGTCTGTCGAGGTCGCCCTGAAGTGGAGCGACACCTTCACAGGCGGCATCCACAGCTTCGCGAACAGCATGCCCACCCCCGGCGGGGGGTCGCACGTGGTGGGCTTCCGAGAGGGAGTGGCGGCAGCGATCAACACCTTCGCACGAGAGCGGCAACTGCTGACGAAGATCGACAATGATCTCAGGCCTGACCGGCTCTGCGAAGGCCTGACTGCGGTCGTCTCGGTGAAACTCGACCGCCCCGAGTTGGAAGGTGCCGCAGGCGGCACCTTGGGCAATGCTGAGGTGCGCGAATCCGTCGCGTCGGCCGTCCAGGACCATCTGATCACGTGGCTGGAAGAGGACCCACGGCTGGCCTCAGTTGTTGTCAGCCGGATTGCGACGATATGTGGCCGGCTGGGGCAGGAGCCCCGGTGGTAGCTCGGCCTGGCGGCGCTCAGAGCCAGCGAGCGTCAGCGAGCGGTCAGCCACCGTGGAGGCCCCACTCGTCGAGGCCACCGTACACGTGAGCTTCGAGGCATTGAGGTGCCTCAAGGCCGACGGCCTCGCCTCGGTAGAGGGCGATGAGCGAGTCCTTGCCGCGCCACCAATTGTCGGTCAGGCCCTGCACCTCAGGTATTGGCTCGTACCCGTGGAGGTCCAAGGACTCGACGGCCGTGCCCTTGATCCTTGCGACGGTCTTGGCCCAGCGACTGGCGTGGGCGGCGAGCGCCAAGGATTCAACCCATCCGTCTGTGCTGGCATGCAGGGGTGTCCAGCGGTGGGCATCGATCCCGAACTCGCCGTCGGGGCCGATCATGAATCCGTAGGCCATGGACACCCGGCAGCTCCCCGCCGCGAACGACCAGCCCTCTGCGGCCGGGCCCTCGGGACATTCGGCGTTCAGAATGCGCGGGCCGCCCTCGTAGAACGGGGCGGGCGGCAGGGCGAGCCCGCCCCAGCGGTCCTGGAAGTCGGCGGCCCGGTCGATCTCCGCAGCGGGGGTCCCGTGCCGGATCCACGCCTCGCGGTGGCGCCGGATGTCCTGCCGGGGGACACGGATGCCGTTCACCTCGACGAACCTCTGCGCCCTGTGGCTCAGGCCGGCAGGCGCGACCGGGATCGGCGATACGGAGGTGTCGGCTCTCACTGCTGCTCGCTGCCGCTGGAGTGGAGTACGGCCGCCGCGATCTCTCGAACGCGGTCCATGGTGATTCCCGTGCGCTGTTCGACGGCGAGGGGATGGTCGGTGGGCTCGAGCTCGACGTAGGGGCGCTCACCGACCGGGCGGGTGTGGACATGCGTCTTCAGGTTGTGGGTCGTAGTCGAGTAGACCGGCAGGTCGGTGGTGAGCCAGCCGAAGTACGGCTTCTCAGCCTCGCGGCCCAGCCTGTCCCCCAGGTCAGCGGCGCGGGAGAAGTTCTCGCGGCTGAGCGAGACCCAGACGCCCCAGGAGAGCATGTCGTCGGTGTCGATGACCGGTATCTCGATCAGGCCCTTGACGAAGTAGTGCTGTCCGCTGATCACGCACTGGTCCGATGAGAGCACGCAGTCGTCGGCGTCGGCGAAGGCCGGATCCCACACGGCCGGGGCCTCGGCCGTGTAGTTCATCGGCAGCTCAGGGTGGTTGGCCCCGCAGCCTGTGCAGGTGAATCCGAGATCACTGGTCATGGTGCTGGAGCCTAGTGACGGGCTCCGGTACCACCTCGGGCAGGACCCCTCGACGTCCGCTGCCTGCCGGGCCGACTGCGCAGGCGGAAGCCGCCCCGATGCTCCCAGAACCTAACGGCCGACAGAGCTCCAGTCGGCGGGGGCCGGCGGCACCGAGCGGCCTGCGGCGTGATCGCGGAGGCGCCGGGTCAGTTCCGGCAGGTCGGCGGCTGGAAAGCTCACCTGGAGCAGTTGCAGGCGGAACCGCGACGGTTGGTCGTCCTTGAACATCGCCGCGTCCATCGGCTTGATCGTCACGTCCCACGCGTCCGGGGCCGCCCAGTGCGTCATCCGCACGTAGAACGCGTCCCGCGGGCCGGCGTTCGCCACGGCGGCGAGGAAGGCCAGTCCGCTGTCGACCGGGAAGTCGATGAGCATCCACCCACGTCTGGATTCCACCCACTCCGCCATGTGCGGCAGCTTCTGCGGCCAGTCAGCGTTGCTCTCAGCGAGATCCTGACAGCAGGTGAAGGTGTCCAACCCGCACTCCCAGATCGCCTGGATCGCGGGCGCGAGCTGTTCGTCGATCTGGGCTTGGCGGCCACCCACCCGGACGAGAACGGTGGGGTGCGTACCTTCGTATGACGTCATCGCAGGAGCATAGAAGCCGGGTACGACAAAGGGGCAGGCGGCGCCTTTCAGGGCACTTGGTTCTGCTGGACCCGCAGAAGGAGCCCGAGATCAGTCGGGGCGAGGGAGCCGTCGGCAAAGCCCGCGTGAAAAAACCGCGGCCCGGTGACGGCATCCCTTGAGCTGGCCGAATCCCGGCTCAACCAGGGCACTGCGGTGACGGTACCGGGCCGCGCGGGCACCGTGCTCGACGTGCGCTCCTGCTTCGGCTTCCCGCCCCTGCTGCTCGCCGAGCGCCCGCAGCACACCGTGATCACCTCCGGCCTCGCGCAGGGCACCATGCGGCTGCCGACCGCCGCGGCCCGCGAGCTAGGCGTACGGCTGGACACCCTCAGCTGCGACGCGGCCCGGGTGCCGCTGCCCGACCGATCGGTGGACAGGTCACCGTCGTCCACGTGGTGGAGCGCCTGGATCCGGCGCACGTCGAGGCTGTCGTACGGGAGGCCGTGCGCCTCGTCCGGTGCGGGGCCGTAGTGGCGGTGCCGTGCGAGAAGGCGCCGGCGGCGGCCTACAGGCACGTACGCACCTTCGACGGCGCGGCGCTGGCCGGCCTCGGGCGCGCAATGCAGCCTTCACCGTCGCCGCCCACCACGGCGGCTGGCTGGTGCTCAACCGCGACTGCTCGGGCTGTCAGGGCGTGGCCACCTCCTTGGGCACCTTGCCGGACGGGGTGAAGGCGAGGCGCATCAGCCGGTGGCCGGGATCGGATGTGGGCGAGAACATCAGCGGGCACCCGCCCTCGATCACCGTGATCCCATGGTCACGCCCGTACTGCGCGGCCGTCTTGGACACGCTGCCGGGTCCCGCCGCGGGGCTGTGCATCCATACATGCGTGATGCCGAGTTCAGCGCACTCGCGCACGGTGGCCTCCGCGGTCTCCGGTCGCGTTCCGATGACGACGCCCTCGACCCCGCCGGGGACGGACTTCAGGTCGGCGTAGCAGCGATCACCCTCCACCTTGTCCGCGTTCGGGTTGATCGCGAACACCTGGTAGCCGCGCTTGCGCAGCCGCTTGTAGACGTAGTTGGCGCCGTGTTCCTTCGACGCCCTGGAGACTCCGGTCACCGCGATGCGTTTGAGGGCCAGGAACTCCGCGGCGGCGTCCTTCATGGTGAGCATCGGTCTGCCCTCCTCACTGCAGGCCCGGCGCGCGGACATGCGCGTCCAGGTTCATGCTCGGCCGCCTTCCGGGCAGGCGAGCAGGGCCGTGCGGCACACTGAAGGGGGCCGATCGGCCCTGTCCCGGTCAGATCACACCCATGCTTGCTGTTGACCTCGCCGGGCCCCCCGACCTGCTGATTTCGGTTCGGCCGCTGGTGCAGAGTCTCGCCCCTGAACAGTCCGCTGACGCCGCGCTGGCGTCCTGTCCCACTTTCGTGTCCAGTTCTACGACTGCCTTTGCACCCGGGCGGATGCGCTCTTCGAGCTCACCGACCGGTGCCGTGTGCGGATAGTCCGGTCACCTCACTGGTCGAGCTGACGCTCAGGGCCGAGCACCGGCGCGGGCAGGGGGCGGTGTACGCCGCGGTCAACCACCGCTGGCGGCAGACGGGCGGATCGTGCTCGTCGAGGCGACGAGCACGATCCGTTCTCGGCAGACTGCAAACATGTCCACCGACGTGAGCGGGATGATCGAGTGCAGACCTCTGGCCCGGATCTGGGGCGAGGACGACGAGGACGCGATTTGGCATGCCGCCATCGACCTCTTCCTCCTCAACACCGGCAACGCCTATGACGCACTCGCCTGCCTCTTCGGCGTCCGCAACTCCTTCGGGTTCGAGCCGCTGGCCGAAGACCGTGGCCTGCCGGACGACGCCTCGGACGGAGTGCGGGCCGCGTTCAACGCGTGGGGCGGGCCACAGGACGCACACGGAACAACGTGGATCAGCTGGGCCGAGCTGGCAGCTGCCAACTGGGACGAGACTGATCGCTCCGGCACGCGAAGCCGCAGCACGGCCGCCGGGCCAGGGACCCACTGGGCGCCGGTCTGGGACGTGATGCGGACGCTTGCCGAGTTGCATGGCCCAGAACACGTGCGACTCGTGGTTTGGTTCGACTGATCACGGAATCCCGTCCCCCCGACACAGCTTGACTCCCCATTGGGAAGCCATTGAGTGCTACCAACCCGCTGTCGCAGCAGTCGGGTTGGTGCAGGTCTTTCACCTCCACTCGAACCAACAGCGCCTCACGGCGCAAACAGAAGTTGAACCAGAATCCGAGAGCCGACAGCACCTGGATACGAGATTGTGCAGCGCCGAAGCACTGCAGGAATCGAACAGTTCTTGGCTTCGGGCAGCGCGGGCCCCTGCCGAGCAGGGGCCCGCGGGATAAACAGCAGACGAGCGCCGGGACCTGCCTCGACGAGCAGCATCCTGGCCACCATGGCTTACTGCCTGCTGATGGCCTGGGGGCCCGGCTTCACTTCAGGTGCCGGGTGAAGAACTGGGCCGCGGCGTCCGCTGCGAACTGCGGGACGCCGGTGTGCCCGCCCATATTGGCGTGCAGGGACTTCTCCTTGGAGCCGAAGGCGTCGAACAGGTCCAGGGCCGCCTGCCGGTCGTTCGTTCCGTCGTCCCACTGCAGCAGGACGTGCAGCGGAATGGTGACCTGGCGGGCCTCCTCGAACATGGCGCGAGGCACGAAACTCCCGGCGAACAAACCGGCGGCCACGATGCGCGGCTCGACCACTGCAAGGCGAACGCCGATGGAGATCACTCCCCCCGAGTACCCGACCGGGCCGCCGATCTCGGGCAGCGACAAGAGGGCGTCAAGGGCGGCCTGCCATTCCGGGACCGCCTTGTCAACGAGCGGGAGGATGAGGGCGTCGATGATCTCGTCGCTGACCGGCTCGCCGGCTTCCACAGCCTGGCGCAGGTCGGCGCGGGCCTGCTCGGCGGCGGCCCAACGGGGCCGGTCACCGCTCCCGGGAAGCTCGATGGTGGCCGCGGCGAAGCCATCCGCCGCGGCGTACCGGGCCCGCGCCACCAGTCGGGGGTACATCTTGTGCAGCCCGAGAGGAGGGTGGCCGAGCAGGATCAGCGGCGACGGTGCGGATGCGGATGCGGGCGTCCACAGGATGCCGGGGATCTCGCCGAGGCTGAATTCGCGTTCGAAGACACCGTCATCGAGGCGCTGTTCGGAAGTGAAGTGAAGGGCCATGGTCGTGCCTTTCGGAAGTGCGCTTGAAAGGCGCTCCCGGACGACCTATCGCCCGACCGTGACCCCGGAAGAGAGCACCCATGTCAATACGTTCACGGGTACCACCTCCTCGTTCTGTCGCACGGCCTCCGCGAAAGTAGCAGCGGCCGCCGTGGTCCGCCAATCGGTTTTTTGCACGGCTCCGTGGCCGGATGCCAAGGAGTCGGCGGTCAATCCGCCCAGCAAGCCTGTCCGCGTGCTCGCGAAGTGCGCCGTGCAGGCGGCGGGCGAGCAGGCCGCTTCGGAGCGTGGGTGCCCATTGCCATTCGCCCTGTGTGACCTGGGCCCAGACGATAGCCGAGGCGGCCAGGTGTCCTGCCCGGTCCCATGGGATGAGGTGACACGGCCTGGATCCAGTTGCCGGACGACCGCCTCGGTGCTCGTCGTCGGGCGGGAGGACCCAGTCCTGCAGACGGGCTCGGCGGTGAGCCGTCCGCCACGAGTTCGTTGGCGAGGCAGTTGAGGGTGTCGGCGTACTTTCGCGTGTTGTCGTGGCTCCATTGCCATGAGCGGAGTTGAGCACTCGCGTTCGTGCCCACGGAGGCGGTGAAGCCGAGGTAGGGAGTCGCTTGTCGGCGGGTGCCGCCGTGTGCCATCTGCACCAGTCGGATGGCCGCGTCGCGGCGGAGATGACGGATGGGGTGCCGAGTGCTTGCAGTGGTTCCAGCCAGGCGGGGGGAAGTCGTTGGGGTCGCTGGGGTGGAGTGGTGGCGCGGCTACCGTGGGTGCACAGCGTAGGTCAGGTGCGTCACCCGCGACGACGGCTCCGAACGGACCTGCTCCAGCGCGACCTTGGACGCGTCCACGCCGTCGAACAGGCGGGTGCCGGCGCCGAGAAGCACCGGTGACAGCGCGATCGAGAACTCGTCGACCAGGCCGGCGTTCAGGTGTTCCAGGATCGTCGCGCCGCCGCCGGCGATGCGGACGTCGCGCTCGCCTGCGGCCTCGCGGGCCTGGTCGAGGGCGTGCTCGATGCCGTCGTTGACGAAGTGGAACGTGGTGCCGCCGGGCCGCTCCCACGGGTCGCGCTTGGTGTGCGTCACGACGAAGACCGGGGTGTGGAAGGGCGCCTCCTCCGGCCATGACTGCTCGCCGAGGTCGAACATGCGCTTGCCCATGACGCTCGCGCCGGTACGCTCGAACGTCTCTCGCGCTACGTCGTTGTCGCGGCCCTCCTCGCCGCCCTCGCCCAGCTTCAGGTTCTCCCGGATGAACCGCAGCGGGAACAGCCACTGCTGCAGCTCCGTCCACTGCGCCATCCAACGCCGAACGTCCGGGTCGTCGTGCTTATCGGGTGCGAAGAAGTCGTCAACGGGCACGGACTCGGGCGCGATGAAGCCGTCCAGCGACATCGTCACGCTGAAGAACACCTTCCCGGCCATCAGCCCTCCGCCCCCTTTCGCGCGAGGTCGGTGACGTAGGCCGCCAGACTGCTCAGGGTCTGCTGGCCGCCCTCGATCGCGTGGTACTTCTCGACCGCCTCGTCGCGCAGTTCCTTGGTGGGGAACACTGTGCGCATCACGATCCGGGTCGCCGCGCCGTCCGGCGCGAAGGTCAGGACCGACTCGAAGGCGTTCGGGTCGTCGCGGGACTCACCGTGCAGCAGCACGATCCGCTCCGGCGGGGTGATCCGCAGCCAGCGGATCCACTCGGAGTAGTCGGTCCCGTCCGGCCCGTGCAGCACGAATTCCCACTCCCCGCCCTCGTGGAACTCGAAGGACCGCGTGGCGGTGGTGAAGCCCTCCGGACCCCACCATCGCGACAGGTGCCGGACCTCGGTGAACGCCTCGAACACCAGCTCCCGCGGGGCGTCGATGACCCGGGAGATCACGATCTCCCGGTCGGCCGTCGCCGGCTCGGCCCGCGTTTCTCGCCTTGCCCCTGCCATTGGTCATTCCTCCTGCCGTGTCTGCTTGAGGTCCTGCACGTAGGTGTCCAGCCGGTCGAAACTCTCGTTCCAGAACCGCTCGAATCCGCCGACCCACTCGTGGACCGGCCGCAGCCCACGGGCGTCCAGGCCGTAGAGGCGCTGCTTGCCCACTCCGCGGACCCGCACCAGCCCCACCTCCCGGAGTACCCGCAGGTGCTTGGACGCCCCCGGCTGGCTCATCCCCAGCTCCCGGGCCACGTCGGTCACCGGCCGCTCACCGGCCCGCAGCAGCGCCAGGATGTCCCGGCGTTGCGGCTCGGCGATCGCGTTGAACGCGTCCGACGTCGTCGCTGCTCGTGCCACGGCAGCCATCATATTCCTATATCGGAATACATCAAGCGTGATCGCCGCGTGGAGGCCGTGCATCCTCGGTGAGCGGCCACCAGGGCCGGTACGAGATGCGGGAGATCGTCAACGCGCTCCTCCACCAGGGCCGCACCGGCTGCCGGTGGGATCTGCTGCCGCACGACCTGCCCCCGCGTGGTGCGGTGATGTGCTCCTTCAGCAGGTGGCGCGACGACGGCATCGACCGGACCATCCATGAACTGGTGCGTTGGCAGGGGCGTGAGAAGGCGCGGCGGGACCCGAGCCTGGTGGTGCTCGGCACCCAGAGCGTGCACCTGGCGGCCGGGGTCCCTGCGAAGTCGACGGGGTGTGATGCGGCGAAAGTACCGGGCCACAGGCGCGGCCTGGCCGTTGACGGGTTGGGGGGCAGATCGCGCAGCTGGCCGCACGGCGGGACGTACCCCCCGCAGCAGTCCGGCGCAGGCTCACCGGGGACACCACCGCAGCGTGGCGCGGCGCATGACCGGCGGGGAGCTGACGCCGGGGGCGGTGCTGGCACGACTGGAGGCGCGGGAAGGGGAGGTCGCCGCGCAGGCCGAGGCGACGAGGGAGCAGATCGCGCAGCTGACCGCGCGGCGGGACGAGCTCGGCCGGGCCGCCGAGGAGGTCCGGCTCATCCGCAAGACGCTGCTGGAACTGCCCGATCCGCCCCCTCGCTGTGGCCAACACGCCGCTGCGGGCGCGGCACGTGTGCGAAGCGATGGATCTGGGCATCGCACCCATACCGCCCTCTGAGGGGCCGGAGATCAGCAATGGTCTCCGGCTACCCGACCACAGATCGATCAGTTGCCGTCTCGATCCGTGGTTGGCCATCGCCCCGTTTCGATTGCCCAGGACAAGCCCAGGTGCTTGCCGCAGGCTCAGCCGCTCGCCTGGGTCCGGGTGACCCGAGTCACACGCCGCTCCTGTCAGCAATCGGGGCGCCGTCTCGTTCAAGGGGCACACGAACGAGACAGGAGCATCGCCATGAAGCACCGCATCGTCGTACTCGGCGCTGGATACGCCGGGGCCTTCGCCGCCGGAAACCTGGCCCGTCGGCTCTCCCCCGCCGACACCGAGATCACCGTCGTCAATGCCGTGCCCGAATTCGTCGAGCGGATGCGGCTCCACCAGCTCGCGATCGGCCAGGACCTCGCGCTCCGCAAGCTCGCCGACGTATTCGCGGGCACCGGTGTGCGGCTGCGCCTGGCGCGTGTCACCGGCATCGACCCCGAGCGCAGGACCGTAGCCGTGACCGGCGAGGACGGCGATGGCGAGCTCGCGTACGACACGCTTCTCTACGCGCTCGGCAGCTCCGTAGCCCACCATGGCGTGTCCGGCGTGGCCGAGTACGCCTTCGATGTGACCGGCCGGTCCTCGGCGCTGCGTCTGCGTGAGCGCCTGGCCGGCCTGGGCGAGGGCGGCACGGTGCTGGTCGTCGGTGAGGGGCTCACCGGCATCGAGACCGCGACCGAGTTCGCCGAGTCTCGGCCCGACCTCTCGGTCGCGCTCGCCGCCCGCGGTGAGCTGGGCGCCTGGCTCTCCCCGAAGGCCCGCCGTCACCTGCGTCGGGCCTTCGACCGGCTCGGCATCACCGTCCACGAGCACACCGACGTCGAAGCTGTCGAGCCGGCACGGGCGATCGCCGTCGGCGGTGCGTCCATCCCTGCCGATGTCACTGTGTGGTCGGCCGGGTTCGCCGTGCACCCCATCGCGGCCGCCAGCGGCCTGGAGGTCGCCGGGACCGGCCAGATCGTCGTCGACCGCACCATGCGCTCGGTCTCGCACCCGGAGGTCTACGCCGCCGGTGACTGCGCCTACGCGATCGGCGAGAACGGCCGGCCGCTGCCGATGTCCTGCGCCTCGGCCGGCTACACCAACATGCAGGCGACCGCCGCGATCATCGCGCGCCTGACGGGCGGCGAGGTCCCGACCACCGGGTTGAAGTACCACGGCAACCACATCAGCCTCGGGCGGCGGGACGCGATATTCCAGATGGTGGACGGGGACGTCCGGTCGAAGTCCTGGTATTTGGGCGGCCGGACCGCCGCGTGGCTCAAGTCGGGCGTGCTCAAGGGAGCCGGGTGGGGCATCGCCCACCCGACCTTCGGCATGCCGAAGCGCAAGCGCCGCCTGGCCACCGCGCCTGACCGGGCCGGCGTGAAGGTCGCCGCATAGGCTGCACCGCATGGACAGCGCTGCCATCGATCGGTTCGAGGCCAGCCGGGGCCGGCTGGCCTCGCTCGCGTACCGTCTGCTCGGCTCGGCCTCCGACGCCGAGGACGCCGTGCAGGACACGTTCCTGCGCTGGCAGGCCGCGGACCGGGAAGGCATCGAGGTGCCGGAAGCGTGGCTGCCCAAGGTCGTCACCAATCTCTGCCTCGACCGGCTCCGCTCGGCGCAGGCGCGCCACGAGCGCGCCGTCGGAGACTGGCTGCCCGAGCCACTCCTCGAGGGCGACCCGATGCTCGGCCCTGCCGATACCTTCGAGCAGCGCGAATCGGTGTCCTTGGCCGTACTGACCCTCATGGAGCGCCTCTCGCCGGTCGAGCGGGCCGCTTACGTCCTGCGCGAGGCCTTCTCGTACCCCCACGCCGAGATCGCCGGGATCCTCGACATCACCGAGTCCGCGAGCCAGCAGCATGTTCACCGGGCCCGACGCCGGGTCGCCGCCGAGCGCCGCAGCGGCGAGGAGGTGGACCCCGCCTCCGCGCGCCGGATTGTCGAGGAGTTCCTCGCCGCGGCCACGTCGGGGCGCGTCGAACGGCTGGTGGCGATGCTCACCGCCGACGCGACCGCGGTCTCGGACGGCGCGGGACTGGCCAGGCGGCTGCTGCGGTACAAGACGCGCGAGCGCATCGCCTCCTACGTGCGGGCCGGTTTCAAGCCCACTCCGGCGAAGCGGCGGCTGGCCGGCGGCTCCCCCGCGTTCCACATCGCGCTGGTCAACGGCTCCCCGGCCGTCATCGCCGTGGTCGACGACCGGGTCGTGGGCGCGGTGGCTTTCGAAGTCAGCGACGGCAAGGTCGCGGCCCTGCGCGGCATCGCCGCCGCAGACCGGCTCGCGCGCCTCAACGAGGCCTGGCGGCAGCACGAACCCGACGCTCCGGTCATCAACGCATGGTGACCAGAGCCACCGGAATCCAGTGACCTGAGTCGGAGCGAGGACGGCGCCCTTCGTCCCCCGGCGCTGCACAGCAGCACGGGGGACGAAGCACGTCGGTCTCCCGAATCAGCCGGCTACTGCGGGAGGACGAGCGAGGCGTTGGAGGCGGCGTGGTCGAACGCCTGCTCCAGAGCGGGGAAGCACGCCAGCAGCTGGGCCCGCAATCGGTTGATGGCCCGGGCGCGGTCGGCTGCCAGGTCCTAGCGGCGGGCGGTGAGGATTTCAGGTCCACCCGTCTCGTCCCAGTCCTGCAGGGCTGCAGGTATGCACCGCGCTCAAGACCTGGCCGGAAGATCACTGAGGTATGTCACTTCAGGAGGCAGCAGCTGCACCGACTGCTGGTTCGCCTGCTTCTTCATCGAGCCGGTCCACGACGATCATCGCCGCATCGTCCGCCAGGTGACCCCCGGTGTGACGGATCAATGCCTGGTGCAGTTGTTCCAGGAACTGCGACGGGGTGCAGGTGGGCACCGCTTCCATGGCCTCGGTCAACGCGAAGAAGACGCTGTCGGGATTGCGGGCTTCGATCACGCCGTCGGTGTGCAGCAGCAGACGGTCACCGGGTGCGAGCGGATACCTCTCCGCCTTGGCGGGAGCGCCGGTGATCAAGTCGTCCAGGCCCAGGGGTGGCAGCGGTGAGCTGGGCATCAGGGCGTGAACCTTGCCCTGGTGCAGTAGCAGCGGAGGCGGATGGCCGCGATTGACCACCTGGACCTCGAAGCCGTCGGGCACCTGCGCCACGAGGGCAGTGACGAAGTCCTCCGCCTGCTCTTCCCTCTCGACCTGGTCGACCGCGCCCGGCGCGGCTCGCTCCCGGTGCAGCGCAGCCGCGCAGTGGTTCATCACCTCCACCAGGTCGTCCTCATAGTGCGCGGCCTCGCGGAAGGCGTTCAGCACGGCCGCAGCCAACCCCACAGCAGGCAGCCCTTTGCCGCGGACGTCGCCCACGATCATCCGGACCCCGTACCGCGTCTCTACGGCTTCGTACAGATCGCCGCCAATCTGCGCTCCCCTTTCGGCTGCGAGATACATGCTGGCCGCCCGTACCGGCCCGAGCCGGGCCGGTACGGGCCGCAGCAGGACTCTTTGTGCTGCCACGGCGACCCGGCGAACCTGGTTGAGCTCGCTCTGTCTGCGTGTGCGCACAGCTTTACTCGTGATGACACTGGCCACGGACACCACCAGGAGGCCGAGGAGGTTGCTGTAGATCAGCAGGCCACCCCACGCCTCGTGCACGGTGGTGGTGGTCAGGCTGACGGCCAGGGCTCCGGCCGCTGCCGCGAGGGTGCCTTTCGGTCCCATAGTCAGCGAAGCCAAGGCCGGCATGGCGACGAGGAGAGGGCCGGTGTAGATATCGTGCGCAGGCGAGAGCTCGATCCCCAGCCCGAACAGTATGATCACGAACGGCACGCACTGCGCGACTCGGAAAACAGCCCGGCTGTGCCCACCCGCTCCGGGCGGAGGAGCCAGGTGGAAGAGCGTCCGCATGGGTACAAGCCTGCCTCGCTGAAGTGGACTGTTCCACTCATTGCTCCCCGGGCGACCGGGGCCGTGACCGAAACCTCGCCGGCGCCGCGGTGCACCCGGGCGCCGCACCTCTCCGAGCGTCGCTCGAACTTTGGTTCAGCCGCCGCCGACAACCTCGACTCCATCGCCGCTCACATCGGCCAACCCGCCTTCAGGCGGTGAGCACCCGCAAGCAGGACGGACGGCTCGCCTTCACCGTACATTGCCGTTCCGCCCGACCCTGGCCTGGTTCATCGCCCGCCGCCCCGGCGGCACCATCGGCGGCGCCCTGCAATTCCGCCACCGGCGCACCCAGATGTTCGAGGGCTACGCGGCACCAGCGACTCCGGCTTCCGTGACGAGGTCGAGGCCGAAGAAGCACTCTCCCTCGGCCAGTACCTCGCCGGGCGCCCTGCCCGGGATCCCGGGCAGGGGAGCCCGTGTTTGGCGGCCACGTACACCGCGAACCAGCGGTACCCCACCATGCCCGCGGTCGACGAGAGTGATGACGCTGCCCGAGCGCTGCGCCACCATGGTGGGCAGCACCGCCCGCATCGCCCGCCAGGAGCCGGACGGGTCGATGTCCAGCATCAGGCTCCACTCGTCTTCGGCGATCTCGTGCACCGGCTTGCCCGAAGGCGCCGCGATCCCGGCATTGTTCACCAGGACGTCGATCCCGCCGAAGCGCTCCGCAGCGTCGTCCGCAGCCCCTTGAGGCGCGGTGGCGGGGCTCGGAGCGGTCGCGTGGGGTCCGGTGAACCTCCCAGTGTGCGGTGGGGATGCCCGTCAGCGCGGTCAGGTCCTCGCCGGTGAGCGGCCTGCACATGGCGCGGCAGGGCATCCGGGGTGGGCGGGGCGGGGGTGTGCAGGTGCCGGCAGCGGGCGGCGGCGTGCGGGTCGTCCGCTGGGTGCGGATGGACCGGGGCTGAGACGGCAAGCCCGGTGTCGGCGATGAGGGTCTCGGGGCGCGGGGGGCCGAAGCAGTTCGCGAACCGGCCGTGGCGCACGGCGAAGCGCGGGGTGCAGCGGCGGTATTCGACGGCGGCGCACAGCAGGGGGCGGGCGGGGCGCGGGACGGCGTACAGGTGCCGGGGTCCGGGTGGTTCGCGGATGTTGCCCCGGCTCCGAATCACGGTGCGGACCGCGATGAGTTCCGGTGCCTGGGCAGGTCTGTCCCTCTACGAAGCGAGAGGAGAAGCGTGATGAGCGCACCCGAAGTCCTGATGGAAGGCATCGTGTTCGGCGAGTCACCGCGCTGGCACAACGAGCGACTCTGGTTCTCCGACTGGGGCGCGCACCAGGTGATCGCGCTTGACTCCGACCGTAGCCACGAGGTGGTGGTAACCGTTCCGTCATTCCCGATGTGCATCGACTTCCTCCCCGATGGGCGACTGCTCGTCGTGGATTCGGTACAGCGACGGCTGCTGCGCCTTGAACCGGACGGATCACTCGCCCGGCATGCCGACCTTTCCAAGGTCTCGGAGAAACCGTGGAACGAAATCGTGGTCGACGGCCTGGGCAACGCCTATGTCAACACCATCGGTTTCGACTTTCCCGGCGGTGAGTTCGCGCCGGGCTTGATCGTGCTCGTCACGCCGGAAGGCAACGTCGATCAAGTTGCCGACGACCTCGCGTTCCCCAACGGTATGGCGATCAGCCCGGACGGTGCCACGCTGATCGTTGCTGAGTCGTATGCGAACCGGCTCACCGCCTACGACATCGCCGGCCTCGGCGGCCTCGGCAACCGGCGCGTGTGGGCGGAGACGCCCGGCGACCACCCGGACGGAATCTGCATGGATGTCGAAGGCGCCGTCTGGTACGCCGACGTCGGCAACCAGCACTGTGTTCGTGTGCGCGAGGGCGGTGAGGTGCTCGCTTCAGTCGACCTGGATCGCGGCGCCTTCGCCTGCGCGCTCAGCCGTGGGGACGACCCCCGCTTGTTCGTCGTCGGCCAGACCTGGGACGGACCCCAGTCGCGGCAACCCAGCGGGCGGGTTGTGGCGTTCCCGGCACCAGCACCGGGTGCCGGGAAACCCAAGGCAGGATAAGTTTCACGCAGCAAGATCGGGAGCACGGCTTCCGCGAACATCATGCGAACGGCCGAAGCCCTGCCATGCGGCGGACCGGAATCAGGCGCGGGCGAGCTCGGCGGCACCGAAGGAGACGTCGAAACGGTCGCACCAGATGCTGACGCTGGTGTAGCGGGCGGGGTCGATGTCCGCGGGCACGGCGTAGTTCTGGCTGCCCTTGTTGCCCTTGAGCTTGCCGAGGCTGACATGTTGCCCGTCGTCGAAGACGTGCCAGCCGGCCTTCCCTGCCTTCACCGGTGCGTCGGTGAGCCACACGCGCAGGTCGGGGCCGTTGCTGGTGTCTAGGTTCTCCAGCCGGACGATGTGGGAGCCGTCGGCCAGCCGTACGAGCTTCACCGTGCCCGAGGTCGTGTGCTCGTGGCTGATCAGCTCACCGGTCGCCAGCGTCTGCGGCCCGGCCGGCGTGGTGGCCGTCCGGGAGGGCGCCGCCGCGGGAGGGGCGGAGGTTTCCACCACCTGGGGCAGGGCCTCCTCGACGGTCTCGTCCTGCCACAGCTTCCACGGCTGGAACCAGTACAGCCCGAAGCCGACTCCGGCGACAGCCACCACCAGCACCCCGATGACCAACGGCCTGGTCAGTACCTTCCGCACGCGCCCCATCCCCGCCTCGCTTCCTGAGAGTCTGTCTGTCCTCCCCATTCAACGGAAGCGGGCGGCCGTCCCACACCCCGCGGGTGATGACGGAATCCTTACGCCGCACCGTCGCATTCAGCGGTGCTCGGGGTTGTCCGCGCCCGGTCGGCAGCCGGCGTCCCACTCCGAGCGCTGGTTGCCGTGGGCCGGGATGCCTCCTGCGCGTTTGAGCAGGGCCGCCAGGTGCATCAGGTTCCAGGTCATGAAGGAGGTGTTGCGGTTGGTGAAGTCGTTGTCCGGGCCGCCCGAACCGGGGTCCAGGTACGAGGGACCGGGCCCGGCCGCGCCGATCCAGCCCGCGTCCGCCTGGGGCGGGATCGTGTAGCCCAGGTGCTGCAGGCTGTAGAGGACGTTCATGGCGCAGTGCTTGACACCGTCCTCGTTTCCGGTGATCAGACACCCTCCGACACGTCCGTAGTAGGCGTACTGGCCCTGGGAGTTGAGCAGGCTGGAGCAGCTGTACAGACGCTCGATGACCTGCTTGGTGACGGAGCTGTTGTCGCCCAGCCAGATGGGCCCGGCAAGGACCAGGATGTCGGCGGCCATCACCTGCTCGTACAGCGTGGGCCAGGCGTCGGTGGCGAAGCCGTGCTCGGTCATGTCCGGGTAGACGCCGGGTGCGATGTCCTGGTCGACCGCGCGGACGAGCTCCGTGGTCACGCCCCTCGAGTCCATGATCGCCCGGCTCTTGTCGATGAGCCCCTGGGTGTGGCTGAGCTGAGGGGACGGCTTGAGCGTGCAGTTGATGAAGAGTGCGTGCAGGTCGTCGAAGCGGTAACCGTCCTCAGTGGACGGGGCGGCTGGTACTGCCATGGCGGACTCCCGGGGAGGAGGGCGGACAAGTCGGGGAGGCGGCACTGCGCGCCGCCCCGGCGGCAGCGTCTCGCGGAAATCGTGAATTGTCCCGTTTCGACGCACGGCCGCACGGCGCCTCTGGCCGCCGTCCAGAAGTTCGTCGTGCGCCTGCCACCCACGTCGAGGATCCTGGACGCAGCACCAGGACTCACTCCCCAACCTCCGGTCTGGCGACGCAAGGCAAGGCAGCAGCACGATGACGATCGACGTGTCCGCGGAACGCGTGATCCCGCTCCCGCCCGAACGGGTGGCCGAGTACGCCATGGACTGGCGCCATGATGCCGAGTGGACCCAGGGCATCCGCACCGCGGAGCTGACCCGGGAGGCGGACGAGGACGGCTTCGGCGTGGGCGCCGAGATCACCCGAACAGCGCATTTCCTCGGCCGGCGCATCGACTACGTCCTGCGCGTGGCGGCGTACGAGCCGCCTCGGCTACTGGACATGATCTCCGTCGCCGGCCCCATGTCCATGCACGTCACCTACACATTCGAGCCGGACCCGAGCGGCACCCTCGCCCGCATTCGCGTCCGGGGCGGCGAAGGCGGCTTCTACCGGCTGGCCGGGCCTCTCCTGGCCCGCCAGGTCCGCACCTCCATCGGCAAGGACCTGCGCGACCTGGAGTACCGGCTCACCAAGCACTAGGAGGAACCTTCGTGGCGTACGACGAAGGACTGGCTGAACGGGTCAGACAACGGCTCGGCACCGATCCGGACCTCTCGGAGAAGCGTATGTTCGGAGGGATTGCCTTCCTTTACCGCGGCAACATGGCCGTGGGCGTGAGCGGCGACGACCTCATGGTGCGGGTCGGTCCTGACAACACCGACGCGGCCCTGGCCCGGCCCGGCACACGCGTCTTCGACATGACGGGCCGCCCGATGCGTGGCTGGATCCTCGTCGCCGGGACCGCCCTCACGGAGGATGACGTCCTCGGCGGATGGATCGACGAGGGACGCGCCTTCGCCGAGAGCCTGCCACCCAAGTAGTACGTCGGCCCGCCCGTGCAACTGTCTGCATGCCGATGAAGCGTTGAGCTCGCAACGTCCGTGATGAGCAAGTTCTGTGATCTTGCTCGGCAGTCTGGACATGCCTACGCCCCAGTAGGCTTGTGCGTCGAACAAAGGAGCGCTGCGCATGAGCTTTCGCCTGAAGGCGATCACCCGTGAGGATCATCTGGACTTCGTCCGGGCCCGGCCCTCGGCGAGTCACATGCAGGTTCCCTCGTGGGGTGATGTGAAGCCGGACTGGCGGGCGGAGAGCCTGGGCTGGTTCGACGAGCGCGACCGTCTCGTCGGCGTGGGACTGGTGCTGCTGCGGCCGTTGCCGAAGCTGAAGCGCTATCTCGCCTACCTGCCCGAGGGACCGGTCATCGACTGGGCGGCGCCGGATCTTCAGCGGTGGCTTGAGCCGATGCTCGCGTACTTGAAGGAGCAGGGCGCGTTCTCGGTGAAGATGGGACCGCCCGTGGTGGCCCGCCGCTGGAGTGCCGAGGCGGTCAAGGCGGCGATCGCCGACCCGCAGGCCGGGCGGCTGCGGGATGTGGAGGCGACCGTGCACGAGCCGCGGGCCGTCGACGTCGCCGACGGGCTGCGCCGGATGGGCTGGCAGCAGACCGAGCCCGGCGGCGAGGACGGCTTCGCCGCGGGCCAGCCGCGCTACGTCTTCCAAGTTCCCTTCGCGGGGCGGTCGTTGGAGGAGATCCAGCGGAGCCTGAACCAGCAGTGGCGCCGCAACATCAAGAAGGCGGAGAAGGCCGGCGTCAAGGTCGTCCAGGGCGAATACGAGGACCTGCCCGCCTTCTACGACCTCTACGTGGAGACCGCCGGGCGGGACCGCTTCATTCCCCGCCCGCTGGCCTACTTCCAGCGCATGTGGACCGCGCTGAGGTCGGAGGATGCCGACCGCATGCGCCTCTACCTCGCCCACCATGAGGGCGAGGTGCTTGCGGCGGCCACGATGCTGAGGGTCGGCGAGCACGTCTGGTATTCCTACGGAGCCTCCACCAGCCGCAAGCGCGAGGTCCAGCCGAACAACGCGATCCAGTGGCGGATGATGTCCGACGCCCACGCGCTCGGCGCGGGCGTCTACGACTTCCGCGGCATCACCGACACCCTGGACGAGGGCAACCACCTGCTGGGACTGTTGCGGTTCAAGGTCGGCACCGGTGGCGAGGCCGTCGAATACCTCGGCGAGTGGGACTTCCCCCTCAACAAGGTGCTGCACAAGGTCCTCGAGCTCTACATGTCCCGCCGCTGACGCGCGGCCGCCTCATGCCCATCGTCGACGCCGATGCGGTGAGCGTGGAACACCGGCTGCAGACCGGCCGGTTGACCTGCCCGACCCGCCGTGCTGTCCTCACGCCGCGCAGGCACGGGCCGGCCGCGGCAAGTACGCGGTGATTTCGGGTCGCGTCCTTCGTCCGTCCTCGCCGGTCGCGGTGTTCGGGTTGCGGTGTCACGCACGTCTTGCTGCCGGAGTCCCTTCGGCAGCGGGCCAGAATCAGCGTCCCGTGCGATCGATGGTCGGCCCCCTGCCATCGATGATTGAGTCAGATCATGGACAGCTTCGAGATCAACGAGAACCTGGTGCGCTCTCTGGTGCGGGAGCAGCATCCGGACCTTGCAGGACTGGACCTGCGTGAGGTGGTCGGCGGTTGGGACAACCAACTGTGGCGTCTCGGAGATGAGTTGGCCGTGCGCATGCCACGCACGGAGCGTGCGCCGTCCCTCCTGCGCAACGAGCACCGGTGGCTGCCCGCCCTGGCCCCGCGTCTACCGCTCCCGGTCCCGACTCCCGCGCGGATCGGTGAACCGTCCGCACGATTCCCGCGGCCATGGACCATCGCGACATGGGTTCCCGGCGAACCAGCCGACCGCGCCCCAATCAGCAACGCCAGCGCGGCCGACACTTTGGCGGGCTTCCTCAAGGCGCTCCATGTGAAGGCGCCCGCAGACGCACCGGTCAGTAAGGATCGCGGCGTTCCCCTCAAAACGCTCTCGGACGGTTTCGAAAGGGGACTCGCGGAAGTCGCCTCCGGAGGCGATGCCGCTGACCTCCGGAATGTCCGGGACGTCTGGGACGAGGCCGTTGCGGCTCCAGATTGGGACGGCCCGCCTGTATGGCTGCACGGCGACCTTCATCCAGCCAATGTCGTCGTCTCGGAGGGGACACTCTCGGGCGTGATCGACTTCGGTGACATGTGCGCGGGCGATCCGGCGGTCGATCTCGCGGCTGCCTGGGTGCTCCTTCCCGCGGGGGCGGCTGCACGGTTCTTCGACGCGTACGCACACGCGGACGAGGCGATGATCCGGCGCGCACGAGGGTTGGCTGCCGCGAAGAGCCTTTTCCTCATCCTCATGGGCCGGGCCGGGGAGCGGGGCCTGCCAGGGGGCAAGCCGACATGGGGACCCGCGGGCTGGGCGGCGCTTGACCGTGTTCTGGCATCAACTTAGGAGGCTGGCAGACATTTCAGGTTGCTCAGCGTTCGCGCCAGGGCGATCGGCTTGCCGAACGACTCGCGTTCCTGGGCGAAGGCAAGGGCGTCCTCGAAGGACACCCGGCCGACCTCGAGCGCGCGCCTTGTGCACGCGGAGATCGCGATCGCCTTGGCCGACTCCAACTACGCAGGGCAGCCGGCGCATCGGTGGCGCCAGCCGGCCACGGACTGCGAGCGTGCGCCGGCGAGGGCTCGGAACTTGACATGGCCGGCCCGGCGGCGCGGCTGTCGGCTCCCTGGGTGACCCGCACGGCAAAGCCGTGCGGGTCACCCGTTCAGCGAGGGAATGCGATCAGGCCCAGGGGCTGACCGCCATGAAGGAACTGTCGGCGCGGAAGGTGGCGTTGTCCTGGAAGGCGTCGCCGCGCAGCTCGAAGTCGTAGTGGCGGAGGCAGCGGCCGGGGTAGTTGTACGACTCCACGCCGACCCGAGCCGGTGACTGAACCCGGCCGGGCGCAGTAGGTGGCGTCCTGGTTGAAGATCGCCGTGCCGTTGCTCGCGTCGAAGCGGACCCGGAAGTCCCGGTGGCGCAAGTAGCGACCGGACGCGTCACGGAACGAGTAGCAGGTGGAGTCGGCCAGGCCGGGGACGATGGTGAAGGTGGCGCTCTGCTTGACGCCGTGGTGCTGGAGGACGTCACCGGGTCGACGTAGCCGAGGCTGTCGGAGCGGACGACGGCGTAGCGGCCGGTGAAGTTGACGGACCGGAGCGAGCGGTTGGTGTTCGTCGGCAGGGTGGCGCCGACGGAGACCGGGTCGATGCTGCTCAGGGCGGGGACGACCTTCTTGATCAGGCCGGTGGAGTCGAACTCCATCCTGTCGATGGTGGTTTCGCGGTGGGTGCCGTCACCGCCGGGGATGGCGAAGCGGTGGTAGGCGATGTACCAGTCGTCGGTGTTCGGCACCTGCACCACGGAGTGGTGGCCGGGCCCCTTGATGCCCAGGTCCAGGCGCTTCTCCAGGATCACTCCGCGCTTCGTCCAGGGACCGGTGGGCGAAGACCCGGTGGCGTAGGCCACGCGGTAGTTCTCGTCCCGCGTGTCGTTCTCCGACCACATGAAGTAGTAGGTCCCCTTGCGCTTGATGACGAAGGTGCCCTCGTTGTAGCCGCTGGGGTGATGTTGGTGACCTTCGAGAAGTCGAAGGAGACCATGTCATCGTTCAGCGGGACGACGTATGCGCGGCCGTTGCCCCAGTAGAGGTACCACTGGCCGTCGTCGTCGGTGAAGACCGCCGGGTCGATCATCTGGCCGGTGAAGGCGCCGCGGGCGACCAGCGGCATTGAGGGGACGACAAAGATCAGGTGGCGAGGCCGGCCAGTCAGGTGAGGGGCGGTGGGCCGGCACGGCCTGGCGGCTCGGGATGGTGCCGAACCGGATTTCGCGGGGAAGTCATGGGGTGTGGCGGCGGCTGCGCCGCCTCGGTGAGGGGGGTTTGATGAGCAACTCTCATGGGTCTGCGAACGGTGCAGTGGTCCGGAGCGCATCACGGCGCGGGGACGGGCGCAGAGTGCTTCGCAAGTCTCTGATCGCGGCGGTGGCGGGGGCGGCTGCGTTTCTCCTGACGAATGTGCTGGACCAGGAGCCGGGCCAGGAGTGGCAGGTGGTTCTGTCCGTGCTCCTCGGCGGCTCGACGTTGATCGTGCAGTACCTCGTGGACTTCGCACAGCGGTTCGAGGAGGCCGAACGGCGCTCCGCCGAGCTCCTCGACGCGACGGAGCTGTTCAGCCACGTGGATGGTTCGGTGCTCCGCTCCGACGAGGTGACCCAGCTGGTCCGCGGCTACACGAAAGTCCGTGAGCAGAGCGGCGGCATGGTGCAAGTCTTCGCCGAGAAGGAGCTGGCTCGCCTCTCCGCACTCATGAAAGACCTCGAAAGCGGTAGCGCGGACTGCCCGGGTGAGAACCACGAGTGGCTGATCGACCTCACCGAGTGCGTCAAGATGACCGTCGACGCCACGAGTACCTCGGTGGACCGGGACTTCTGGCACAGCGGGCCCGCAATGCGGTATCTCGCCGCGCAGGAGAAGGCCGTGAAACGGCGCGGCGTGGAGATCCGACGCCTGTTCGTGGTGAACGAACCGCATGAGGTCACCGACACTCTCAGGGAGCTCTGCGAGCAGCACCGCAAGCGTGGCATAGACGCACGGATCGCAGTGCGGTCACTGATGGCGTCGAACCCCTTGGTCAACGACTTCATCGTCTTCGACGGGGAACTCTGCTATGAGATCGCGCCGGACCTGCAGTCCAACCCGGACAGGACACGGCTGCATGCGAAGCCCGAGCACATCGCTGATCGCATCAACCAGTTCAACGAGCTGTGGTCTGCGACAGGGCCGGAGCGTCTGACCACCCCCCGCTCTTTCCCCGCACACCTCTCCCCTGCCGGCTGCCATCTGTTTCTGACCTTGGTGGACGACCACCCGGTCTCGGGGGTCCCTGCACGTATCCAGTTGCGAGTCCAGCCAGGCCCGCAACACCCGTGGTCGCAGCCGGGCGCCGACCGTCCCGAGCTCACCGCCGTCGCCACTCCCCTCACCCCGGCGGAGATCGAACCGGTCAGCGTCTCTCTACGGCCTTTCCCCTCGGGGGACGGCGGCGCGGCCGAGGTGCTCTTCACCCCCGACCAGGCCGGTACACACCGGATCCGCGTCGCCGTCCACGACCGGACCACCGGCACCGTTCTCCAACAGGCCGAGACAACGGTCCGCGTCAGTACACCAGGGGAACTCCCGTCCACCGCAACCCCCTTCATCCTGCGCACAGAAGGGGAGTGACCTCATGGCCCGAGACCTCGACACCGACGTCCTGCAGAACCCCAGCCATGACTACACCCGTTACCCCGCCCCCACCACACACCACCCCGACCTGGTCGTCGCCCTGAACCAGTACGGCGTGGAGAAGATCTTCGTCCGCCTATACGGCCCCGCCGTACCAACCTCACCGCACGGCGACCCGTGCGCAGTGCTGAACGTGAAACAAGCGACGGTACGCAGTCTGGGCAGCCGCCTGCGCCGGCGCTGGAAGGCGGAGTTCGTCGATGCCCGGCCGCCGACCGGAGAGGCGTCACCCGGCCCCGGTCGCCCCGATTTCCCATACGCCACGCATGTGGATCTCAACGGCGAGCCCGAGGACGACCTGTACTCAGTACTCGACGAACTGGCCGCTCAAGGCGCCCATTTGCTGTTCGACGTACTCCTCGGCGGCAGGGACCGCCCTGTCTCACGGGTGCGTCAGGTGCTGACCGAGGTGCTGTTCCGCGAGAACCTGCGCATCCGCTTCGACTCCGATGTGCTGTACCTGCCCTGGTCCCTGCTCTGCCTGCCCGCGAACACGCCTCGGAACACCGGACTCGACGCCCTCTTCAGGCGCTTCCTCGGCCATCGCCACCAGATCGAGCAGACCGGCGGCTACTACCCGGAACTCCCGGATTCCCGGGCGCCCGCACCTCTCCCGGATCATCCCTGCGTAAGTCTGAACCACGACACGGAGCTCGACGTCGCAGGCAGGACCAAGGCGGCGCAGGTGGCAGCCCTCCTAGCCAAGGACACGACGTTCCATGAGCGCCGCAGCCGTCAGGAACTGGTGGACGACATCGCGAAGGGAAGGCTGGACGAGCAGTTCATGTACTTCTGGTGTCACGGCCATTTCCGAGCCGAAGCTACCGACTCGCCCTTTCTGGTGGTGCAGTTGAGTGACGGACGCGACATCGACGCACAGACCGTACTGGCCCGTTGCGCCGCTCACGCAAGCACCGTGCTGCACCGCCACCCGCTCGTCCTGCTCAACGCCTGCTACGGCGGAATGCCGGGCACGGCCGAACTGGCCCACCTGGGCGGCGCTCTCATCCAGGCGGGCGCCGCCGGAGTGCTGGGGCCTCAGATCGAGATGCCGCAGCTCTTCGCGGCCGAGTACGCCCTGCAGTACGTGACGCGGTATCTGGGCGGACAGGACACCGCAGGGGTCATCGCGCACGCCCTGGCACGCCATTTTGCGGACACCCACCGCAACCCGCTCGGCCTCGCCTACATGCTGCACTGTGGAATGGACAATCGCATGGAGCGTGCCCTGTGACGCCCGCCATCCTCGATCTGGATCCCACCGGCTGGCTCCTGCGGGAAACCCGCACCGGCCCACGTCCCGTCCCCGAGCACCGCCTCGACGACCATTTCGCCGCAGCGCTCACCCCGCCAGACTGGGCCACGGACCTTCTGGTCTACGCCCACGGCTGGCAGACGAAGCCGGAGTCCGCGCTCGCCACGGTCCACCGGCTCCTCGGCCTGATCACGGATCAGTACGACCACGGCCCCTACCCGAACCTCAAACCCTGGCGGCCCTGGACCGTCCTGATCCGCTGGCCCTCCCGTTCCCGCCCGTCCCTCGGCGGTTACCGCAGCATCCGTGACCGTGCCCACACCATGAGTACCCAGGGCCACGCCTCACGCGTCGTCGGCCGTCTCCTCGGCTATTTGAACGCCCGCCGCATCGACCCCGCCGCACCGCCTGTCCTCGCCAACCGTCACGGCCAGTATCTGCACCTGATCGGACACTCCTTCGGGTGCCGACTGCTCTGCGAGGCCGTGCAGTGGGCAGCCGGCCAAGAACCGCTCACCCTGGGGTGGAGTACGCCGAAGCCGCACGGGCGACCCTTCACCGTCGACTCGATGCTGCTGCTGCAGATGGCGGCACCTCGGGACGCCTTCGCGTCCCGCTTCACCGCCCTGGCCGAGGCACCGTTGCGGGGGCCGGTCGTCGCCACGTACTCCCAGCACGACCGCGCGACGGGCTTCTGGCATCTGCGGGCGGAGAAGCGGGCTGGCATCGGCTACGCGGGCATCGGTACGGCACCCTCGCCCGTCTCCACCGTACGGATGCTGCCGCCCCGGCACCCGTACCCACTCACCGACCTCGACCACCGCTTCGTGAGCGTCGACGCGAGCGACGTGTTCGTGCGCGGCAACGGCCCTGCAGGCGCCCACTCCGACCATCTACGCCCCGAGACGGCACACCTTCTGCTGTCCTTGGCGGACCACTCCCGTTGAGGGGCCGTCAGCAATCGTACGGGCCGCTGATCCGGATGGGCCGCCGGACCGCTTCCAGCACGTCTGCGCGGAAGTCGGAGCCAAGCACGTATCGGCCACCTTTCGGAGGCTGTAGGTCACCGGTGGGGAGACGGCACGGCAGGCGCGGCGAGGACTCCGCAGTGGCGAGCACGTCGGCGCCCACGCCGCGCTGTTCCTCCAGCCACTCAAGCCGCTCGGTCGCAGCAAGGAGCAGAGCCGTCAGGCGGAGCAGACACATGGCGCTACCGGCGATGGGCTCGGGCTGCCTCAAACGACGGGCTTACGCGTGGCCGGCGAGCATGGCGGTGCGCTCTTCCACCTGGACGCTACCCACCAACAGCGGAAGAGGGCTCTCCTGCCGTATGGGTGGGTCAAGCTGTGGTGAGTTGGCGGCCGGGGAGGGCGGCGCCCGGCGCCGCGCACTGCCGCACCGCCATGAGGGCGCGGACGGAGTTCCGCGTCAGCCGCGGCCGAGGACGCAGAACTCGTTGCCCGCCGGGTCGGCCAGGACGAGCCAGGAGACGTCGTCACCCTGACCCACGTCGGCCCGTACCGCGCCGAGGCCTTCGAGCCGGGCGACCTCCCTCGCCTGATCCCCGACGGGGTCGGCCATCACGTCGAGATGGACACGGTTCCACACGACCTCGTCGTCGGGCGTGCGGCGGAACTCCAGATACGGCCCGACACCCTTGACGGAGCGCAGCAGGGCGCGCTCGTCGGTCAACTCGTGGACACTCCAGTCGATCGCCTCGCCCCAGAACCGGACCATGGCCCGTGGATCGGCGCAGGCGACGACCACGGCGGCTATCGGCCCGGTGTCCCGGTAGAGCTCCCGCGGCTCCAGGACGCTGAACATGTTGCCTTCCGGGTCGGCCATCACCGTCCACGGCACATCGCCCTGGCCCACATCGGCGGGCGTCGCCCCGAGCTCCTTCAGACGTGCGACCAACTCCGCCTGATGGGCGTCGGAGGTGGTGGCGAGCTCGATGTGCACGCGGTACTTGACCGTCTCCGGGTCCGGGACGCGGACGAGATCGATACAGACGGCGGACGGGTCCGGCCAGTCGAAGCCCACGGGTTCCAGGTTGGTGACGCCGGGCCCTTCGCTGGAAACACCCCAGCCGAGCGCCTCCGCCCAGAACCGGCCGAGCGCCGAGTCGTCCCGGGCCTTGAAGTTCACCTGAACAAGCTGCAGCGTCATGCCGCACACCCTAGGTGATCCCCATCGGGCAGGCGTACGAAATTCAGAGCGCCGCGCAACCCGGACAGCGACTATCCCCACCGCCTGAGCTGGACACACGGCCAACCCCCACCTGCTGGCGCCCGGAAGACCGCCGTCGAGCTCGGTCCGGCCGGCAAGCTCTGGACCACCCGGGCCGCCCGCAACCTCACTGTCACCCTCGAACGGCACCGCGTGGACCGGACGCTCGAAGAGGCTTCACCCACGGCGCGGACCCGCTCCATCTTGCCCTCGTCGTCGGCATCGACGAGAAGACCGCCATCCGTTGCGCGGAGTCAGCACTGCGCGCTTCTGGGAGGGGCTGTCGAGCAGGGATCGCAGTGAAACCCGCTCGACCTGCTCAACCCGGTGACGAGACCATGGACAGATGTCGTCGACCGATCCAGCAGCCCGCGAGCTTGAGCACCGTGCCGTTCTCTGGAGCATGGGCGAGATCCGCGCAACCGACGTCGTCGCTGCTGCCTGTGATGCACTCGTTGCCGGCCTCGACAGTCCTGCCCTGCGGATCTTGGCTGCGTGCACACGCGCGGAGGCGGATTACGACGTCCCCGTTCTCCTTCCGCCAGCACTCGATGAACTGGGCCTCGCCTTCCACGCGGTTGGCAGTGTTGCCGGACAGGAAGCCGCCGCACGAGCACTTGCTGCCCGGATGCTGGCCGGCGAGCTAACTCCACGCGAGCTGGCCTTCCGGATCCACCAGCGCTTCGGGCACGAGCTGCCTCTGGCCGAGCGTCTCGCCGAACTGGACGACGAGTACGACATCCTCGAATACGGTGACAGGACATCGGCACAGGTCGATGCTGATGTCACGGCCGAGGCCCTTCGGCTCGCCCAGCATCCTCGTGTTCCAACCGAAGTCACGGATGCATCGGCCTGACACATAGCGGGGCTGACCCGTGGGTTCGCACTGAAGGTCCTTCAGATTCTCCGAACCGGGGATCTCAGCCCTGGTCTCCCACCCCTGATCCACGGTTCAAAGTTGCCGGCCCTCGGCGTACTCCCGTTGCTTCCTCCGCCACCTGTTCAGCAGGCCGAACGAGCAGGCGACGAACGAGACTTGTGCAGGGTCTGCGAGAGGCGCCGACCAGGAGTTCGTCCTGGGCGGCGCCTCAGGCCGCGATGCCTAGTTGTTGCGGGTCAGGACGTTGGTGACGGCGCATAGTGGTGGGCAAGATTGGTGGCGAGGTCGCTGAGGTGAGCCCTGGCTTCGGTGGGGCCGTGCACAGTGATGGCGCTCCCGAACGGCAGTAGTGCTCGCACGTCCTCCAGAAGCAGGAAGCGGATCGTTACCTTGCAGCCGGTGGCGGATTCTTCATGGTCGTCCGGGACGAGTCGTTGGCCAAAAATCCGTTGCGCTCGCTCGATCTGGGTCTGGTCGATGGTGGCGCTGACCTCTATCGCGTGGTTGTGTTCCCACTGATCAATGAGCGCGGCAGCGACGGTGGCCAGGGTCTGGCTCTCGCGGATCCGTCGTGGCTGGTCGACTTCTTTCAACGTCGTCATCCGTTCGAGTCGGTACATCCGTGGCACTCGGGCACAGTCGGCGACGAGGTACCAGATGCCGGCCTTGGCGAACAGCCCGTAGGGATCCACGACCAGGTCGCGTGGGCCTGACTCGCGTGGGCTGTCGTACTCGATCCGTAGCCGGCGGCCTCGCCGCACTGCGCCGATCAGCGAAGCCGGAGTCGTGCCGGAAGCTCGTGCCTGACGCCAGGGACGGCTGTCCACGTGCACTACGTCGGTGAGCGGCAGGAGCTCATGAACTCGACGTGGCTGTGTAGCGGCGATCTTGGAGAGCGCGCGCTGGCTTTCGGCCGATGCGTTGAGCTCCGCACGTTGCTTCTCATCCAGCCCAGTGAGCGACAGATGATCACGCTCGCCCGGTGTGAGTCGCGTGAGGTCGAGCCCGGACCCGGGCAGCATGGTCACGCCTCCGAGGCGGCCCCGGTGTGCGGTCACCGGCAGACCGGCGTCGCGGAGCCAGTTCAGGTCTCGGGTGATGGTTCGAAGGGACACCCCGAGTGCTGAGGCAAGTTCCTGTGTGGTCACGGCATCCCTCGATTTGAGGAGCAGCATCAGGGTGAAGAAGCGATCTGGGGTCACACACCAATCTATTCAGGAATTGCGACACGATGCGGCGCATATCCCGGTCAGGCTGGTGGATGCGTACCTACGACCTGTGAGAAGGACAACCATGACCACATCCGTCGTGTCCATCGTCTACGTGAACGACGCTCCCGCCGCAGCTCGTTTCTACGGCGACCTCCTTGGCATGAGCCCCTCGTTCGAGACTCCGGGATACATCACCTTCGACCTCGGGCCAGGCGCTGACCTCGCTGTGTGGTCTGGCCAGTTCGAGGATCTGTCACCGGACGTCCCGCGCACCAGCGAGGTTTGCCTGGCCATCGACGGTGGACCCGACGAGGTCAACGCGACCTTTGAGCAGTGGACGTCCAAGGGGGTCACGATCCTGCGCGAGCCTCATGATGCGGGGTTCGGGCTGACCTTCCTCGCAGCCGATCCTGACGGGAACCGTATCCGCGTCGCACCGCAGGACTGAGAGGCCGCAATGCGGCAGGCGCGCACGATAGGTGTCGCGCCTGCCGTCGTCTGACTTCGAGAGGACGACGAGTGCCCCACGCGAATGCGCCCCTGAGCGTCGAGGGGCCGTAGGCGGCTCGTGAAGCGGCGCCAGACACGTCCCATCGCCCACGTCGCCGCTGAGATGGGCATCTCTCGCGCATGCGCCAGCAAGTGGGTAAATCGCTGGCGGCTACACGGTGATGCGGGATTGCAAGACCGGCCGTCGAGTCCGCACCGGAGTCCGAACGCGACTCCGGCATGGGTCATCGAGCAGATCGAGTCCTGGCGCCGCGAGCACAAGTGGTCCGCGCAACGGATCACCGACGAACTTGTCAGTATCGGTTTTGTGATCAACCGGCGAACTGTCAGCCGACACCTGACCCGGCTCGGCCTCGGCAAACGCCGCTTCATCGACCCAGGCGGTGAGAACAACCGGAAGCCAGGGAAGATCACCGCCCACTGGCCCGGACACATGGTGCACTGGGCTTGATCCGCTTTGGCGGACATCCTGGATCCGGGGTTCTGCCCCGGGAGGATGTCCATCATGGAGAGCATGGGGAGGAAGAAGCCTCGGCCTCGCCGTTCGTTCACTCCGGAGTTCAGGGCGGAGATCGTCGAGCTGTGCCGGCGCGGTGACCGCTCGGCCGGTCAGGTCGCCAAGGACTTCGACCTGACCGAGACCGCGGTGCGGCTGTGGGTCAGCGAGGGCGAGGTCGACGCGGGCGAGCGTGACGGGCTGACCAGCAGCGAACGCGAGGAGCTGGCCGCGCTGCGGCGGGAGAACCGCCGGCTGCGGGAGGACGTGGAGATCCTCAAGCGCGGGCCAGAACCCGGTGTCCACCAAGGCCGTCAGCGACTTGATTCTCGCTGCCTCGGCAGAGACCGAGTAGCCAGTACACAGAGACCTGGGGCGCCTGTCTCTGCGGGCCGCTCCCGATGAACCCGCGGACGGCACCGGGCACCCGACCGGCTTCTGGGCCGAGGAGGCGAAGTCACCCCGTACCAGGCGTCCACGGCCGCCGGCCACGAGATCGTCATCGCCACGCCGGGCGGCGTGGCGCCCCTGGACCAGGTCAGCCTGGCGCCGCGATTCAACGGCCGCGAGGAGAGCGCGAAGAAGATGGCGGACGCCCTCGCCCCGACCGACCAGCGAGATCCAGCACCCCGTCAAGCTGGAGGACGCTGACCTCGACGACCACGCCGCGGTCTTCTACCCCGGCGGCCACGGCTCGATGGAGGAGCTGGCCGTCGACGCCACCTCCGGCACCACGCCGAGTGGCCGGCCGCACTGCTGGCCGCCACCAAAGCCGACGGCGGCAACGCCTTCGCCCGCTACAGGCTCACCGGCTTCAGCAACGCCGAAAAGACCCAGTCCGGTCTGGCCGGCCAACGCCAAGTGGCTGCTGCAGGACCGCCTGTTCGAGATCGGCGCCGACTACCAGGAGGTCGAGCCGTGGGCCCCGAACGCCGTCGACCGCAATCTGATCATCGGTCAGTACCTCGTCTCGGCCGGAGGCCGCGGCCGAAGTCCTTGAGAAGCTGACGTGCCGAGGTGCGTTCAGCCTTGGGCGCGATCGTCTTGGCGATGATGTGGTTCTGGTTGGTGGCGTGCCGCAGTTCCTTGCGGGCGCGGGCCTTGAGCCGCCGTTTGGCGAACTTGGTGCCCTTCTTCCGGGGACTCGTGGTTCCGGCGCTCCTGGAAGACGCCGAGCCCACCTACGTCGTTGCCGTCCCCAAGTCGCAGCAGGTCCACGTCCGCGCATCGACCATCTCATCGCCCAGGCCCGCCCGAGGCGTGGCAGCGTCTGTCGGCGGGGCCGGGAGCCAAGGGCGAACGGTTCTACGACTGGGCCGCCGCCCAGCTGCCCGGCTGCGGCCGGGCCCTGCTGAGATCGGCCCAGCGCGGCAGTGCAAGGCATCTACGTCGCCGAAGACCGCGACATTGCGCTCCAAGCGATCAAGACGTTTGGCCTGGCGCTACAGCGCGAAGTTCCCCAATGCGGAGAAGGAGATCAACGGCCTCGACGCCGAGTTGCCGGCGCACTGCAACTTCCCCGCAAAACTCTGATCCGTCAGCGGACCTCGTCGAGTCCGCCTTCGCCACCGCCCGCCTGTGCATGAAGGCTTCCCGCGGGACCCTGGCCGGCTCGCCAGTCAGCGCTCGATTGTTCTACGGAACAGTACCTGCGCACATCAGCACGGGAAGACGGCCGTCAGCAGGCGGAAGAGCTCGGCGCGCTCCTCTTCGGACAGGCTGTCCAGGCCGGTCTGTGTCTGCTCCATCCGCTCGCGGATTGTGTCGATCGCCTTCTCCCCCGTCTCGGTGAGGGCGACGTTCTTCACGCGGCGGTCGGTGGTGCTGACCTCACGGCGGACCAGGTCGCGCTTTTCGAGGCGGTCGATGATCCCGGTCATGTTCGACGCGTCGCAGGCGAGCGTGGTTGCGAGCGAGCGCATCGAGGCGGGCGCGCGGCGCAGCACCGCGAGGGTCTTCGCCTGGCTGGAGGTGAGGCCCATGTCGGCGGCGGTCGCCGTGAAGTCGGCGTAGTGCGTACTGACCGAGTGGGCGAGCAGCTCCATGAGCTGCTCCTTGGAGGGGATGGGTGGCATACGTCGAGGTTACCCGAAAAGCTTGAGTACCCCAACCTTTGACATCCACCAGCTCCATAATGTTTCATTCCCTCAAGCATCGAGTACCTCAATGGTCTGACACCTCGACCATCGATGCATCCACCCTTCGGGCAACCTCCACCGGAAAGAAGACCGTGAAGTCCTCCCTTGCCGCCGCGCCGGAGCGCCGCACCGGCAGCCTCAGCCTCGTCCTGGCGCTGGGCCTCGCCGCCATGGTCGTGTCGATGATGCAGACGCTGGTCATCCCGATCCTCGGCATCATCCAGACCGACCTCGGAGCCACCACGGCCCAGGTCAGCTGGGTCACCACCGCCACACTGCTGTCGGCAGCGGTCTTCACTCCACTGCTGGGCCGCCTCGGCGACCAGCGCGGCACGAAGCCGACTCTGCTCGGCGTGCTGGTGGTGATGGTCGCGGGGTCCGTACTCGCCGCGACGACGAGTTCGATGCTGTGGCTCATCGTGGCCCGCGTGATGCAGGGCGCCGCCACCGCGATCTTCCCGCTCGCGCTGTCCGTACTGCGCCAGGAGGTCGCACCCGCGCGGCTGCCCGGCGCCATGGCCCTGGTCAGCGGGACGCTCGGGTTCGGCAGCGGTCTCGCCCTGGTGAGCGCCGGCCTGCTGACCACGGGTGCCGACCCCGACTATCACCAGGTCTTCTGGCTGGCCGCCGCGCTCGCCGTCGCCGCCCTGATCGCGGTCGCGGTCGTCGTCCCTGCGCCCCGCACCCGGACGGGCGGGCGCACCGACTGGCTCGGCGCCGCCGGTCTCGCCCTGCTGCTCGTGCTGATCCTGCTGCCCATCTCGCAGGGTCACTCCTGGGGCTGGACCTCGGCCCGCACGCTCGCCCTGTTCGCCGGCGCCGCTGTCACGGCGGTCCTCTGGGTCGCCGTCGAACGCAGGGTCCGCGACCCGCTGGTCGACATGAAGATGTTCGTCCACCGGCCTGTGCTGTTCACCAATGTTGCCGGACTGCTCGTCGGATTCGCCATGTTCGCGCAGTTCATCGGTGTCTCCTACCTGGTCCAGACGCCTTCTGAGATCGCCGGCTACGGGTTCGGTGCCTCCGTCCTGCGCGCCTCCGTCGTCTACCTGCTGCCCTCGGCCCTCGTCTCGCTGGTGGCCGCCCAGTTCGGAGGCGTCCTGGTACGCCGCATCGGCGCGCGCCGCACCCTCGCCGCCGGTGCCGTCTTCGGCGTCGTCGGGTTCGCCTGGCTGACCCTCGCCCACGGCACCACCGCGTCGGTGATCCTGGCCGGCATGGTCGTCGGCATTGCCATCAGCTTCGGCTACGCCGCGATGCCCGCCCTGATCGTGGCCGGCGTTCCGCACCACCAGACCGGCATCGCCAACGGCATCAACTCCATCTCCCGCTCCACCGGCAGTGCGATCGGCAGCGCGGTCGTCACGTCGCTGCTCGCCTCCAAGACGCTCGCCAACCTGCCCGCCGGGGTCCCCGCGCTGCCCGCCGAGAGCCAGTACACCCTGAGCTTCGCCCTCGCCGGCATGGCGTTCGTACTGGTCATCGGCGTGGCCATGGTCGGCCTGGCGATCCGCCGCGGGTCCCCCTCGCCAGCCACCGCAACGCCCACCCCGTCGCATGACCGCGAAACCACGCCCGCCCCGTCAGGCGAGAGCGAGACCACACCCGGCCGCACGGCAGTCACCGCCTGAACGCACCACCTGCACGGCTGCGTCTCTCCCCCTGATGTTGACCGGCCATCCCTCCCATCCGGCTCTCCCTCCGATCCGAACAGGACACGACTGTGACTGACGCCAAGGCAGCCTTCACCCTCGCCGACACCTTCACCGCCGCCGAAGCCACCGCGCTGGTGGACCGGCTGCGCGCTGCCTTCCGCACCGGCCGTACCAAGCCCCTGGCCTGGCGTCGACAGCAGCTGACCCGTCTGCGCGACCTGCTGACCGACAACCGCGCGGCGATAGCCGACGCCCTCTACGCCGACCTGCGCAAGAACCGCGCCGAGGCCGACGCCATGGAGATCGGCACCACGATCGTCGAGATCGACGACTACCTGGAGCACCTGGAGGAGTGGACCGCCCCGCAGCCCGCCCCCGTGAGGGTGCCGGGAGTCCCCGGCAGCACCGCCCGCACCCAGTTCGACCCCCTGGGGGTCGCCCTGGTCATCTCGGCGTGGAACTACCCGATCAATCTGCTGCTTGTTCCCGTCGCGGGCGCGCTCGCCGCCGGGAATGCGGTCGTCATCAAGCCCGCCGACTACGCCGCCCGCACCTCGGCGCTGCTGGCCGAGCTGCTGCCCGCGTATCTCGACACCGACGCGACCGCGGTAGTCGAGGGCGGCGCGCCGGAGACAGGCGTGCTGCTGGAGCAGCACTTCGACCACATCTTCTACACCGGCAACGGCGCGGTCGGCCGCATCGTGATGACCGCCGCCGCCAAGAACCTCACCCCCGTCGTCCTCGAACTCGGCGGCAAGTCACCGGTGTTCGTGGACCGGGACGCCGACATCGCCACGGTCGCGCAGCGCCTGGCGCAGACGAAGTTCGCCAACGCCGGACAGACCTGCGTCGCCCCGGACTACGTCCTGACCGACCCGGACACCGCGACCGAACTGCAGGCCGCCCTGGTCGTCGCGATCAAGGGACTGTTCGGTGAGGACCCCCAGACGTCCGACGCCTACGGACGGATCATCAACGAGCGGCACTTCGACCGGCTGTCCGCCCTGCTGGACTCCGGCCACACGGTCACCGGCGGGCAGACCGACCGCGCGGACACGTACATCGCCCCGACCGTGCTGGCCGATGTCCGGCCCGACGAGCCAGTGATGCAGGAGGAGATCTTCGGCCCCATCCTGCCGATCCTCACCGTGGCGGACCTGGACGAGGCCATCGCGTTCATCACCGACCGCGACAAGCCCCTCGCCCTGTACGCCTTCACCGAGAACGACACCACCAAGCGCCGCCTCGCCACCGAGACCTCCTCGGGCGGCCTCAACTTCGGCCTGCCGATGCAACACCTCGCCGTGCCGACACTCCCCTTCGGCGGAGTAGGCGAAAGCGGCATGGGCAACTACCACGGCCGCTACTCCATCGAGACGTTCAGCCACCGCAAGGCCGTCCTCGACGTCCCGCTGAGCTGAACCACCCCGGCCGCCGGCGGCGGTACGCAATCCCACCGCGCACCTACACACTCGCCGCCGTCCCGACCCCTCCTCGGCGAAGGCATCCCCATGCCCGAACTGACATCGCCGTACGCCGCCCCAGTGGCCAACACCCTCGAACCCAATGGCAAGGAGCACCAACGGGCAGTTGGACGACTGGCGCACCAACGCGCGGAACATCTACGGCACCCGCGGCTTCCTGGCGCCCATCCGCACCGACGGCGAATCCGGCCACATGCTCCACTTCGACGACAGCTTCGCCGGCCAGACCTGGATCGGCGGCGCGGACTGGCTCCTCTACCCGCTGTTGGAGTACTGCCAGGTCACCGACGACAGCGACTTCTACAAGAACAAGCTGGCGCATCTTCAGTGCTTTCCAACCCGCTCGCAGGCCACCCGGCGGTATGCCCCGGCCAGTGCATGGAAGGCGGCCTTGGGTTCCCAATGCCAGTCGTGGCAGGGGCCGGAGCGGTGCTCGATCGGCTTCACGAGGGCGTAGCTGGCCATGTCGAGGTCGTGACGGGGATCGTCCGGGCGGTGCGGTGAGTCCGGGGAGACGAAGGTGAAGGCGTGGGCGGCGTACAGGCTCATGGCCTCGAAGGAGGCAAGTACGTCGGTGACGTACGCGGCCTGGGTGCGTTCGCTGCGGACCAGGTTCCCCTTGATCTGCGGAGGGTTGGCCCGATGGTCGACCACGTTCCAGCCCATGCCGCCCTGCTGGGGCGCGCCCACGAAGGTGCAGCAGCCGAACTCCTGGATGGACAGCGGTTTTCCGGGCCGTAGATGACGCTTGAGATCCCGGATGTAGGCAGACCGGCTCCGGTGATACCCGTAGTAGTCGAGGCCGACGATGTCGAAGAGGTCCCAGTCGACCTCCTCGTCTTCGGCGGCAGCGTACGTCAGTGGGCC
The DNA here is from genome assembly GCF_040782645.1 of Streptomyces sp. HUAS ZL42. Classification (GTDB taxonomy): domain Bacteria; phylum Actinomycetota; class Actinomycetes; order Streptomycetales; family Streptomycetaceae; genus Streptomyces. Next base: position 453,470 of record NZ_CP160403.1, read on the forward strand.
GTGGAACGCGGACCGGGCAAGGGTGACCGCCCGCGCCGTGAAGTCGTGGACGCGACGGGCCGCGTACACCGGATCGAAGTTGCCGGCGATCAGGTTCTCGATCTTCTCGAAGACGTCGTCGCCGGGCACGATGCCGGGCAGGAAGAGCAGGAACTCGCAGCCCACGCTGAAGTGCACGTCTGCGCCCTGGCGTCGGAGCCGCTCGGCGAAGCGCCCCGTCTCGCCGAGGTGGTCGAGGATCTCCCGCTCCGGTACGTCACCGAGCGTCGGCTCCAGCCACACGTTGAGCCCGTGCTCGGCGGCCTCGGCCGCGGTGCGTGTGAGCCGCTCGACACCGTCACCCGTGACCTTGACGGAGTCGGCGCACAGGTCGTTGCGGATGGCGAGCATGTCGCGCCGGGCACGCTCGGCGCTCCAGCCGGTGGCGGGGGTGTCGCCTTCGCCGACTTCGTAGACGACGCTGCGGTAGGTCATGCCCCGATGCGGTGGTGTCGGTGTCCCATGGGCGATTCGGCTCGTCGCCGCTGCCCTGGTCGTCGGCAGCATCAGCGTGCCCGCGGCCGCCGAAGCCATGGCCAGCCGGAGAACGTCCGCCGCTGATCCAAGCCCTCCCCCGAGGCGATCCCCGAGCTCACGAGCCTGCGCGCGCCCGGCGGCAGCAACCGTTGAGCCTCATTCCTTGATCCTTCTCGGTGGCAACGGCCGAGGCGGACAGGAGCGTCGCCACGGAGAGGCTGCCCCAGAGGGCGGCCGAGCCGTGGGAGGCGAGAGCGGTGATGACCGCCGGGGAGACGGCGAGGCCGAAGCCCGTGGAGAGCTGGAAACGGGCGAGGGCGCGTCCCAGGACATGCGCCGGGGCGAGGGCGGTGACGAGCGCGGTGGCGCTGCCGGCGTAGATGATCTCGCCGACGGTGCAGACCACGGACACCGTGGCGACGGCCGGGGCACTCCAGCCGTGTCCCAGTGAGGTGGCCGCGAGGAAGCCGAGGTAGGACGCGGCAAGTACCACGCCGGCGAGAGCCAGCACGGTCCGCCGGGAGAAGCGGGACATCAGGACGGTGACCGGAACCTGCAGGGTGACCACCAGCACAGTGTTCGCCACGAAGATGGCTGCCGACCACACCGGGGAGGCGTGCAACTGTGTCACCAGGACCAGGGGGAGCGCGATTTCGGGGACGTTGAGGCAGAAGACGTAGACCACGTTGGCGGCCAGCAGCCCGCCCATCCGAGGTGCGGGCCCGTCGGCCCTGTCCCTGGCCGGAGCAGCAGCCGGATACGTGTGCAGGTTGACCGACCATGCCAAGCCTGCCGCAGCGAGATAGGCGAGCCCGGTGACGGCTGCCAGCGCCTGCAACGCGGTGGTGCCGCCCGCCAGGCACGCGGTGGCGACGAGGGCGCCCGCGCCCAGGCCGGCGTTGCGCAGGGCGCGGCCTCCCGCGAGAGCGGCGTCGCGTTCGCGGCCGTGGGCGACCGTGGCCACGAGGGCTGCATGGGCGGCCGGCCATGCCTGGTTTCCGATGCCGAGGAACAGTGCCGCCGTCGCGAACAGCCAGACGTGCCCTGCCGGGGCGGCCAGCAGCAGCGCCACGCCCAGCACCCGCACCAGCATCGACGCTGCCACGACCGTGCTGCGTGCGCCCCGGTCCAGCCATCGGCCGACAGCGGGCATGCACACCAGACCCACGACGACGCCGACCGTCATGGCGATGCCGGTGGCCGACGCGGACAGCCTCAGCACCGTCAACCCGTAGAGCAGCAGAAAGGGCCGCAGCAAGCCGGTGCCGAGCGCGTCCACGGCCAGGGCGACGGCATAGCGGGGGCCTCCGGAGGCACGGACGAGGGCGCGCGGCTGGATCTTGGTGGTGGTTGCCATGGCGTCAACGGTGCGCTCGGCCGCCGGGCCGTCCATGTCGGTTGACGGACACCGTCAACCGACGCGGTCGTCTGCCATCCGACCAGCGATGATGAGGGGATGACGTTGAGGATCGACATCGGCGGCCTGCCGTCCGGGCGACTGCGGTTCGCCGCCTCCCCGCTGGCCGAGCTGACCGCGATGCTGCACGTGCTGGCCGAACCCGGGCATCACCCGCAGCTCGCCGGCTGGGCCGGGGACGTCTGGGTTGGGCTGCGACCGGAGCTGGCCGAGCGGCTCAGGGAGGCGGAGTTCCTCTGGCGTTCCTCACGAGCCGACTTCCTGGTCCCCGCTCGTCCCCGGCCGACGCTCGCCGAGGAGTTGGACGATGTGGACCGGATCGACGATGAAACCTATGTGACCGCCGCGCTCATCACCACGTGCGGCAGCAACCGGGTCCACTTCTCCGCGCCGTCGCCGCTCGCCGACGCGACGGCACGCGAGCGGGCCCTGGACCTGGCCCAGGCCCGCGGCGCGCTCCAAGAGGCCTTCGCGGAACGGCTGCTCGCGGACCCGGCCGGCGTGCGGGCGCGGGTGCGTGACACCCTCGAACAGTGCGCCGAGGCCTTCTTCGACGCCGCCTGGACGGGCGTCGCCGTGCAGCTCGCCACCGACCTGCGGCTGAAGAACGACCTGTTGAAGCGCCAGGGCATCGGGGCGGCACTCGCGTCCGTCTCCGGCGCCGTCACCCTGGCGCCGGACGGCAACTGCATCATCGTGGACAAGCTGCAGGACAATGCGACCGCCGCCCACGGTACCGGGGTCACCTTCCTCCCCAGCGTCTTCGGCCGCCCGCACCTGGTGGTGGTCCACGCGCCCGGGTGGCAGCCGGTGGTGCAGTACCCCGTGGCCGAGGCGAGTCCGTCGGAGCCGGTATCGCTGGAAACGGTCACGCTACGGCTGGAGGCACTCGCGCATCCGGTACGTCTGCGACTGCTGCGCACCCTGGCCCGCGGCCCGCACACCACCGGTGAGCTGGCCCACGCCTGGGAACTCTCACCCCCGGAGGTTTCCCGCCACCTCGCTGTCCTGCGCCGCGCGGGCCTGCTCACGGCCCGGCGGCAGGGTCGTTACGTCCGTTACACCCTCAATCTGTCCGATCTGACGGCGCTGGGGGCCGACCTGCTGGCGGCCGTACTGCGCTGAGTGGCTTCGGTCTGCCGGAACGCGGGCGACCGCCGCCTTCGCAACATCCTCCGACTCGGCAGGCCGTCGGGGGTTTGCCGGCGCGACCGCCTGCTGCCTACGGCGTTCCAACTCCTCAAGAGACTGCGCTCCGTTGAACGCCATGTCGAGCCCCGACTGCCCAAAGGCCGGACGGACTCTCACAGGACGTCCTGTCTCAGTCGGTAGGCGCGGGCCGCCGTACCGCCGAAGACCTCGGAGCGTTCGCCTTCGGTGAGGCCCGTGGTCAGCTCCTCGGCGACGGCGACGACCTCCTCGTACGAGGCGGCCAGCAGGCACACCGGCCAGTCCGAGCCGAACATCACCTGGTCTGGACCCAACGCATCCAGCACGACAGGACGCGGGCTACCAGTACGTCGTCGTCGACGACTGCTGGTTCGACCCGCAGCGCGACGCGGCGGGCAACCTGCGGGCCAACCCGACCGAGTTCCCAGCGGCATGAAGGCGCTTGGGGACTACATCCATCGTGGGTGAGGACCGCGCGGGAACGGGTCAGGTCCCGCAGCTCGGGCACCGGCTTCGGCGGCGCGAAGGAGGCCCTGAGCATGCCGCGTTCGGCGAGCTTGGCCAGCCACACCGAATCGAGCCTCTCGGTCTTCGGGCGGCCGGGGACGTTCTTCACGTCACGCACGTTGACCAGCCAGGACTCAAGCCCCCGAGCCGCCAGGAGAAAGAAGACGGGCTTCCAGTATGTCGAGGTGACCTCCATCACCACCCGGGTGATGCCCTGGCATATCAGATGGTCCGCGAGGTCCAGGACGGCGCCCCTGGTCGCGGCCACGTGCCACCCACGCTGCACCCGGCGGCCGGGCATCGAACAACCCGAGGTTGATCTTCCGTCACCGAGCGACCCGCCCGTCCGGTCGTTGTCCGCGCGTCAACCGCGCCACGTCGACCGGGTGAAGGCACCAACGGGACGGCGGCTCACTTGGACGCGGGCAAGCTCAGGAAGCGGAGGTGTGCGGGACCGATCACGATCCGTCCCGCGCACCTCATGGGGCTGTCAGGGCCCTTCGGTCCCGGGCGGTGGTGTCAGCCGAGGTGCCACTGCTGGTTGCTGCCGCCGTTGCAGTCCCACAGTTCGACCAGTGCGCCGCTGGCGGTGGACGCGCCGGTCACGTCCAGGCACAGGCCTGACTGGACGCCGGTGATGGTGCCGTTGGAGTTGAGGTTCCACTGCTGGTTGGTGCCGCCGTTGCAGTCCCATATCTCGACTTTGGCTCCGGCCGCCGTGCCTGCCGCGTCGAGGCACTTCGTACCGCCGTAGACGGTGAGCTGCTTGGTCGACGTGCTGGTCCAGGTCTGGTTCGTGCCGCCGTTGCAGTCCCAGATCACCATCTGGGTGCCGTTGGTCTGCGAAAAGCCGGGCACGTCCAGGCACTTGCCCGAACCGATGGCGTGGATCGGACCTGTGGTGGTCCCGGTGCTGGTGCCGCCCGCGACCCGGTACATCACCGTGCCGTGCGCAGGCACACTTGCGCTGATGGTGCCGGTGGTGGTGGACGTCGCGCCGGTCCACAGGTTGGTGAGCGTGTAGCTGGAGGCACCGGTCTTGCCGACGGCCGAAGCGCTGGTGGTGATGGTCGCGGTGGAGTTGGTCTCGTTGAACAGCACGACCGACACGTCGCCGTTGGCGAGCGGCTTGGACATCACGTCCAGGCCGCCCGAGGAGGAGACCATGGTGCCCTGCTTGCCGAGGGAGTCCTGGTCGACTGCGATGACCGCTTTGTTGGTCAGGATCGACAGGGTCTGCGAGCTCGCACCGATGATCTTGCTGCCGGAGATCAGGGGCGCGGCCATCTCGGCCCACAGGCTGAACTGGCTCTGGTACTCGGTTGTGGTCATGCCGCCGTTGCCGGTCTCCAGCATGTCGGGGTCGTTCCAGCCCCCGGGCCCGGCGTACGCGGCCAGGTTCACGTTGCTGTGGAAGTTCGACAGGAAGCTGGCGTAGGTGTCGGCGACGTCACCGGTGGTGCGCCACATGTTGCCGACGTTCGAACCCCAGGTCCACACGTTCTCCGTGCCCCAGTTGCAGATGCTGAACAGGATCGGGCGCCCGGTGGCCTTGAGCGCGTTGCTCATCGTGGTGTATCGGGTCTGGGAACTGATCCCGTTGTTGTTGCAGTTGTCGTACTTGAGCAGGTCGACACCCCAGGAGGCGAACAGGTTCGCGTCCTGCGTCTCGTGCCCGAGGCTGCCGGGCAGGCCGGCGCAGGTCTGGGTGCCGCCGTCCTCGTAGATGCCGAGCTTCATGCCGAGCGAGTGCACGTAGTCGGCGACGGCCTTGATTCCATTGGGGAACCGCACCGGGTCGGGCACCAGGTTGCCGTTGGCGTCACGGCTCGACGCCATCCACGCGTCGTCGATGTTGACGTACTCGTACCCGGCCGCCTGCATGCCGTTGTCGTGCATCGCCTGCGCCGTCTGCTTGATCAGCGCCTCGGTGGGGTTGTTGCCGTAGGCGTTGTAGTTGTTCCAGCCCATCGGCGGGGTCTTGGCCAGGCCGTTGTCCAGCGCCGCGGCCGGCGTCGCGACTGCGGTGACGGCCAGCGGAGCGACGGGCAGGGTCAGAGCACAGGCCAGGAGCGCCGAGCGCAGCCTGCCGCGTCTGTACCGTTCCGGGCGTCGCAGGAACGGTGGTGGGGTCAGTCGCATCGCAACCTTCCAGGGGGTGTGAGTTTCAGCCGAGTTGCCATTGCTGGTTGCTGCCGCCGTTGCAGGTCCACAGTTCGATCAGGGCACCGCTGGCGACGGAGGCTCCGGTCACATCCAGGCACAGGCCTGATTGCACGCCGGTGATGGTGCCGTTGGAGTTGAAGCTCCACTGTTGGTTGGCACCCCCGGCACGTCCGGGTCTGAACCTTCGCGGCCCGGGGCCGTCTGGTTGTTGTATGCGTCCAGGCACAGCTGACTGGCACCGGAGTACACCGTCCGCCGACCCGAGGACGTCCACGTGAAGATCTGATTGGCACCGCCGTTGCAGTCCCGGATCTCCAACTGCTTGCCCGGCGTGGTCGAAGCAGCCGGCATTTCCAGGCACTTGCCGGACGCGACCGCATGGATCTCACCGCTGCCGCTCCCACCCGTGCCCGACAGCGAAGCAGGTGGCTCTTCTATCCGGCGTCGAACGCGGTGGGCGTTCCGGAGTAGTCGCTGATCAGTACGTTGCCACTGACGCAGTTCCAGGTGTCCAAGGTCCAGACGAGGTACCCGGACCTCCGGCCGTCCGGCCAGCTCTCAGCGGGTTGATGTGGCTGTCGCCGCAGTCGCCCTGCCCGATCTCGCCGGTGACCAGCGAGCTGCTCGCGATGACCGGGCGATCTGGCTGTTCCAGCAGGACGCGGTATTACACGCGTTGAAGCCGGAGGAGTGCCAGGACGCGGCCAGGTTGCCCTTGGGATCGCCGGGCTTGTACTGGTTCCACTGCGACAGTCGTTGGAGTAGGCCCGGCCGCCCGGCATGACCCACGTTGCTCGCGCCGTTGGAGCGCACGGCGCAGCGCGGCGAGGAACCCGGGAGACAGCGTCACAACCGCCGTCACGGCGATCGACCGTCTCACCGATGGGTGGGTGGTCGGCCCACACGTACGCACATCGTTGTGCATGGCAGTCCTTTCCCGCGGCTCATTGCATCGGAGATGACAGCGCACGCCGGGCCCGACAGTGCGGCTGGGCCCGGTCGACTCGAACGGTGACCGGTCGGTCTCACTGCCGGCGACCACGACGGTGGAGTGTGACCGGGCACCCCGAGGGGTGGGAACGCTCCCGAGGGGTCTGCTCGGCCGGATCAACTCAGAGTCGACTGAAGATGAGATCGCGCGATCAGTAGGGCGGCCGGTGCGATCCGGATTACTCGAAGGGTTTGATGGCGGGCCGAGCGTATGGATGAGGAGTTGCGAGTGTCAAGACTTTTGTCGGATCCGATGTTTGACCATGTTGGATTACGCGACATTTGCCGAGCTCCTGCAGTGGTGACAAGTCGGAGCCGGGCCCGTTGCCCGGCCCAACTGCCTTTCCTGACGTGGTGCGTTGGACGCGGGTGGCGGTCTCGGGCTGTGCGGCGGCCTCGCCGGGGTCGCGGCGGCGGCTTCGGGAGGGTGACTGCCGGGGGCGGGGTGGCGAACGCGGGCCTCGTTCGCCGTTGACACACCGTTTTCCGCCGGTCGGGGCCCGGTTCGGTGCAGCCTCGGGCGCCGCCGCGGGGAAGGCCGACGTACGCCAGAAGGAGTGCCGGACGGTGGACCCGACGGCCGCGATCGACGACTCGCAGTGCGTGCCGTCCGAGGCGAACATCTCCGCCCGACCTCCGGCTGGGACGGCGGGAAGGAGGTGGGAGGCCGCAACCGGCACCTGCGGTGGCCCGCCGACGACCCACCGGGTTCGTGACACTGCCGCGCGGGTGGGTGGGAGCAGTGTGCTGATCCAGCACGACCGGGAGCCGACCCTGGACAGGGCCCGATCGGCGGGTCGTGCACCAGCAGCCAGACATGGGATGTTCAGGGGCCGGATTCCGGAGAGGGAGAGGGAGGGGCAGCGCACAGACCCTAGGAGCAGCGCAGACGGGACAAAGACACGCAGAATTCACCCCCCCGTGCCGACGTTCCCCGATTTCTTTCATTCATGGGATGTCCCAGACGGGGATCAGCGTGGTATCTGTACCAGTGCGCTTGTGGGCCGGTTCGGGCCGACCCGCTCGGCACAGGAGGGCCGGGGCAGACGGGACGCCGGACAGGCTCGGTGTTGTCAACACTCACAGCGCAAGAGACCCCCACCCACGCCGTTCTGCCAGTACGTCAGGCGGCCGTCGACGCCTGTGCCAAGGCACTTCGGCGTGCTGCCGACAGCAACAGCGATCAGCCCCGTTGATTCAGCACTCACTCGCAGAAGAGGACGCCTGCATGAGAAAGTCTTGGATCGTACCCCTGATCACGCTTGTCACTGCCGCGCTCGGGGGGACGGCGGCAGGTGTGACCCCTGCCTCCGCCGCCTCCAACACGCCCTTGCGGGTCATGCCGTTGGGCGACTCGATAACCTGGGGTGTGGGAAGCAGCACGGGCAACGGCTACCGGGGTCCGTTGTGGAACGAGCTTGCGGCGGACGGCCATCCGCTGGACTTCGTCGGCACGGTGCGGAACGGTTCGATGTCCGACCCCGACAACGAAGGCCACTCCGGATACCGCATCGACCAGATCGCCGCACTCGCCGACGCCTCGCTGACCCGCTACCGGCCCAACGTCGTGACACTGCACATCGGTACCAACGACCTCCAAGGGGCCTCCGAGGTCGACACCGCCATCGCCCGGCTGAGGTCGCTGGTCAACCAGATCACCGCCGACGTCCCCGACGCAACCGTCCTCGTGGCCTCCCTGGTCGTGTCCACCAGCGGCTCGGAGGAGCAGTTCCGGGGCGCGTACAACCAGGCCACCCGGCAAATCGTCAGCGACGCACAGGCCGCGGGCAAACACGTCGCATACGTCGACATGAGCAGCCTGACCACGGCCGACCTGGCCGACCCCCTGCATCCCAACGACTCGGGCTACCAGAAGATGGCCGACGCCTTCCACCGTGGTGTCCAGTCCGCGGACAGCGCAGGGTGGTTGAGGAACCCCGCCCCCGCACCTGCACGCGTGGAGTCCGGCATTGCCGGCAAGTGCATGGATGTCAATGGCGCCGGCACCGCCGACGGGACCGCCGTCCAGATCTGGAGCTGCCACGGCGGTGCCAACCAGCTCTGGTCGCTCTACACCGACGGCACCTTGCGCTCCATGGGCAAGTGCCTCGACGCCGCCGGCGGCAACACCGCCAACGGCACCAAGGTGCAGATCTGGTCCTGCCACGGCGGCGCCAACCAGGTCTGGCAGCCCTACAACGGCGGCTACCGCAACCCCGCCTCCGGCCGCTGCCTCGACGATCCGGGCTCCTCCACGACCGACGGCACACAGCTCGTGCTGTGGGACTGCAACGGCGGCGCCAACCAGAAGTGGACCACTCTGACCGCCGGATGACCCTCGTTCCCGGGACCTGAGCCCCCTCTCCGGGCCCCGGTCCCGGGAGGACATCGGTGGCGGGCACCGCCAGGTGCGGCGCCCGCCATGACTCGGGTCAGAGGCCCGGTCGCCTGACGGCGACACCCTGAGACGACCTCACGGACGGCGGCAGCGACCGGCTGATCGACGCGTTGTTCGTCGTGGGCGGCCGGCCGCGCACGTTCCTGGAGGACGGCGACGAGGTCGTCCGCACGGCCACGGCCCCGGGCGCCGGCGGAACCCGGATCGGCTTCGGCGAGGCCCGTGGCCGGATCATCAGCGGCAAGCGGGAGGCGCGATGAGCAAGACGGTGGCCTCGGCCGCCGACGCGGTCGCCGACATCACGCCGGGCAGCTCTCTCGCCGTGGGCGGGTTCGGGCTCTCCGGGATCCCGGACCGCCTGATCCGGGCACTGGCCGACCAGGGCGCCGACGACCTGGAGGTCTTCTCCAAAGACATAGGAGTTTGCGCAGTGGACCATTCCATCGACCGCCGACGGTTCCTGACGGCCGCCGCGCTGACCACCAGGGCGGCCGCCCTCCCCGGCGGATTCCTCTCGGGCAGGGCCGCGGCCGCCGTCCCACCGCAGATCACCCTCCCCGACCGCGGAATCTACGACACCTCCCCCGCCTCCTCCTGGACCGACGGCTTCCTCACCGGCAACGGCGAGTACGGAGCCATCCTCCACGGGGCGGCCACGCTGGAGAAGGTGGTCTTCAACCACCACCGTCTGGTGCTGCCGAACGGCACCCGCACCGTGAAGCCCCCCGTGATATCCGGCCGTCTGGAGGGCGTACGCGACAAGGCGCTCGCCGGGGACTACTCCGGCGCCAACAGCGACTTCGCCTCCGGGTGGTCGCTGCGCTGGACGCAGAGCTACCACCCTGCCTACGAACTGCGCATCGACACACCGGGCATGACCACGGTCGACAACTACGGCCGCGTCAGCGATTTCCGCACCGGCGAGGTCAGCTCCAGCTGGACCGACCAGTACGGCACCTGGACCCGCAGGGCCTTCGTCTCCCGCGCCGACAACGTGATCGTCCACGAGCTGATACCCGCCCCCGGCCGTACCGTCGACACCACCCTGAGCGTCAACACCGCGCTCGACGGGGTGCCCACCAGCGTCGGCTTCACCACCCGCGCCACCATGAGCAACGGCTCCGGCTACCTGAACCTGCGCGGCACCTACCCGTCCAACCGGGGCGCCTTCGGCTACGAGGGCGTCACCCGGGTCGTGGCCTCCGGCTCCAACGCCTCCGTCAGCGTCAGCGGCTCCACCATCGTGGTGGCCAGGGCGACCAGGGTGATCCTGCTGACCAAGCTGGACCGCTACGAGTCCTCGACCGCGTGGAACTCCGAGCCGCTGCACGCCCAGTTGGCAGCGCTGGGCACCGACTACGCGACGCTGCGCTCCGCGCACACCGCTCTCCACACCGAGCTGTACGACCGCTCCCGCCTCGACCTCAACCTGTCCGACGCCGACCGCAAGCTCTCCGTCAGCGAGCTGATAGCCCGTCAGAACGCGGACCGGAGCGTCATCGACCTCGCGTTGCTGGAGCGGCTCTACGACTCCGGCCGCTATCTCTTCATCAGCTCCAGCGGCGTCCTGCCGCCCCGGCTCACCGGCATCTGGACGGGCGCCTGGAACGGTGCCTGGGCCGACGACTTCACCACCGACGCCAACGTCAACCTCCAGGTCGCGGGCGGCAACATCCTCGACACCACCGACGTCATGGAGGGCCACTTCAACCTGATCCTGGACCAGCTCGACGACTGGCGCACCAACGCCACCAACCTCTACGGCGCCCGCGGCTTCCTCGCCCCGTCCCGCACCGACGGCGAGTACGGCCACATGCTCCACTTCAACAACGGCTCGTTCCCGGGCCACTGCTGGACCGGCGGTGCGGACTGGCTGCTCTATCCGCTGCTCGAGTACTACGAGGTCACCGGCGACCAGGCCTTCCTGCGCGACAGGCTCGGCCCCGCCCTGATGGAACTGGCCCTGTTCTACGAAGACTTCCTCACCCGCACCGACTCGAACGGCAAGACGGTCTTCGTGCCGTCCTTCTCCATGGAGAACTCACCCGGCAACACCGGCGTGTGCCTGTCGATCAACGCCACCGGCGACATCATGGCCGGCAAGCACGCGCTTCAGGCCGCCATCGACGCCGCGGGCGCCCTCGGCGTCGAACAGGGCAGCGGCCAGGGAGTCGCCCGCTGGACCGCCCTCCTGGCCAAGCTCCCCGACTACCGGGTCAACAGCGACGGTGCGCTGGCCGAATGGTCATGGCCCACCCTGACCGACCGCTACAACCACCGCCACATCCAGCACCTGTACGGCGCCTGGCCGCTGCACGAGATCAACCCGGAGGAGGAGCCCTCGCTCGTCCGCCCGGCGCTCAAGGCCCTGGAGAAGCGCGGCGACCAGAACATCTCCGCCCACGGCAGCCTCCACCGCGCCCTGGCCGGCGCCCGGCTGAAGGACGGCGGCAAGGTCTACAGCAACCTGAAGAAGATCATCGGCAACAACATGATCTTCAAGTCGCTGATGACCTCCCACAACCCGAACCTCGACATCTACAACGCCGACGCCGCCAACGCCCTCCCCGGCGTACTCGCCGAGGCCCTGATCTACTCCCGCCCCGGCGTCCTGGAGATCCTGCCGGCCCTGCCCGACCAGTTGGTCAAGGGCTCCCTCACCGGCGTACGGGCGCGCGGCCGCATCCGGATCCACACCTTCAGCTGGGACCTGTCCGCCCGCACCGCCACCCTGTCCGTCACCTCCGCCGTCAACCAGGACGTCACCCTCATCAGCCGCCGCGGCATGACGTCGGTGAACACGTCGGCCACCGTGGCCTCCTCTTTGCTGGGCACCCACGCGCGCAAGGTCTCGCTGGTTGCCGGACAGCGCACGGACATCACCGTTTCCCTGCTCAGCGGGTGGTTCCGGCTGGTCAACCGGCGCAGTGGCAAGGTCCTGGACGTCGCCGGCGCCAGCACCGCGGACGGCGGGAAGATCGTCCAGTACACCTCGTCCGATGCCCTCAACCAGCAGTGGCGGTTCCTGCCCGACGCCGACGGCTCCTTCCGCCTCGCCGCCCGCCACAGCGGCAAGGTCCTCGACAGCCCCGGCGGCTCCGCCCAGGGGGCCCAGCTCATCCAGTGGCACGACACGGGCGCCGACAACCAGTGGTGGAAGCTCGTCGACGCGGGCGGCGGCTACTGCCGTCTCGTCGACCTCCGCACCGGCTGGTGCGCGGACGTCGAAGGCGGCTCCACGGCCGACAACGCCCGCGTCATCCAGTGGCCCACCGGTACCGGCACCAACCAGCAGTGGCAGCTCGACCCCCTGTGACAAAGCGGTGCGGTACGTGACCCGGTTCGCGTCGCCTGCCGACGGCTCGCTCAGAAGGCCGATGCGGACTGCCCGGCGCCCGGGCTCCGGCGCCGGGCGCCGGGCGTCGGGCGTCGGGCGTCGGCCCTCTGCCGCCGAGTAAGGCCTCCCCAAGCCGTTCGTGAGCCTCGCCGAGCCGGGCACTTGGCGTGCCTGGTCGTGCGGTGAGGCTCGACGTCGCGCATGCGGCGACCACCGTGGAGGTGCCCGCAGCGGAGCCTTGCCAAGGCGGCGCGGGATCGCCCGGCCACGCTGTAGCCATCAGGCAGAGATCCCGCAGCGGCAGGGCTGCTATCAGGTGCGACCAGGAGCCGGCGGCCGACATGGTGGCCGCTCTCCACGCCGGTCTGGAAGCCCGCTGTCGGGCAGTGGCTCGCTCCCGTTCCAGGCGAGGCTCGTCCGACTCGGTGTACATGGTCGAAGCGTGGGTGGTTGAACGAACCCACAGCGCCCAGGTGTTGGCCATGGGGGCCCGTCCGCGGTCGTCCGCGGCAGGCAGGACCTGCCGCGGACCCGGGTCATCCCCGGCCGTCGGCGGGGGCGAGGACGATGTCGAAGCGGACCTGTGTCCAGGTGCCGTCGACTACCCGCCCGTCGGGGGTCGGCGTGCCCGCCGGACGCCGGTCGAAGTCCTTGACCAGAGACTCCTTGACGCCGAAGACCGTGTCGGAGCCGAGCAGTTCGTCGCCCCGGACGAAGATGTGCGTAACCAGGGTTCGGCACCCGGGTGCCTCGACCATGAAGTGCAGGTGCGAAGCCCGCATCGGTGAGCGGCCGGTCGCCTCCAGCATCCTGCCCACGGGGCCGTCGTGCGGGATCGGGTACGGCGTCGGTGTGACGCCCCAGAAGCGGTAGCTGCCGTCGGCCTCCGTGAACAGGTGGGCTCGGGCGGCCACCCGGTCGTCGCCGTACTGGACGTCGTAGAACCCGTCCTCGTCCGCCTCCCACACCTCGATCTTCGCCCCGGCGATCGGGGTCCCGTCGGCGTCGCGGACGGTTCCCTCGACCCAGCAAGGCTCGCCGGCGGCCCCGAAGGCCATGTCCCCGCCCGGCTCGATCCTCGGGGACCCCTCGACGAAGAAGGGGCCGAAGACGGTGGCCTCGGTGGCGTCGCCGTAGGCCTCGTTGTTGATGGCAATCGTCTGCATAGACGCCCCGAGCGTGTCGGAGAGCAGGATGAACTCCTGGCGCTTGTCGTCGGTCAGACGGCCGACGGCGGTGAGGAACTCGATGCCCTTGCTCCACTCCTCCTCGGTGAGGCGGACGTCGCGCAGGAAGGCGTGGAGGTGCTTGACGACAGCCTGCATCAGTTCCTTCAGGCGGGGGTCCCGGCAGGAGTCGAAGGAGCGCTGTACGCGCGCGATCAGGTCTTCCTCGCGGGCCGTCTGTTCCGGGGAGACGTCAGGGGTGGACGAGAGGCTCATGCGGGGTCACTTCCTTCCCAGGCCGCGCGCAGCAGCGCCGTGAGGTTCTCCTCGGTGACCGCAGTGGGGTTGCCGGCGGGGACGGCGGCGAGGACGGGGGCGACTGCCCGGGCGATGCCGTCCTCGGGCATGCCGTAGTCGCGCAGCGCGCGGGGGGCGTCAAGCGTCTCGCGCAGTGCGGTGAGTCCCGCCACCGCGGTGGGGCTGCCGAAGGCCTCGGCGATGCGCCGCTCGGTCTCCGGTACGGCCGGGGCGTTGAAGGCGAGCACGTGCGGCAGCACCACCGCGTGGGTCTGGGCGTGCGGGAGGTTGAACATGCCGCCCAGTACATGGCAGATCTTGTGGTGCACGCCCGAGCCGGCCGAGGCGAAGGCGACGGCGGCCAAGTAGGCACCGTACAGGGTTTGTTCACGGCCCGTCAGCCCGGTCGGGTCGGCGGCCACGGCGGGCAGCCCCTGGGCGAGACCGCGGATGCCCTCGACCGCCAGGGCCCGGTCGATCGGGTCGGCGCGTGGCCCCCACATGGAGTCGACGCAGTGGGCCAGGGCGTTGAGACCGCTGGCCACGGACATCTCCATCGGCAGGCTCAGCAGCAGCGAGGCATCGTAGACGATCGAGCGCGGCAGGACCCGCGGGTCGACCCCGGTCGTCTTCGCCTCCCCCTCGGTCAGGCCCCAGACGTTCGTCGCCTCCGAACCGGCGTACGTGGTGGGGACGGCCACGATCGGCAGACCGGTCGTCAGCGCCACCACCTTGGCCAGGCCGGTCGTCGAACCGCCGCCGACGCACACCAGCGCGTCCACGGCACCCTCCGTCGCGGCCTTCCGGGCGCGCTCGGCCACCTCGACCGGGACATGCATGACGACCTCGTCGTGGCGCACCACCACCGGCAGGTCCGCGCCGACGCGGTCGGCGAGGGCCGCCTCCGCCGGTGCGGCGACGAGCATCACCCTCCTCGCGTTCAGCGCGGCCACCTCGGCGGCCACCGCGGCGGGCGCCGCGCCGGGGGCGAAGACGACCCGCTGTGGCAGGGTCTCGTGGATGAACCGCACGGTCACACCTTTCCGAGGAGCTGGGCGAGGGCGCCGCGCAGGGCCGCCTCGGGGTCGTCGGCGAGACTCATCGAGCGCCAGGCGACGTGCTTGTCGGGACGCACCAGGATCGCACCGGACTCCTCGACCTCGCGCAGCTTGGCCCAGTCGTAGTAGAGGTCCGTCACCTCGCGGCCGGGGCCGATCACCACGGTTCCGAGCGGGATGCCGAGGTCCTGCGCGACCTTGTCTGCGGCACCGGCCCAGTCCTCCCCGGCGATGCCCGTGATCAGGGTCCAGCGGGTGTACGGCGCCAGGTCCATCAGGGCGAGCTTGGTGACGTTGTCGCCGACCCAGGCGTGCGGGAGGTGCGCGCCGGGGCTGGTGGACATGACGTGGTAGAGGTCCTCGTCCCTGCTCGGGGCGGGGCGGGTGCCGTCGGAGACGACGGCGGCGGACTCGTAGAACTGGCCGAGTTCGACGCCGTGCGCGTTGAACTCGTAATTCTTGGTCTCCATCGCCGCCACCAGAGCGGCCCGCCTGGCCGCGCCTTCGGGCGTGTTGGCCTTCCGCTCCTCGATCAGGGTCCGCATCTCGTCCTCGTCCTTGGCGTCGAGGACGCCGAGGGCCTGGAAGATGTCGACGAACTCCCGGCTGGACTTGTTGGCGCGGGTGACGATCCGCTTCGCGACGGGCGCCCGCTCCACCGAGTACGTCTCCAGCAGCGACGGGCCGGCCTGCCCGCGCAGCACGGCCGCGAGCTTCCATGCCAGGTTGTAGGAGTCCTGGACGCTGGTGTTCGAGCCCAGGCCGTTGCTCGGCGGGTGCCGGTGGATGGCGTCCCCCGCGCAGAAGACACGGCCCTTGTGCAGGTGGGTGGCGTACATCTCGTTGTTGCCCCAGAGGCTGGTGCCGGTGATCTCGACCTCGAGGTCAGGGATCCCCAGCAGCTGCCGCACGATGCGGACCGCCTCGGCCTCGTCGACCACGGGGGGCTCGGAGTCGATGTCGTAGCCCCACACGATGAGCCACTCGTTCCACGGGCGGACCATCCGAACCAGGCCGGCGCCGATACCGCCGACGTTGGCGCCCGGCTGGATCACCCAGTACAGGACCGAGGGCCGGTGGCCGACGTAGGACGCGATGTCGGCCTTGAAGGTGATGTTCATCGAACCGGCGATGTCCATCGCGCCCTCGTAGGGCAGGCCGATGTCCTCGGCTACCCGGGAGCGGGCGCCGTCGGCGCCGATGACGTACTTCGCGCGGATGTCGTACTCCTGGCCGGTGAGCCGGTCACGGACCCGGACCGTGACGCCCGTGTCGTCCTGCGTGTGAGAGAGGTACTCCGTGGAGAAACGGGTCTGGGTGCCGCGGACGGTGGCGTTCTTGACGAGGATCGGTTCGAGATAGGTCTGCGGGATGTCGACGGTGAGGCAGGGTGAGGCCAGCCGGTAGTCCGCCTCCCGGTCGGGCCGGGTGCCCCAGGTGTGGATACGGCCGATCTCCTCGCCCGCGATGGAGGTGCAGAAGACGGTGTCACCGACGAGGTCGTGGCCGGTGGCGTCGGCCAGCACCTGGTCCTCGATCCCCATGTCACGGAAGATCTCCATCGCCCGCTGGTTGGTGATGTGCGCCCGGGGCGTGTTCGCGGTCCACCGGTACTTGGTGATCACGATGTTGTCGATCCCCAGGGTCGACAGGAACAGCGCCGCCGAGGCGCCGGCCGGGCCGGAGCCGACGATCAGGACATCGGTCTCGACGTGCGACGATGTCGGGAGTCCGGTCTCTCGCTGACCGTCGTTGAACTCGGGCATCGGGTGTCTCGCCTTCTTCTCACGGTGCTTTGAAGGCAGCGTGCCCCCGGCCGCGACCGCATCGGGCGGGACGGGGTGGAGGACGGCCGAAATCCGTATGACGCGGCTCTTTCGAGGGTGCGACGCGGCTCTTTCGAGGATGCTTCGTCGCTGTGGCGCCCGTTGTCGCCTTCTTTCGTTCAGTCCCGCTTCGCGGCCGTACGGCGCAACTCGCCCGCGGTGATGCCGAACCGGGCGTGGAAGGTCTGCGAGAAGTGGGCGGCCGAGCTGAATCCGCACCTGGTCGCCACCGTCGCCGTGCGCACCTCGGCGGCGTCCGGTCCGGTCAGCAGGCCGTAGGCGACGTCGAGGCGCCGGCCGAGCACGTAGCGCGGGAACGTCGTGCCGGCGTCGGCGAAGACGCGGGTGAGCTGACGGACGCTGATGCCGACCGCGCCGGCGACCTCGGGGGCCGACAGGCGCGGATCGTGCAGTCGGTCCTCGACGAGGGCGCAGGCGAGCGCGCGGTGGACGACGGGCGGGCGCGTCGCCCCGTCGCTCACGAGCACGGACGCGAGGTCGACGACGGCCTGCTCGTCGGGCCGGGTCGCGCCCTCGACGCCGACGGCGCGTCCGACGAGGCGGGCGAGCGCGCGGCCGTACGGGTTGCTCTCGTCACGCCGAACGACGAGCGGTTCCCCGATGTGCACACCGTCCGGCAGCGCACCGCGGTCCACGCGCACCGCCAGTTCGTCCAGACCCTGGCCGAACCCGCGGACGAAGCTGCCGTCCGCGTCGCAGACCAGGATGTCACCGGGGCGGATGACCTGCCGCCGGCCGGCCTGCTGGAACAGCGCCTCCCCGCGCAGGGAGACGTAGATCGCGACGGCACCCGTGGGCCGCCGTTCGACGAGGTTGGCAGGACGCTCGACCATGTGCGCCGTGGTGCGGACACGCGCCAGATGCACCCGCCCGAGGTCGAGGTTGTCCTCGCGCGCCCGGAAGTCCTCGCCCCCCGGTGTACGGCACATCAGGGCGATCAGGGCGTCGGCGTTGTGCTCCTCCCAGGCCCGCAGCCGCTCCGCCGGGGGCAGCTGTGCCGTCGAGAACACCTGCGCCGGACGGGGCGCTGCTGCGGGTGCCAGGTGCATGGTTCAGAGAATAGGACCGCGATCCCGGGTTCCCAACCCGTCAGGCCTGCCCCTTACCCGTCGGTGACCAGGCCATGCGAGGCAGGCGCCGGCGGCGGGAACTGCTCAGGTGTTGAAGCCTGGCAGGGACAGGTACTTGAGCTGCTGGTACTCGTGGAGGCCCTCGGGCCCGCCCTCACGCCCCAGGCCGGACTGCTTGATCCCGCCGAAGGGTGCCGCGACGTCGGAGACCAGGCCGCGGTTGATGCCGACCATTCCGGCCTGCAGACGCGCGGCGACCCGGCGGGCGCGGTCGATGTGGGACGTCATCACGTACGACGCGAGGCCGTGCTCGGTGTCGTTGGCCACCGCCATGGCCTCGGCCTCGGTGGAGAACCGGTGGATGGCGGCGACAGGTCCGAAGACTTCCTCGTGCATGATCGCGGCGTCGGCGGGGACGTGGTCCAGCACGGTCGGCGCGGCGTAGTAGCCCGGCCCGTCAGGGATGTCCGCCTTGGCGATGACAACGGCACCACGGGCCACGGCGTCCTCGACGAGGTGGCGGACCTTGTCCACCGCCCGGTGGTCGGCCAGCGGGCCGAGGCCGGTGTCCTCCCGGTCCGGGGGGCCCACCCGAATGGCCGCCATCCGCTCGCCCAGCGCCGAGGCGAACGCGTCGGCGCTTCCCTCCTGGACGAGGAACCGGTTGGCGCCGACGCAGGACTGGCCGCCCAGCCGCATCTTCGCGATCATCGCCTCGCGGACCGCGAGGTCGAGGTCGGCGTCGTCGAAGACCAGGAACGGCGCGTTGCCGCCCAGCTCCATCGAGGTGCGCAGCACCCGGGCACCGCTCTGCTGGAGCAGCAGCCTGCCGACCGGAGTGGACCCGGTGAAGGACAGCTTGCGCAGCCGGGGGTCGGCCAGCAGGGCCGTGGTGACCGCTGCCGCGTCGCTGCTGGTGATCACGGTCAGGACGCCTTCAGGCGCGCCGGCCTCACGCGCCAGCTCGCCCAGCACCAGGGAGGACAGCGGAGTGAGCGCGGCCGGTTTGAGCACAGCGGTGCAGCCGGCGGCGAGAGCGGCGGCGACCTTACGGGCTGCCATGGCCAGCGGCACGTTCCACGGGGTGATCAACAGACAGGGACCGACCGGTTCGGCGACGGTGACGATGTGGCTCCTGCCGTCCGGGGAGGGCGTGGTGCGCGCGTGCGGGCGGACCGCCTCCTCGGCGTACCAGCGGAAATAGGCTGCTGCGTAGTCGACCTCGCCCCGGGCTTCCGTGATGGTCTTGCCGATCTCCAGGGTGATGATCCGGGCCAGACGCTCACGGTGCTCGATCATGGCGTCGGTGATCCGGTGCAGGACGCTCGCGCGGTCCCTCGGGCTGGTGAGGGCCCACCGGTCGGCGGCCGCGGCCGCCGCGTCCAGTGCGCTCACCGCGTCCTGTGCGTCGCAGTCGGCGACGGTCGCCATGACTTCTTCGGTTGCGGGGTTGCGCACCTCGAAGGTGCGACCGCCGGTGGCGGGTTGCCAGTCGTGGGCGAGGAAGCCACGAGGGACGGATTCCAGAACTGCCGACTCCCACGAGGGAGCGGCGAGCGTGTCAGTCATGCGCATGACCCTTTCGGTGATCGCGGAATCGTGTGCCACGGGAGCACGAGCGCTGGGTGGTCATACGGCGTCGCCTCCGGGGGCGGCGACGCCGACCGTGTTCTCGACCGAGAGCAGGGAGTCCTGGCGTCCGGAGCCGAGCCAGCGCACCAGGGCGACCAGGCCGAGGGCGAGGATCGCGAAGGCGATGAGGATCGCGCTGACCGCGGTCACGCTGGGGTCGATCTCGAAGGTGAGGGAGTTGTAGACCTGCACGGGCAGGGTGACGGTGTCGACGGAGGAGAGGAACTGGGAGATGTAGAACTCGTCGAAGCTGGTGATGAAGGAGAAGATCGCGGCTGCGATCATTCCCGGCGCGGCGAGGGGGAAGGTGATCTTCCGGGCGATCGTCAGACGGCCGGCGCCCATGCTCGCTGCGGCGTCCTCGAGGCGTTCGTCGATCCCGCGCAGGGTCGCGATCAGGATCAGCACCGCGATCGGCGAGGCCAGCACGGTGTGCCCCAGGGCGATGGCGATCGGGCTGCCCAGCATCGCGGCCGGCTCGAAGAGCAGGAACAGACCGAGCGCGGTGACGATCTGCGGAATGACCAGCGGTCCGAGCACCAGGGCGAAGACCGCCGAGCGCAGCGGGAGTTCGCTGCGGACCAGAGCGGTCGCCGCGGTCACGCCGATGATCAGCGAGAAGAGGGTGCTCAGGCAAGCGACGAACGCGCTGAGTGTGAGCGCGGCCGGCCACTTGCTGCCGTCGGCGAACAGCGCCTTGTACCAGTTCAGCGTCCACACCTGGGGCGGGAACTGTGCGAAGGCGTTGCTGCTGAAGGAGGTGACGACGATGACAACGATCGGCAGGGCCAGGAACAGCAGGATCACGGTGGCGACTACGGTCAGGGCGATCCGCCCGGCGAGGGTCTTGCGCAGCTCCATCATGACGCGCTCCTCTTCTTACGGCTGGCGCCGAGCGAGGTCACGACCTTGACCAGGAGCAGTCCGGCGAGGGTGAGCAGCAGCAGGATGACGCCCTGAGCGGCGGCCCCGTTCCACTGGTTGTCCTTGGTCACCTGCTGGTTGATGAGGGTGGCGATCATCGTCTGCTTGGGTCCGCCCATCAGGGCCGGGGTGATGTAGTAGCCCAGCGACAGGATGAAGCTGAGCAGTCCGGCGCTGGCCAGCCCTGGGGCGACCAGCGGCAGATACACCCGGCGGAAGATGGTCACCCGGCCGGCGCCCAGGCTGGCCGCGGCCGCGAGCAGGCGTCGGTCCACCCCGCGCATCACCCCGTACAGCAGCAGCACGGTGTAGGGCAGCATCATGGAGGTGGTGCCGATGACCACGCCCAGCTCGTTGTAGAGCAGCTGGTACGGCGCTCCGGGCATCTTGAGGTCGGCCAGGGTCTGGTTCACCAGGCCCTTGTCGCCGAGCATGATGATCCAGCCGTAGGTGCGCACCAGGGCGCTGATGAAGTGCGGCACGACCACGACCAGCATCGCCAGGCCGGCCCACAGGGGCTTGAGCCGGGAGATCGCCTGCGCCAGCAGAAACCCGAAGACCAGGCTCAACACGGCGGTCTCGGCGGAGATGCGCAGCGTGGTGAACAGCACCGACAGGTTCACGCCCGTGAGTGCGTCGGCGTACCAGTGCAGGGTGAACGATCCGTCGGCGTTCTTCAGGCTGAGCAGCAGCGTGGAGAAGATCGGGTAGACGAACAGCATCAGCAGGTAGACGACGACCGGCAGTGCGTAGAGGATCCCGACCCGCGTCCTGCGCGAGGCCAGAAGCCTGCGCGAACGAGCGGGAGTGGTGGCGGTGAGGGCGGCCATGGCTCACCCTCCCTGTTCGGCGAAGAGGTTGACGTCGTCGGGGTCGGCGGTGATCCCGACCCGCTCGCCGGCGACGGGACCCCGGCCGGCCGGAACCTCCAGGCGCAGCAGCGGCGCCTCCTTACCGTCCATGCGTACGCCCGCGCGGACCAGGGTGCCCACGTACGTGGCGGTCTCCACCGTGCCGGTACAGAAGCCGTCGTCGGTGGCACAGGCCCGCAGTCGGCCCGGCTGGACGGCGACCTTGACCTGGGTGCCGGAGGCGAGGTCGTGGCGGCGTGCCTTCAGCAGGCCACCACTCCTGTCGAGGCGGACCAGGGTGTGTTCGCCGTCGTGCTGCTCGATGCGGCCGGGCAGGAAGTTGGCCGCGCCCAGGAAGTCCGCGACGAAGGGCGTCCTCGGACGCTCGAACAACTCCCTCGGCGTGTCGAACTGCTCGATCAGACCGTTGCGCATCACCGCGATACGGTCCGACATGACCAGCGCTTCCTCCTGATCGTGCGTCACATAGATGACGGTCAGACCGAGTTCCTGCTGGATGGTCTTGATCTCGACCTGGAGCTGGTCGCGCAGCTTCTTGTCCAATGCGCCCAGCGGCTCGTCCATCAGGATGACCGGCGGGCGGTAGACCAGCGCCCGGCACAGGGCGACACGCTGCTGCTGACCACCGGACAGCTCACGCGGCTTGCGCCCGCCGAACCCGGACAGGCCCGCGATCTCCAGCGTCTCCCCCACCCGGCGGCGGATCTCGTCCTTGCCCACCCCGCGCAGGGTGAGCGGGAAGGCGACGTTCTCACTGACCGTCATGTGCGGGAACAGCAGGTACTGCTGGAAGACGAAACCCAGGCCCCGCTTCTGCGGCGCCAGCCGGGTGACGTCCCGGCCGCCGACCGTGATGGTGCCGGAGTCGGGTTCGCAGAACCCGGCGATCATCATCAGGGTCGTGGTCTTGCCCGACCCCGAGGAGCCGAGGAAGGTGACGAACTCCCCCGCCGCGATCTCCATGGACGCCTCGTCGACGGCGACGACGTCGCCGTAGGTCTTGCGCAGAGCCACCACCGACAGCGCCTTGCCGGTCGCGGTGGCCGGCTTGCCGCCGGCCACCTCGACGGACGGTGTGGCGACACCGAATTCAGCCACGAGCCCACTCCAGCCAGCGCTTGGTGACGGCCGCTTCGTTCTTCAGCCACCAGTCGACATCCGCATCGAAACCCTTGTCGTAGTACTGCGGCGCACCGGCGAGCGCGTTGCGCTGGTCCTCGGTGAGCTTGGCGTAGGCCACCGGCGACGACGGGTTCGAGGGGAAGGCCTTCGCCAGATTCGCCTGGCTCTCCGCCCGCAGGGAGAAGTCCATCAGCTGGTAGGCGTTGTCCACGTTGGCCGCGCCCTTGGCGATGGCATAACCCGAGAACTGACGGCGCATACCGTTCAGCTGCCGCTCCACCGGCACACCCTGCTTCTGCAGATCGGCGAGCCGGCCGTCCCAGACGGTGGACATGGTCACCTCCTGGCGGCTCAGCAGCACGCCCGGCAGCGGGCCGCTGTCCCAGAACTTCTTGATGTCGGGCCGCAGCCGGGTCAGCACCTTGAAAGCCCGGTCCACATCCAGCGGGTACAGCTTGTCCATGGCAACGCCGTCGGCCAGCAGCGCAAACTCCAGCTCCGGCAGGTCACCGTCCGGGTGGACCATCGCCCGGTCACCCTTGAACGCCTTGGTGTCCCAGAAGTCCGCCCACGACTGCGGCTTCTTGCCGCCGAACGCATCCGTACGGTAGGCGATGCACTGACCGTAGAAGCTGTGGCCGATGGCATGCCGGGTGATCTGGTTCTCGGGGATCTGCGCGCTCTTCAGGCTCTTGATCCGGTCGGGATCCAGCGTCTCCAGGGCGTTCTGCGCCACGTACTTCAGGTGGGACATCATCGAGTTGTTGATGAGGTCGCACTGCGGACGGCCCTGCTTGATCTGCGCCAGCAGCGGAGCATCGTCCAGGTTGAGCACCTTGACGGAGATCCCGGTCTCCTGCGTGAACGGCGTGTAGATCGCCTTCTGGAGGGCCGCGCCGTAGGAACCGCCACTGTCGCGGACGACCACCGTCTTGGAGCCCTTGCCGCCCACGGACGAAGAACGGCTCGTGCCGGTGCCACAGGCGGCGAGGGAGGGAAGAGCGGCGAGGGCGGCCAGGCCGCCTGCTCCGCGCAGGAGCGCTCTACGACCGATCTGGGCATCACTCATGACAAATCTCCTCATCTAGGGACGCGTGGGACCAGCTGTGCGGGGGCTTTGCCTCGCAGGGCGGGGAGGTGTGGGGTCGTGCAGGGCGGCGAACGCGGACCGAAGCGTTGCCCGCTTGGGTTGCCGGTCGCCGCTTCTGGGCGCGTGTTCGCCGTGGACCGAAGTCCCCGACGACCTTGTTGTCCGGGCGACGCCGACCGGAGGACCGGGTGAGGGGCGGTGGGCAGCCGGAACCGTCGCAGGCGTTGTACAGCAGAGTGGCGGCGGTGCTCACCAGAGCCGCAGCATGAAGGCACTCGTAAGGGATGAGGCGGAGCCGGGCCTGCGGCTGAGGGCACGTGCCGACCGTTCCATCGGCCCAGGTGACCTTGCTCAGCAGGTAGTTTCGCGAGAGGTCTCGAAGACGATCGGCTCGGCGAGCAGGTGGAGACCGTCCTCGGCGACGTTGGTGAAGCGCGGCAGGTTTCAGAAGGCGGTGTACCCGCCGTCGACGGTCAGGACCGCTCCCGTCACGTACGACGACTCCGACGATGCGAAGAAGAGCACCGCGTCGGCGACCTCTTCCGGCGTGGCGAGGCGCTGGAGCGGGATCTGGCTCTCGCGCTCGCGACGATAGGCCTCCGGGTCGGGCCTGCGCTGGATCGACGCTTCGATAACCGGCGTGGCGGTCAGCCCCGGAGCGACGACGTTGACGCGGATGTTGCGTGGCGCCCATTCGATCGCCGCGCCCTTGGCGAGCATGATGAGGCCTCCCTTGGCGGCGGAGTACAGGACCTCCCCCGGCTTGCCGACCATGCCCAGCCGTGAACCGACGCAGACGAACGAGCCTCCCGTCTCGGGCATCAGCGGCGCGAAGTGCTTCATCACCAGGAACGCGCTGAGCAGGTTGCTCTCGAGCACGTTCCTCGCGTCGTCGTAGGCCATCTCGGTGAGCGGACTGGCAGCCTGCAGGCCGTGGTTGAGGACGACGACGTCGACGGTGCCGAGGGTCTCGGCGGCCTGCTTGGCCAGGTGCTCCACAAACGTCTCGTCATTGAGGTCTCCGGGAACGTACAGGTCGTCGGGCTCGGCGCTGTCGAGCCGCTCTCGGCGGCCGGTGAGCAGCAGCCGCGCCCCCTCGCGGCGGAAGTGGGAACTCACTGCCTCCCCGATTCCACTGCTGGCGCCTGTCACCAGGGCCGTGACGTTCTTGAGTCTCATGTCAGGCACTCCTTTGCGGGGGAGGTCGGTAGGTTACGTGCTGGGCTGCGCGAATCTCGTCCCGGTGCAGGTCAGTTGAGGAATCCGCGGGCGTCGACCGGCCAGCGCTGCAGTGACGTGCCCGTGCTGTCGGTGACGATCAGTTCCTCGAAACCGAGGACGACGGGGCATACGTGGTTCGGCACCACCGGTACGACGGTGCCGACGCTGGGGCGGAACTCGTCGTCCGGCAACGGGAGGAATCCGTGGTACTCGTTGAGCTTGGCCAGGACCGCCTTCGTGCCGGCGATGCGGCCGTAGCCGATCTCGGGGCTGCCTTCACGGCTGAGTGCTTTGGTGCCCACATCGAGGATGACCTGGTCGGGGACCCAGTCGCTGACCACTGTGCCGGCGACGAACAACGCGATCTGGTCGTCCGTGCAGGAGCCCAGCCGGGCGTTGTTCAGATCGCCGAAGACGTACTCGCCGGGACGGATCTCGGTGATCACGCCGCTGGTGGAGAATTCGAGGGTGGGAGTGGAGCCGGCGCTGACCACCTCAGCGGTGACCCCGACACCGGCGAGGCTGCGTACCGCCGTGGTGAGCGCGGTCTCCTGGTCCTCCGCGGCGCGTCGGCGGGCGTCCCGACCGGCGCCGCCGTGACCGGGATAGGTGAAGACGCCCACCGGTACGAGACCGCGCTTGCGGGCGGCGAGCGCGAGATCGCCCGCAGCCTCGGGCGGCGCCCCGGAACGACGGGCGCCGCAGTCGACCTCGATCACGACCTGCAGCCGGTCCGGTTCGCCTCCCATCGCGTCGGCGAGGGCCTCGATCGACGCGACGTTGTCGACGCCGATCCGCAGCCGGGCGGACTCGGCGAGTCGGCGGATCCGGGCTCGCTTCGTTCCCACGGCCCAGATCGGGTAGGCGAGGAAGATGTCGTCGAACCCGGCCGCGGCGAAGACCTCGGCCTCACCGACGTTTCCCGCGGTGATCCCGACCGCGCCGGCCTCGATCTGGCGTCGCCCGATCTCCACGCACTTGTGCGTCTTGACGTGCGGCCTGACCTTGAGGTTGCGCTGGTCGGCGAAGCCCTGTACGCGCTCGATGTTGCCCTGCATGACGTCGACCAGCACGATCGGCGCGGGGGTGTCGATCCGCTCGACCAGAGCGTCGAGTACTCGTTGCAGCCGGTTCACGCTGCCCTCCTTGTGGTTCTGCCTGGAATGATCCGGGGCGCGGGTGCCGACCCCCTGCTGCCGCACGAGCGCGGCTCGCACCGTCGCGCGCTCGCGGTCAGCGCCGCTGCGTCCGCTCTACACCGCGGTGCAGACCATCTGGATCTCGACCGGGCTGTTGAGCGGTAGCCCGGCGACTCCGATCGCGGTACGGGCATGCCGTCCGTTCTCGCCCAACACCTCGATGAGCAGGTCACTGGCCGCGCTGGCGACGGTCGACTGCTCACCGAAGTCCGGCGTACTGGCCACGAAGACCAGCATCTGCACGATCCGGACCCGGTCCAGCTCGCCCACCGCCTGCACAGCGGCGGCGAGTGCGTTGAGCGCGGCATGGCGCGCGAGCTCCCGCGCCGTCTCCAGGTCGACGTCTCGGCCGACGATGCCCTGCCCCAGCAGCCAACCGTCCTTGTAAGGCAGTTGACCCGAGATGTAGATGCTGGAATCCACACTCCGGTGGTGCACGTAGTACGGGTTGTCACGGAGCTCGGGAAGGGCCAGACCCAGAGCCTTGAGCCGGTCGGAAGCCGAGCCGGTGCTCGCTGTCGAAGCCACGGGCGTGCTCACCGCGCCACCGCCACGGACGGCACAGGGCGCAGACCCTCGCAGCTGGCCACGAGAACCCGCTTCGGACTCATCTTGATCATCTGTACTCGGTTCTCCTCTCGAGTAACAGTGGCGGAGAAACGCCGCATGATGGCTTAAAACTGCCATCGCATTGTCGTTTGTCGACCATATGGCTGCCTGTTGAGGACTGTCAACACACACTTCAGGCTCAGCACGCTCTGCAGCCGCGTGCAGCTCGATCCGCTACCGGGACTCATTCGCGGTGCGTTGGCGTTCACGCCGGTGGTGAAGCGAAACTGGACATGGCGAGGCGGAGCGTCGCCGCATCGTTCCGGCGAAGCCGGATCGGGCTGATCCGTTCCCGCGTTGTCAGTGGCCGGTGTTAGCGTCCGGATCGTGCGGCTTCGGTATGCCTTCCGTCTCGACCCGACACCGGCTCAGCGCAGCGCGCTGGCCCGGGCGTTCGGGTGTGCGCGGGTGGTGTACAACGACGCGATCGTGGCGCGGGAGCGGGCGCGGGCGGCAGGGCAGGCGTTTCCCACCGCGGCGGTGCTGTCCAGGACGCTGGTGACCGAGGCGAAGAAGAGCGTTGAGCGGCACTGGCTGCGCGAGGTGTCGGCGGTCGTGCTGCAGCAGTCACTGCGGGACGCCGACAGCGCCTACCGCACCTTCTTCACCTCCCTGAGCGGAGCGCGCAAAGGTCCACGGGTGGGGGCGCCCCGCTTCAAGTCCCGCAAGGACACAAGGCAGTCGGTCCGGTTCACCGCGAACGCGCGCTGGAAGATCACCGAGTCCGGGAGGCTGCTGCTGCCGAAGATCGGCGAGGTGAAGGTGCGCTGGTCACGCACGCTGCCCGCCACCTGCTCCAGCGTCACGGACATCAGGGACGCGGCCGGGCGGTACTTCGCCAGCTTCGTCATCGACACCGACCCCGAGCAGGACCGGACCCGCTTCAGCGAGCCACACCCCGCCGACAGTACCCTCGGCATCGACCTGGGCCTGACCCACTTCGCCGTCCTGTCCGACGGCACGAAGATCGACTCCCCGCGGTGCGGGAATGGACCTGCACGGCCTGCGGCACCCTCCACGACCGCGACCACAACGCCGCGAAGAACATCAAGGCCGCCGGACTGGCGGTGACAGCCTGCCGAGCGCCGGTAAGACCCAGTTCGACGACGACCTCGAGTGGCGACACACCGGACCCGTCCACGTCCGGCACAACGCCGCCTGCGTCCGGGGTCTGTGTGATGTCCGACCGTGACGTGGAGGCAACTCACCGACGAGCAACGGAAGTTGGTCGCGCCATTCCTGCCGACAGGAGAGTACGCCCCCTCCCCCGAGCGGCTGCGGGATCAGTTCGAGGGTGTGGTCCGGCGGTTCCAGGCAGGCGCGCAGTGGCGCTGGACGCCAGGCGAGTTCGGGCCTGGCCGACCGCCTACGGGCGCTTGCGGGCCTGGAGGAACGCCGGCCTCTTCACCGCGCTGCTGGAACGCCTGAGTGACCTTTCGGCATGGGCCCGCAGCGTCACGGTGGCGAGCGGGGCCTGGACACTTCACGCAGGCGGCATGGGCTCATGCATGCCGGGGTGTGCGTTCCCTTCATCTCGCGTCTCGGCCCGCAGCCCCATGGGGAAGTGGGCAGCCAGTTCCTGGCGGAACGCGTCGCTGTCGCCTTCCAGGGCAACCGCGGCCAACCTCTCGTGCTCGACGACCAATTGATGCGGGTTGTCGCTGTAAGTACGGTGATCGACGCTGAGGTAGAGGCGCAGCTTGGTCTCCCAGCCGTTCCAAAGACTCTGCAGGATGCCGTGTCCCGAGAGATCGTAGAAAAGCCCGTGGAAGCGAAGATGCGCGTCGATGCTGGCCGGGATGTCGCCCTTCTCCATTGTCCGGCGGAGATCCTCGACGGTTTGCAGCAACCGAGGCCGCTCAGGACCGCGTAGCGCTTCGGCCGAGAGCTCGGCGGCGTAGGGTTCGACAAGGAGCCGGACCGAGTCGATCTCGGCGACCTCACGAGCGCTCACCTCTACGACGAACGCCCCACGGTAGGGGATCTTGACGACGAGCCCCTCCTCCTCCAGCTTGGTCAGCGCCTCGCGCAGCGGCGACCGGCTGATCCCGAGATCCGCGGCGATGTGCGCCTCGCGCAGCTGGCCACCAGGAGGAACGGTCCCATCGAGGATGGCGGCACGCAGCGTGCGGTAGACACCTTCCGGCGTCGTCGTCCGCTGCTCCTGCCACTCGAACTTGTGGTCCACCCCGTTGCCCTCCCTCGATGTTCGTCGACCGCATGGTCGTTTGTCGACTATACCGCTGCGGTTGTGGACCACACCTCAAGTCGGCCGTCCGGCACGGTGATCCCTGGGAACCCGCTCGAGTCCTCGCAGCGGCTGGTCGGCCACCGCCGGGTTGCCCCGGAGGGCGGTGTCCTGGCACGGCAGGCAGGCGCCGACTGGCCAAGTTGTTGACAGCCGATACCATCTGGTCGACAATCGACTCCAGATGGTCGACAATCGACCAGAACATCAGACCGCTCCGCTGAAGCACCAGGAGGACCAGTGGGATTCGACGTCAAGCCCAAGTTCGTGACGTTCGACATGAATGGAACGCTGATCAAGTTCAGCATCAACGACGCGATGCGTGAGGTCCTGGGCGACCGACTGCCGGCCGAGGTCGCCGACGAGTACCTGCGGATCTGCAAGGCGTACCGGATCGACGAATGCACGGGCGTGTACCAGCCGTTCCACCAGGTCGTCGCTCGTTCCATGGAGCGCGCCCTGAACAAGGTCGGTCTCGAGTACCGCGAGGACGAGGCGCGGGCGGTGTACGAGCGCATCCCCACCTGGGGCCCGTACCCCGGTGTCACCGAGGCGCTGAACCGCCTGGCCGAGGAGGTCCCGCTGGTCATCATCACCAACAGCGACACCGCCCATGCCGTGCGCCTCGCGGAGAACCTCAAGGCCCCCTTCGAGGTCATCATCAGCGCCGAGGAGATGGGCGTCTACAAGCCGCGACTCCGCGCGTTCGAGTACATGTTCGACAAGCTTGGCGTGACACCCGACGAGATCGTCCACGTCTCCGCGAGCCCGATGTACGACCACCGCTCCGCGGCCATCATGGGCATCGAGAACAAGGTGTACGTCGACCGCGGCTTCGAGCACGACGAGCACTGGCTCGGCTACGAGCGGATCACCGACATCGCCGACCTCCCCGTCCTGTTGGGCCTCCCGCGCCCCTGACGCCCGCGCGGAGACTGAGGACCGAAGCCACCGGTCTCGTCGGCAACGCGCACGTCGTCGACCACCGGGCGGTGGGCTCCGGCTCCTGCATCTCCGACCCGCCGCCGTTCAAGGACGGTGAGCTGCCGGGTCGGGGCGTTGTCGGCCGGGGCGTCCAGCTGGAGACCGCGAAGGGGTCGCGCGCCGTGCCGCCGAGGCGATCGCCGAGGCCGTCCTCTTCCTCGCGTCGTCCGAGTCCTCGTACATCACCGGGGCGCCCCTCCCCGTCGGCGGCGGCTTCACCGCCTTCTACCACCGGCCCACGCAGTTCCCAGAGACAGATGAAGGACTCACCATGAACGCCCTTGCGGCACCACCCCGAAACGGAGAGCTCGGCTTCTGGGTGGCCGGGCTGGCCGACAAGAGGCCCTCATTCCCCCGCTTCACCGGCCAGCACTCCGTCGACGTGGCCATAGTCGGCGGCGGCTACACCGGCCTCTGGGCCGCGTACTTCGCCAAGAAGCTCGAACCGTCGCTCTCCGTCGCCGTCTTCGAGGCCGAACAGGTCGGCTACGGCGCATCAGGACGCAACGGCGGCTGGCTCTCGGCCATGCCTCCGGGAAACCGTGCCACCTTCGCCCGCGCCGGGGGAGGGCTGGAGGCGAGCCGGGCGCTGCAGCAGGAATTCGTCGCCGGCGTCGACGCCGTCCTGGACATCCTCCAGGCCGAGGGCATCGATGCCGATCAGCACAAGGGCGGCGCGCTCGTCGCCGCCCACACGGAGGCGGGGCTGGGCCGGCTTGTCGCCAGGCGTGACGCCGACCTGAAGTACGGGCTGAGCGACGACGAGGTCCACATGCTCGACCGGGAGGAGTTCCGCAGCCGGATCAACATCTCCACCGTCCACGGCGGGCTCTTCTACCAGCACTGCGCGCGGTTCCACCCCGCGAAGCTCGTCTACGGCCTCGCCGACACCCTGACCTCCATGGGGGTCAGGATCTACGAGGGCAGCCGAGTGGACAGTGTCGCGGGCAGGACCGTCACCCTGGCCAACGGACGCGTCACCGCGGCGAAGACGTTCATCTGCACCGAAGGCTATTCGGGACAGCTGCTCGGCCGCCGGACCCTGATCCCGGTCAATTCCTCGATGATCGTGACCAGGCCCCTGCCGGAGGAGGCGTGGCAGCAGATCGGCTGGGACGGGCCCCAGTGCCTCAACGACTCCGCGCACACCTTCATCTATGCCCAGCGGACGTCGGACGGCCGTATCGCCATGGGGGGCCGCGGTGTCCCCTACCGTTTCGGGTCCGGCACGGGGGGAACCGGTGCGACCGCCCAGTCCACCATCGACCTGATCTCGCACAAGCTCAGTTCCTTCTTCCCGGGCATTCCCTTCGAGGTGGACCACGCCTGGTCGGGAGTCCTGGGTGTCACGCGGGACTGGAACGGCGGCGTGCACTGGGACCCGGCATCGGGAATCGGATCGTCCACCGGCTACGCGGGACACGGCGTCACCTCGGCCTACGTCGGCGGCAGGACTCTCGTGGAGCTCGCCTTCGAGAAGGAAACCGAACGGACCACCCTTCCCTGGGTCGGCTACCGGGCGCGGAAGTGGGAACCGGAACCCATCCGCTGGCTGGGCGTTCACGCCATGTACCGGCTCTTCGGCATTGCCGACCAGTGGGAAGAGCGCAGGGGCTCCAGCAGGACCTCACTCCTGGCCAGATTCGGCAGCAGGCTCGCCGGACTTCACGAGTAAACGAAAAGGAAACTGCTCTCATGGACGCAGAACTCGCCGTCATCGGCCTGGGCAGCATCGGAAGCATGGCCCTGTGGCAGGCCTCCCGGCTGTCCGACTCGGTAGTGGGCTTCGAGGCCGCCACCCCCGCCCACGGCCGCAGTGCCGTGGGCGGCGACACCCGCCTGTTCCGCATGGTCTACCTCGGGAGGCCCGAGTACTACCCCATCATCGAACGCTCCCGCAGCCTCTGGGCCGAGCTCGAAGCGGAAACGGGGCAGGAAATCCTTACCCCTACCGGGGGCGTGTCCATCGGGACGGCGAACGGCAGTTTCATCAACAGCCTCCTCGAGACAACGCGCATCACCGGAGCCGAGCACTACGTCCTCAGCCGCGAGGAGATGGCGGAACGCTACCCCCAGCACAACCTCCGCCCCGACGACTGCGCCGTCTACGACCCCCGCGCCGGCGTTCTGCGCACCGACCGCGCCGTCAGCGCCGCCGTCGCGGCGGCCCGGGCGAACGGCGCCACCGTCCTTCAGAACACACCCGTGGACAGCATCACCGAAACCGACCAGGGCGTGGTCGTCACCTCGGGCGACAGAACCTGGACGTTCGAGAAGGTCGTCGTCGCCTCGGGCGGCTGGTCCCGAAGGCTCATGCCCGACCACCTCAAGGCCGTCACGGAAACCCATCGGATCGTCCTGACCTGGTTCGTCGCCCAGGACGGCACACAGTTCTCGCCGGAGAGATTCCCCGTCTTCGCCCGGGTGCACGGCGATCGCTCCATGTACGGCGCACCCGCCGTCGACGGTGTGACGGTCAAGGCATCGGTGGACGGACCGCTGGACGGGCGCGGAAGGGAAACCCCCGACCCGGACTCCGTGCCAAGAGAACTCACCAGGGAAGAAATCGAGAAGGTGACCGATATCGTCACCGAATTCTTTCCGGGCCTCACCCCCACCATCGTGCGCTCCGACGCCTTCCCCGACCTCTTCACCGAGGACAGGCACCCCCTCCTCGGCTGGATGGATGAGAACAGCAGGGTCTACTGCGCCACCGGATTCTCCGGAAAGGGCTTCAAAATGGCGACCGGCTACGGCCACATCGCCGCACACGAGGCGCTCGGCAAACAGACCATCGAAGGCCTCGACTTCGTGCGTCCGGACCGGTTCGAGACCAGGTAGCCCACCCACTTCCGCCGCATCGGCGCAGTAGCCTCGGTATCGCCATCCGGCTGACGGTCGTTGTGGGACTCATCTCTTGATGTCCCGCAACGACCGTCTGTCATCTGCTGAACGATCCACCCGTGAAGAGACTCGGCTTTACGCTGATCCGGAGGACGGGAAACGGTGAATTGAACGTCGTGTCAGTTGGCGAGTCGGCGGTAGCTGATGAGGGCTGGGGCGGTGCAGGGGCCGGCAGCCGGCGAGCCAGGAGCATGCGTGGGCGCGCGGCGAGGTGCTCGCCGAAGGCGAGAGTCCTTCCCGCGCGTCATACCGCCGAACCGGACATGACGGTTTTCTGTCATCACGCGCGCCCAGCCAGAAGGCTGTTATCCGGCATGCGCAAGGTCGGCGAGTGAACGGACATGGTGAACCTGAACGTTGCCCCTGCTCCCGCAGATCTCGCAGGTACCACAAGGAGGGCGCGTCGGCCCGCCGGGAGAGTCCGGCAGCTCCACCGACGCCCTGGCCGCCATGCTTCGGCCGACAGGCCTACGGCGGCGGAATCGCCTTACCGGCGCAGTGCCACCGACCGCGGCGCCGACGTGAACGGCATCGGCCCGCCGGACTCTCCCGGCGGGCCGATGCCCCGTCATCCGTCATGTGCCGTCGTGGTGGTGAGTCACGTCAGTCCTTGCCGGTGAGCCTCCCGTAGTTGGCGCGGTACACGTCCGTCATGTAGATGAAGACGTCCCCGCCGCCGCTGTCCACGAAGGGCTCGGCGATCTCCAGGGCGTCCGAGCCGGGATGCTGCTGACCGTCCTGATCCTTGGTGTTGGTCGTCTTCAGCCCCATCCCCTCGATGAGGTTGTTTGTCGGCACCCCCGGGCCGTACAGCCGTACAGCGCCCCGGACGCGCCTCCACGGAAGGCTCCGGTGGTGGTGCCCAGGTCGACGGTGAGGGTGGGAGTGGCGGCGGAGGCCGGCGTCGCCGTCACGGTGGTGACACCGGCGCTGACGTTCAGCGGGAGCAGCGCCTTGGTGACGCCGCGCAGGACGCGTCTCGTGGACGAGCGTCTTTGCCCGATTGCTTGCATGTGCCTTCGTCCCTTCAGGGATGGGGCTGATGGTTCTGTGCCGGCCCCCGTGCCGGGACGTGGGGGCGGGCCTGTCGCCCGCGGTTCTGGCGACGGTGGTGTCGGTCCGGTGGGGCCCCCTGGCCAGCCGGGAACCCCCGAAGGACGCCTCAGCCCATGCCCTGGAGGCGCCAGATCTGGTTCCTCTTGGTGCTCAGCGCGCTCGCCGGGTCACAGGTCCACTGGTGGATCTTCGCGCCGGCTGCGGTCGAGATCTCGCTGACGTCCACGCACTTGCCACTGTGGACGGCGGCCAGTTGGTAGTCCTTGAGCGCCGCCTCGGCATCCGACTTGCCACCTTTCCCCGCCACTACGCCAGCCTCATCGGGCACGCACCTTCTGCCCGCGTCCCCGCCAGCCGCCGACCCCTCGACCCACACGCCCCCTCCCAAGCAGGAAGGGGGCGATCCTCAGCCGACTCCGGCAAGAGACCACTGACCCGCGCCACACATCCGTGCACTCTTAATAAGTTTCAGGTTGGAACTGAAACGAACTCTGGTAGGCTGCCCCTGAAGCAGCCGCGCCGAGATGCAAGCCACGAAGGAGGGGACCTGCTGATGACTTCCACGCCGAGTCGAGCATTGGCCAACTACCCCAACAGGTTCGACCCCACAGCGCTCGGGGAACTGCCTGAACGATTGCAGTCCACCGTCAAGCGGCGAAACAACGTGCTGGGCCCTGGGTACGCGCTGAACTACCGCGAGCCGGTCGAGTTCGTCTCCGGCCGAGGCGCTCACCTGTTCGACCGGGATGGCAACGACTACCTTGACGCCTACAACAATGTGCCGTGCGTCGGTCACGCACACCCGCACATTGTCGAGGCCGTGTCCCGCCAGATGGCGGCGGTCAACACCAACACACGCTATGTGCAGGAATCACTCGTCGACTACGCCGAGCGTCTTGTCGCGACCATGCCCGAAGCGCTCTCGAGGGTCAGCTTCGCGTGCAGCGGGTCGGAGGCGAACGACCTGGCCATGCGAGTGGCTCGCTTCCATACCGGCGGCGAGGGAATCGTCGTGACTCGCTGGGCTTACCACGGTCTCACTCGCGAGGTTGCGAGCTTCTCGCCGACGCTCGGCGCAGGGTCACCGCTCGGGCCGAATGTGCGGCTCATCGATGCTCCTGATCCACGACTCGTCCCGCCGGGTTCATCGCTTTCCCACCACATGCGAAGCCAGGTGCGAGGCGCGATCAACGACCTCGAACGCCACGGCTACAGGCTCGCGGCGCTGATCACCGACTGCGCACACTCAAGTGACGGCATCTTCACCGATCCCGTCGGTTACCTGCGTGACATGGTCGAGGAGGTGCACGCCGCGGGCGGCGTGTACATCGCCGACGAGGTCCAGTCGGGATTCGCCCGGCTCGGAGAGTCGATGTGGGGGTTCAGCCGCCATGGGGTGCTTCCGGACATCGTCACGATGGGCAAGCCCATGGGCAACGGCATGCCGATCTCCGGCGTGGTGTTCAGGCCCGAGGTGTGCGACGAGTTCGGACAGAATGTCCGTTACTTCAACACCTTTGCGGGCAGTTCGATCGCGGTTGCCGCCGGTGCCGCGGTTCTGGACGTCTTCGAAGCGGAGAACGTGCAGCAGCGAGTTCTCGACAACGGCAGGGCGCTTCGGGTCGGCCTTGAGGAGATCACTCGCGAGTCTCCCTACGTCGCGGAGGTCCGCGGCAGGGGTCTGTACGTGGGCGTCGAACTCGTGAAGGACCGGGAGTCGCTGGAGCCCGATCGTGTCCGCGCCGACCACGTCATCAACGACATGCGCGAGCGTCGCGTCCTCATCAGCGGCACCGGCGAAGCAGTCAATGTGCTCAAGATCCGACCGCCGCTGGCCTTCGACTCGGCCGACGTGACGCGATTCCTCGAGACCTTCGCGGAGATCGCCGAGATGCGCCTCTAGCAGGCCGAAAGCCGAAGGGACCGAACGGTGAACACGTCGCACCCCGCACGTATCGCCCAGCAGTTGTTCGAAGAGAGCGGCCTGGCATCGTCCCACGAGCCCATCGAGACGAACGTGGTGGACGCTCTCCTCGCCCGGCACTACCGGCTGAGCGGACATCTCGAGCGGCTGGCAACCGAGAAGGACGACACGTTCCGGCTGCGGGCCGGCACGGCCGACCATCTCGTCAAGGTTTCCCCGCCCGACGAGGCGGTGGCTGTTGTAGCTCTGCAAACGGCTGTGATGCGCCACCTCGAAACCGAGGCTCCTCATCTCCCCATCCAGCGAGTCAAGGAGACCACCGAAGGCAGCGACAACGTACCGATCGAAACGAAGGACGGCCGGGTTCGAGTCCTGCGCGTCTTCGATTTCGTCGAAGGTGCCGTCCTGGCGCGGACGAACCCCGATCCCCACCAGCTCGCCAAGGCCGGGCAGATGCTCGGGCGAGTGGATCTGGCTCTGCGGTCATTCAGGCATCCAGCGGAAGAGCGGCGCCTTGTGTGGGACCTTCGACACTTCGACCAGCTGCGGGAGCTCATCGAGTACACGCCCAGCGCCGCGCACCGTCGGCTGGCACAAGAAGTGTTCCGTCTCTTCCACGAGGCCATCGTTCCGAGGCTGGGTGATCTCGAGACCCAGGTGATCCATGGTGACTACAGCCCCTACAACGTCCTGGTGGATCCGGGGACGGACAGCTTCGTCACAGGCGTCATCGACTTCGGTGACAGTATGCGCAGCGCTTTGATCTTCGATCCTGCTGTGTCTCTCGCGAACCTTCTCGGCCGGACACCGCGGGATCCCTGGCGTGAGGCATGCAGCTTCGTCGCGGGATACGAGCGGGCCCGGCCGATCAAGGACACCGAACTCCCGCTCCTGCCCGTTGCCGCGCTGGCACGCCTCACACTTCGCGCGCTGATCACCCATTGGCGCGCGGAACGAGTGCCGGAGCGTCGCGACTACCTGCTTGAGCACGCCAGAGGCGACTGGGTCAACGTGGAGCGGGCCATGGCCGTCGCCATGGAGAAGGTCGTGGCCCGCTTGCTCGGCACCCGCGATGACACGCCTTGAGCGGCGCCCCTGAGGCGACACTCCTCGGCGTCCGGTACGGCCGACCTGGCCTCACTCGACGAGATCGTCACC
The DNA here is from genome assembly GCF_040782645.1 of Streptomyces sp. HUAS ZL42. Lineage (GTDB taxonomy): Bacteria > Actinomycetota > Actinomycetes > Streptomycetales > Streptomycetaceae > Streptomyces. Next base: position 490,352 of record NZ_CP160403.1, read on the forward strand.
CCCGGCGACGGCATTGTGCGAACAACCTGTCGGGCCTGCCGAAGCTCCTCGGCTGCTGATCCAAGCCGACACAGGACAGAGAACACGGAGCCGAGCGCTGCGAACCCGTCTCCAGCAGGAGACGGCCACGAGGTTCTCCCCCCGAGTGGAGCAGGCGGAGCTGAACAAACGCAGGCGAGCCAAGGATCTGCATCTTCGCCGACGCCCACGGGCAACTCGGCAGGTCCGGCGGAGACCACTGGTTCGGGCTGCGTATGGTCTCGCTAAGGTCATGAGGTGAGCAGCATCAACCCCACACCGCGCGACTACAACAAGGCAAATGTCCTTGACGTGGTTCTCGCCCATGCGCCGTTGACCCGGAACAAGCTCATCGAGCTCACGGCGTTGAGCAAGGCGACGGTGTCGCGGGCAGTGGAGGAACTGCGCTCTGACGGGTTCGTCGTGGACGGAGGAGTCGACGCCGTCGCCGGGCGTGGCCGTCCGTCGACGTACCTCGACGTGCCCGAGACGGCCGGACACGTCGTGGGAGTCGGCTTCGGCGCCGTGACCACCGGCGTGCTGGTCACCGACCTACGCGGCCGTGAGATCGGACACGTGATCGTTCCGACGGCCGAGCACCACGACGTTCCCGCTGCCGGCCGGTGGCTGGTCGACCTGATCGTGCAGACCAGCGCACCCGCACGAGGGCCGCTGCGCCAGGTCGTCGTGGCACTGCCCGCCCATGTCCGCGACGGTGCCGAGGTCTTTCGGCCTGCCGATCCGATGAAAATCTTCTCCGGCAGAGACCTCCAGCGAACCGTCGAACAACTCCTCGATGCTCCAGTGACCCTCGACAGTGACGCGAACGCATCCTTGCTCCAGGTGCTCACGGACGACGCAAGCATCCATAACGCCGCCCTGTTCAGCGTCAGCAGCACCCTGAATTTCGCCACCTGCAGGGACCAGGAACTGGCTCGGGGACGTACTCCTGCGTTCGGCGACGTCGGTTCCCTCTCCTCGGGCATCGACGACCGCACCCTCAACGGGCTGCTGAGCACCGCAGGGCTTGTGAGGTTCGCTCGTGACCACGGACTGGACGTCGAACGCGTCGAGGACCTGTGGCTGACGTCTCAGGACCATCGAGCCCGTGCGGAGATACTCAAGGCGTTCACGACGGCGGTCACGACCGCCGTGAGCATCGTCGCCGTGACACTCGATCCCGAATCCGTCTACTTCGTCGGCCGGCTGCGCCCCTTGGTCGACGAGGTGCTCCCCGAGGTACGGAAGCGACTCGAACAGACCTTGCCGGCCATCCCCCGGATCATGACCGTCTCCCAGGTCCTGGGACTCTCGGTAGCACGCGGCGCGATGCACGCCAGCCTTGCCATGACCCACAACCGCCTACGGGACACGCTGCTCAAGGCACGCAGTCAGGGACTGCGGCACGAGCAAGCTGCGCCGGCATTCTGATCAGGACCGCGAGCATGAGGACGAGAGCGCCGTCGAGACGAGTGGAACAGGCGCCTCATCACCTACGGAATCCAAGCCCAGCACCTCGTTCTGACCCTCGGCTTCGTCCTCCCCGCGGAACACAATGGCCGCGCACGCCCGGGACCTGCGCACGTTCTTCGACTTCCTGTGGTTCGCCCGCGAACAGCGCGACTGGAGGAACTCCACGGTCGACAACGCACGACAGGCCCGCGCTCGGCGGTGGACCAGGGCCGGGCCGGCGCGGTCACCAGACCTGCCTCAGGCCGTGCCGCTGGCGGCCGAGCCGGTCGATCTCCGCCTCGACCACGTCACCCACGCACAGACACGGCGTGTCGTCGGAGGCCCCGGGCGTGCTCAGGTAGCGGCCGGTGCGGCCGCTCGCGACGTAGTCGGTCTTGATGCTGCTGCGCGGAGTGAGCACCGCGTCGTCGGGGGCCGTTACCGTGTCCGCGGCCTCCATGAGGACCAGCGGTTCGGCAGCCACGGCGTCGCCGGCCAGGACCGCGCCGTCGATGTCGGTGGTCAGCGGCGCGGGGTCATAGACCGTGCCGTCCGTGTCCAGGACAAACGGGGACGGCTGCGAGGCGCCACCCTGGGCCAGGTGCTCGCGCAGCCATTGCTCGGTGGTCCTGACGTGCAAGGCTGCGGACTGGGCGTGGGCTTGTCGCTGTCTGCTCGCCGAAGCCCGGACGACGCCCACCGCGTCGTCGCGAGATCTACCCGATGATCTGGCGACAGGGCGAGGGAGGATCGCTGCTGGCGTTCGAGCTGCCCGTGCGGCGGATCGGCGGGGGCCGGTACTACTACCATGCGGATCGAGGACTTCGTCACCTGGGCCAACGCCGAAGCCGCCCGCCACCACCTGCCCAGCGAGGTCATCCCGCCCGACCCACACGGAGCGGTCGGCACAAGGCGCTTCCGCCGCACCCTGGCCTGGCACATCGCCCGCCGCCCGGGCGGTTCGTCGCTCTCGCCATCCAGTACGCCCACCTACGCACCGCACTGGTCTCCGAGGGCTACGCCGCGCGCAGCCGCGACGGCATCCACGAACTGATCGACATCGAAACCGTCCGCGCCGTCGGACACCGTCGCCGACCTCAACGACGACCTCCAGTCCGGCGGCGGCCTCTCCGGCCCGGCCGCCCGGCGCGCCATCAAGGCCGCCACCCGCGCCCCGCGCTTCGAGGGCACCCTCATCAACGCCACCACCGCCCGCCGCCTCCTCGCCAACGACGACGCCATGCTGTACGACAACCCGCAGGCGCTCCTGCTGTGCCACTACAAGCGGGAACAGGCCCTGTGCCACCGCACCGCCATGCGCGATACCCCACGGCTCGATCACTATGTGCCCCGCTGCGGCAACATCGTCCGCACCGACCACCACGCCACAGCGCTGCGCGACCGCGCCGACACCCTCGACAAACAGGCAACGCACGTGCCCCAGCCGATCAGCGAACGGCTACGCGACCACGCCGACCGCCTACGCGGCATCGCCGACACTCACGACCGCACCCGGATCACCCTGAAGGACACCACACCGTGAGCGGAGCAGCAGACGAGCGCGACCGCATCCGCGCCGCCATGGACCGAATCCTGACCGGCCAGCCCGAGCGCTCCAACGGGGCCCTGACCATCGTGGCCCTCGCCCTCGAGGCCGGGGTCCCCGCAACGCCCTCACCCAGCGCCACCTCGATCTGAAGAACGAGTTCTACGCCAAAGTCAAAGAGCGCGGACAACCCGCCGACGCCGAGACTCGGCTCCGCAAACAGGTCGTACGGCTCAAGGAACTCCGCGAGAAGGACAAAGCCGAGCTCGAACAACTCCGGGCCGATGTTGAAGGGCTGGTGCGGGTGGTCAACCAACTGACATTGGAAAACCGGCAGCTGCGCGGACGGCTGTCGGCTCCCGACCCGGCCGTCCATGTCCTTCCTGTCCAGTACATCCCGCCCCAGCCCAGCTGACATCAGGATTAGGCAGCCATCCGCTGGACTTCTTGACTCCCCCCTGAGCCGCTGCCATTGTTGTGCCGGATAATAGCACACCATGCCACAATGTGACACAGGGGCTCGGGAACGGGGTGGATCCCCCGCACCCGGGACGAACACGAGCCTTGAGGCCCCAAGGGCGCCCCTCCAAGTCGCCACAAAGCATCCTCATGCTCGGGGCCCAGTTGCGTCCCGGCGGTACGAAAGGAAAGTCCTGTGTCAGCTGCGAGGAAGCGCGTCGCGGTGGTCGGCGTGGGAACGATGGGCAGCCAGGCCGCCTGGCGGCTGGCCACCCGGGGTGCCGAGGTCGTCGGCTACGACCGGTTCGCGCCCGGTCACGACCGCAGTGCCGCAGGCGGTGAGACCCGGGTCTTCCGCAGCGTGCAGACCCACGACGGCCGCTATGTGCCGCTCGTCCGGCACGCCGACGCCCTCTGGAAGCAGTTGCAGGCGGAGACCGGGCGGGAACTGCGCCGCCTGACCGGAGCCCTGGTCATGGGACCGGCCGATGACCCCGAGATGCGTACCGTCATGGACGGCGTCGCCGAACACGGCCTCGACCACGAGGTGATCGACACCGAGGCGATGACGAAGCGTTTCCCGCAGTTCCGCGTCGACGACGGCGACCTGGTGCTCCTTGACTCCCGCGCGGGGTTCGTCCGCCCCGAGCTGACGGTCCAGACCGCGGCCCGGCGTGCCGAGGAACTGGGTGCCCGGATCCGCCGCTACGCGCCGGTGCGGGAAGTCACTCCCGTCGCCGGGGGAGGCGTGGAGATCCGCACCGACACCGACACCGAGCGCTTCGACGCCGCGGTCGTCACGCCGGGCCCCTGGGTGGGCGACCTGCTGCCCGACCTGCCGTGGGAAGTGAGCGTCTACCGCGCGATCAGCGCCTGGTTCCTGCCCCACGAGGACCACCCGGCAGACGCGGAGCGTCCCGCCTTCATCCGCTGCGGCGACATCCCCTTCTACGGCATCCCGTCCCCGGACGGCCTGGCCGTCAAGCTGGGCCTGCCCCAGCCCCACCACAAGCCCGTGGACGATCCGAACCGCCTAAACCGGACCGTCGCACCGGCGGAACTGGAGGCCTTCACCACGGTGGTGCGACGCCACCTGCCCGGCCTGAACCCCGACCCGGTGCGCCTGTCCGTCTTCATGGAGGGCTACACCGACAGCACCCGCCCGCTGGTCGGTCCCCTGCCGGGCTGCGACGACATCGTCCTGCTGGCCGGCTTCTCCGGCCAGGGCTTCAAGATCTCGCCCGCCATGGGCGACATCGCCGCGGACCTCGCCCTGGAGGGCCGCACCTCCCAGCCGATCGACTTCATCACCACAAACGGCCGCACCGCGGCCTGAGCACGAACGAGGAAAGCCATGACCCTGACCATCGGCCCGCTGCGTGCCGAGCCCGGCCAGAAGACCCGCGGGAGCCTGCCCGCCGACCTCGGCACCACGACAGTGGAGGTGCCCCTGATCCTCGTCAACGGCTCCCGGCCGGGCCCCAGGGTCGTGATCACCGGTGGTGTCCACGGCGTGAGTTCATCGGCGTCGACGCCGCCACCCGCCTGGCCGGGCTGCTGGAACCGGACGATGTCGCCGGCCAGGTGGTGATCTGCCCGGTGGCCAATCCGGCGGCCGTTTACGGTGGCAGGCTCAACATCTCCCCTCTGGACGGCGTCAACATCAACCGCGTCTTCCCCGGCGACAAGGACGGTGGGCCCACCGACCGGATGGCGGCCTGGCTGTTCGAGCACCTGATCGACGGCGCCGACGCCTACGTGGACCTGCACAGCGGCGGCATCGACCAGCACCTGCTCGACTTCGTCGGCTACCGCCTGACCTCCGACGACGAACTGGGCGCGAAGATCAAAGCCATGGCCCACGCAGTCGGATACGAGCGGGTCATCTTCGGCACCAGCCCGGACGGCGGCAACAGCCACGCCGCCGCGAACCGGCGGGGGATCCCCGCGATCCTCGTCGAGACCGGTCAACTCGGCGACCGGGACCCGGCCACCGTGCGCAGGCTCCTCGACGGCCTGTACCGACTCCTGCACCACCTCGGCGTCATCGAGTCGCCGCAGCACCTCGCACCGGTGACCGTGCAGCCGCGCGACTGGATCTGGACGGGCGAGGTCGAATCTCCGGTCGCGGGCCTCTGGTACCCCGACGCCGTCACCGGCGACGAGGTGACCGAGGGACAGACCATCGGCCGCATCATCGACCCGGTCGACGGCGCCGAACACAAGGTCTCCGCCGTCTCCACCGGAACGATCATCTACAACATGAACGGGCTGACCGTGCGCCCCGGCACGCACCTCGCCGCCGTCGCCGCCCCCCACGACTGACGGGCCTCATGCCCGCCCAATGAACCGTCCCCATCCCAGTGAGCTGGCCTTCCCGTTGAACCCGTGCTTCCCTGTGGCCTACCCCCGCTCACGGAGGACGAGCGCAACGCACTCGCCGGTGCGCCCAAACACTACGACAAGGGCTTCGACACGGACATCGACTGGTGGCTGAAGAACGAAGCGGCCGTCACCAACGCTGGTTGGAGTGGACTCACGGCTCAACTCGGTGTCGCCACACAGTCCGTCAAGGTGACCGGCGTCAAGCCGGCCACCGCGACAGGCACAGCGCAAGAAGTTCCGCGACCAGCCTGGTCCGCCTCGACCGGAGCGGCGGCCTGCTGAAGGCCCGCCGCCACGGCCTCGCCTCCGGCACCCGGTCGCGCCGGAGACTCTTGCCGCGGGGGCTTGCGACCTTGACCTATTCGCGAAGGAGACGGTCCACTGTGGACACCATCGACGAGAAGATCATCGCCGAGCTGACCCGCAACGCCCGCATCTCGCACTCGGACCTGGCCGGCAAGGTGCTGCTGTCCCGTAACGCGGTGCGCCAGCGCATCGAACGGCTGGAGCGCCAGGGCCACATCGCCGGCTACACCATCGTCCGCGCAGGCGGCGACAGCGGCGATGTGGTCTCGGCGCTCGTACTCGTCTACCGCCAGGACCGCATGCGTGGCGGCGACGTCCTGGCCGCGCTCAAACGCATCCCCGAGGTCGTCATCTGCGAGATTCTCAGCGGCGACTTCGACATCATGGTGCGCCTGGAGGCGGCCTCGCTGGAACGCGTACGGAGCATCTGGGAGGACATCGCCAAGATGCCCGGCGTACGGGACACCGTCACGGCGCTCACCCTGTCCCGGGTGGTCAACCGCCCGCGAGGAGAGCAGGGGCCAGCGGCAGCGGCGTGAACTGCGCGGTGGCGTGTTCCCGGCCGAGCGATCCGCCCTGGGCCACCGGGTCCACCACGTTCGTCCTGTCGCGAGGGCCCCTTCCGCAATCCAGGCGGCGGCCGCTCCGGCAGGTCGCGGCACTGCCCAGGGGGTCGTGCTCGGTGCGGAAGGTGGTCATGGCACCACTTCGCTGATGTGGTTGACGCAGACGACCTTGGGCTGGGTCATCTCCTCGAAGGCGAAGCGCACGCCTTCGCGGCCCATGCTGCCGTACTTGAACCCGCCGAACGGCATGGCGTCGAAGCGGTAGTCGGACGAGTCGTTGATCATCACTCCGCCGGCTTCCAGCAGCCGGGCCGCGTTCAGGGCGCGGTCCAGGCGGGAGGTGAAGATGCCCGCGTGGAGGCTGTAGTCGATGGCGTTGGCCTGCTCGATGGCGTCCTCGAAGGACGTGAAGGGCTGCAGCACGACGACCGGGGCGAACACCTCCTCCTGCCAGATCGAGCAGGTCGCAGGGACGTCTTCCAGGACGGTCGGCACGTACAGGGAGCCGGTGGCGTCGTTGCCGCACAGCAGTGCCGCGCCCTGGGCCACCGCCGTGTCGACCTTGGCGCGGGTGGCGGCCGCGGCCTCCTGGGTGATCATGGGGCCGACGTCGGTGCGCTCGTCGAGCGGGTCGCCGACGCGCAGCAGCTTGGTGCGGGCGACGAAGGCGTCGCGGAAGCGCTCGTAGACCTTGGCCGCGATGAGGATCCGCTGAGTGCCGATGCAGTTCTGGCCGGCGGCCCAGAACGCGCCGGAGACGCAGGAGGCCACGGCCTCGTCGAGGTCGGCGTCGTCCATGACGATGACCGGGGCGTTGCCGCCCAGGTCCATGGCGAGCTTCTTCAGGCCGGCGGTGCGGGAGATGGCCTCGCCGGTGGCGAATCCGCCGGTGAAGGACACCATGCGCACGTCGGGGGCGGTCACGATCGCGGCGCCGATGTCGGCATTGCCGTTGACGACGGTGACGATCTCCTCGGGCAGGCCGGCCTCGATGAGGGTGTCGACCAGCCGCAGCGCGGACAGCGGTGTCAGCGCCGACGGTTTGAGGATGACGGCGTTGCCCCCGGCGATGGCCGGGCCGAGCTTGTGGGCGACCAGGTTGAGGGGGTCGTTGAACGGGGTGATGGCGGCGATGATGCCCAGCGGCTCGCGGGTGAACCAGCCCTGCCGTTTCTCCGAGCCCTCGTAGGAGTCGAAGGGGATGACCTCGCCGGCGTTGCGCCGTGCCTCGGCTCCGGACAGGGTCAGCGTGTTGACCGCGCGGGCGACTTCCTTGCGGGCCTGGACGATGGTCTTGCCGGCCTCGCTGACGATCAGCTGGGCGAAAGACTCGGCGCGCCGCTCGATCAGGCGGGCGGCGCGTTCCAGGACCGCGGCCCGGGAGGCGCGGGAGAGCGCGGCCGCGGTGCGGCGCCCGCACCTGGCCTGCTGCAGGATCGCGCCGGCGGCGCCCGCGTCGACGGTGGGCACCGAGGCGATGACCTCGCCGGTGTAGGGGTTGTGCACGGGCGCCATGTCGGTGCCGAGTTCGATGCCGGGGGGCACGGCGGTGTCAGACACGGTGGGTCTCCTGGAGAACGGCGCGGATGGGGGCTGTGTCGTCGTCCGCGTGGCGCTGGTGGATGGCGATGATGTCCGACAGCAGGGCGCAGGCGGTTTCGGTGCGGCCGGCGCCCGGCCCGGACACTGTGACGGTGCCGAGGAGGTCGGTGTGGAAGGCGACCGCGTTGAGGGGGCCGGAGATTCCGGCGAGCGGGTGCTGGGCGGGCAGGGCGAGCGGGGCGACGCGGGCATCGACGCTGCCGTCCTCGTGGCGGGTGGCGGAGCCGACCAGCTTCCAGCGCAGCCCCTTCGAGGCGGCGTCCCGCACCTCGCGGGGGGTGATCGCCGAGATGCCCTCTCGGACGACGTCCTCGCGGCGCAGGTCGGCGCCGAGAACCTCGTTGGCCAGGATCATGACCTTGAGCTGGACGTCGTGGCCCTCGATGTCGGCGGTGGGGTCGGCTTCGGCGTAGCCGAGGGCCTGGGCTTCGGTGATGGCCGCCGAAAGCTCGATGCCTTCTTCGAGGCGGCCCAGGATGTAGTTCGAGGTGCCGTTCATGATGCCCTGGACGCCGGTGATCTCCAGGCCGCCGAACATGCGCCGGGCGGTGCGCAGGATGGGGGTGCCGCTGAGGACCGCGCCCTCGAACTCGAAGCTGACACCGCGCTCGGCGGCCAGCCGCTTCAGTGCGCGGCCGGCGAGTGCGACCGGGCCCTTGTTGGTGGTGCACACGTGCTTGCCCGATTTCAGGGCCCAGCGCACATGGGAGAGGGCGGGCTCGCCGTCGGTGGGGTTGGTGAACGTCGCCTCCACGACGATGTCGGCCGGCACCTCGCGGATCACCCACTCGTTGCGCGGATCAGCGCTGCCTCCGGCAAGGCCCGCGAAGCTCAACTCCCCGGGCTCGGCGGCCAGCAGCGGCGCCAGATCAATGCCGTCGGTGTCCACCAGGGAACCGGCCCGCAGATCGGTGATCGCCACCACCCGCAGGGCAAAGCCCAGCTCCTTGGCCAGGCGCTCCCCGCTCTGGGATATGAGTTCGGCGAGGGCGCGGTTGACGCCGCCGAATCCGATGAGGGCGAGATCGTATCGGCCCATGAGTTCGCTCCTTCGCAGTCCGCCGCCTTCACGGTGCGGCTGCTGAAGAGCCTCGCTTCTCCGCCTGTCACCTGGTCCATGTCACAACGGCCACGGCCCATGCCGATCTGCTGTGTCCCAGGGCGATTCGCCCACCCCACCTCCGGCAACACCGTGCTGGAGGGGCCGGACGGCAGCACATACATCCAATGTCTGCGCTGTCGTGCCGAAGGGGAGAGATTCGCGTCAACTACCCGTCACTGGCGGTGATGCTGCGTCTGCGTCCAGCCCTGCTCCCGTGGTGGACTCGCCCTTGCAGTACAGGGCCAGGGTGGCCCAATGCTCCGGCGCGGCGGTGAACGCCACGTTCTTGGTCCGCCAGGACACCGTCCAGATGGACAGCTGCCGCCGGTCGGTCTGCCTGGACAGCATCCGGTCGTTGGAAGTTGCCGCCCGGAACGTCGAGGCAGTCCTGCACGGTCTCCCCGCGCCCACGCCACTCCCGAACACCCCGAGCCTGCCCGGCCGACACGCCACACTTCCGAACCAGATCGCGCACCTCACAGCCGCTCAGCCGGATTCACTCACACGTACTCGCCAACCCTTCGAAGGCTGCAGGCAGAGAGTTCAGCCACGCCCTCGGCCGGCCCTCCTGCGATCAGGCCGGTCTCGGCGTCACAAATCCCGCACGCGCGGCCCGCGGGGCGCCTCCGGCCTCGCCCCTGGCACACTGTCGCCCTCGACACATCGACGCGGAAACGGGACAGGTGGAGCGAGTGCGCTCGCAGGACGTGCAGGAACGGCCGGACGCCGACGTCGTCCTGGCGGCGAGGGACGGGGACCGGCATGCCTCGGAACAGCTGATACGGGACTGTCTGCCGCTCGTCTACAACATCGTCGGACGGGCGCTGGACGGCCACAACGACGTCGACGACGTGGTCCAGGAGACCATGATGCGGGTTCTGGACGGGTTGCCCGGGCTGGAGCAACCGGACCGGTTCCGCTCCTGGCTGGTCGCCATCGCCGTACGTCAGGTCCGCGACCGGTGGCGCAGCCAACAGAACCGGCCGACCGCGACACCACTGGAGGAAACCGCCCATGAGGCGGATCCGCAGGCCGACTTCGCCGATCTGGCGATTCTGCGGCTGGCGCTGTCGGGCCAGCGGCGCGAAGCGGTGGAGGCGACCCGCTGGCTGGAGGACGAGGAACGCGAGGTGCTCGCACTGTGGTGGATGGAGGCCGCCGGTGAACTGAACCGCAGCGACCTGGCGGCGGCGTGCGGTCTCACACCCCAGCATGCCGCGGTGCGCGTCCAACGGGTCAAGGAACGGCTGGAGACCGCGCGCGCCGTGGTAAGAGCCGTAACCAGCTCGCCGCGCTGCACGGACCTGGCCGCCGTACTCACCTCATGGGACGGGCGGCCTGCGGCGCTGTGGCGCAAGCGGCTGGCACGCCATGTCCGGGAGTGCCCACAGTGCCTGTCCAGCGCGTCCGACCTGATACCGGCGGAGGGTCTGCTGGGCGGACTCGCGCTGGTGCCCGTGCCGATCGGTCTGGCCGGCCTGGTGCTGGACCGGGCACTGGCGGCGAACTCGGCCGGGGCGACCGTGGGCACGGACGGGCATGCGGCGAAGGGTGCAGGTCGGATGGCCCGTACGCTCGGCGGGCCGGCCATCAAGCCCCTGGCGGCGGCAACCGCATGCGCGGTGACCCTCACAGCTGCCGGAGTGGCATGGTACGCCGCCACGCGGTCCCACGAGCCAGCCCCGCGGCCCGTCGCCGCGGCCCCGCTGACGCCCGCCGCCTCGTCCGTCTCACCGCCCCCGGGAGCGTCCGCCTCACCGACCCCAACACGGACGCCGACAACGACGGCGACCCCGACAACGACGGCCACGGCGCGGCTTTCCGGGCAGCACGCCCTACGGTCGGTAGACGACCCCGGCCACTACGTGAGCCAGTCCGGCCGACTCGGCATCCTGAAGACGGTCGGCGCCACCAGCTCCACGGCCACCCGGAAGGCCGCCACCTTCACGTTCGTGCCCGGCCTCGCCGACGCCCGCTGCTACTCGCTCCGGGACACGTCGGGCAGGTATCTGCGGCACTACACCTTCCGCCTCCGCCTGGACACCAACGACGGATCCGCCCTCTTCCAGAAGGACGCCACCTTCTGCGCGCGCTCCGGCTCCGCCGACGGGTCGGTCTCCCTGGAGTCGTTCAACTACCCCGGCCGCTACCTCCGCCACCGGGACAACCTCCAGCTGTGGCTCGACCCTTCCGAGAACACCGCCTCGTACCGAGCCAGCTGCTCCTTCGTCATCGCCGCACCCTGGAGCACCGATGGGTCATGAACCCCGAGCCACTCCACGCCGGCTCACCTGATCGTCACTGCCGGGCGAGACCACTGGTACTCCGAACCGCTGCACGCCCAACTCGCCACGCTCGGCACCGATTACGTCGCACTGCGCTCGCGGCACACCGCCCTGCACACCGACTTCTACGACCGCTCACACCTCGCCCCTGAACGTCCCGGCCGCCGACCGGCAGCTCTCGGTCAGCGAATTGATCACCCGTCAGAGCGCCGACCGCAGTGTCATCGACACCATGCTGCTGGAACGGCTCTACGACGCCGGCCGATACTTCCTCATCAGCTCCAGCGGCGTCCTGCCGCCCCGGCTCACCGGCATCTGGACGGGCGCCTGGAACGGTGCCTGGGCCGACGACTTCACCACCGACGCCAACGTCAACCTCCAGGTCGCGGGCGGCAACATCCTCGACACCACCGACGTCATGGAGGGCTACTTCAACCTGATCCTGGACCAGCTCGACGACTGGCGCACCAACGCCACCAACCTCAACGGCGCCCGCGGCATCCTCGTCCCGCACCGACGGACGAGGTCACCGGCGACCAGGCCTTCCTGCGCGACAGGCTCGGTCCCGCCCTGATGGAACAGGCCCTGTTCTACGAGGACTTCCTCACCCGCACGGACACGAGCGGCAAGGCGGTCTTCCTGCCGTCCTTCTCCATGGAGAACTCACCCGGCAACACCGGCGTCTACTTCTCGATCAACGCCACCGGCGACATCATGGCCGGCAAGCACGCCCTGCAGGCCGCGATCGACGCAGCCAACGTCCTCGGTGTCGAACAGGGCAGCGGCCAGGGCGTCGCATCGGCGTCACGGCCAGGCCCGGCGCCACCACGTTGACGCGGAGGTTGCGGGACGCCCACTCGACGGCAGCGCCGCGCGCGAGCGCGATGAGGCCGCCCTTGGCGGCTGAGTACAGGGTCTGGTTCGGCATGCCGACCATGCCGAGGCGCGAGCTCACGCACACCATCGACGCTCCCTGCTCGGGAGCCAGCGGCATCAGGTGCTTCATGACCAGGAACGAGCTCAGCAGGTTGCTGTGCAGCACGTCGCGTGCGTCGTCGTCGGTCATGTCCGTGAGCGGGCCGGACGCTGGAGCCCATGGCAGAGGACGACCACTCCGACGTCGCTCAGGTGGTGCCGCCCGGGCGCCGAGCTCGGCGACGAAGTTCTCGTCGTTCAGGTCCCCCGCGAGGTAGAGATCGTCCGGATGGTATTCGGGCAGCTCAGGCCGCCGTCCGGTGAGCAGGAGGTTGGCGCCCTCCGTACCCTCGGGGCCCCGTCACGCCAGTACCTGGCCGCTGCCCGCGACGACCTCGGGCCGCAGCAGGTCAGCGAGGGTATCGGCGGGCAACAGGCCCTTCTCCAGGACGAGTTCGGCCACCCCCCGGCCGGTGACGAGGGCCTCCTTGGCGATGTCGGTGGCGGCCGTGTAGCCGATGTGCGGGTTGAGGGCGGTGACCAGGCCGATGGAGTTCTCCACGGTCCTGCGCAGCGCCCCGGTGTTGGCGGTGATGCCGCTCACGCAGCGCTCGGCGAGGGTCAGGCACGCCGCCCGGAGATGCGTGATGCTCTCCGACAGGGAGTGCAGGATGATCGGCTCGAAGGCGTTGAGCTGGAGCTGCCCGGCCTCGGCGGCCATGGTGATGGTGACGTCGTTGCCGATCACCTCGAAGGCGACCTGGTTGACGACCTCGGGGATCACCGGGTTGACCTTGCCCGGCATGATGCTCGAACCGGCCTGCACCGGCGGCAGGTTGATCTCACCAAGACCCGCACGCGGCCCCGACGACAGCAGGCGCAGATCGTTGCAGCTCTTGGACAGCTTCACGGCAATCCGCTTGAGCACACCCGACACTTGCACGAACGCGCCGCAGTCCTGGGTCGCCTCGACCAGGTTGGCGGCGGTCACCAGCGGAAGTCCGGTGATCCCGGCGAGGTGGCGGCGGGCCGACTCGGCGTATCCGGCGGGGGCGTTGAGGCCGGTGCCGATCGCCGTGGCACCCAGGTTGATCTCATGGATCAGCTCGACGGCCTCGGCAAGACGGGACCGGTCCTCGTCGATCATGACGGCGTACGAGGAGAACTCCTGACCCAGCGTCATCGGCACGGCGTCCTGCAACTGCGTGCGGCCCATCTTGAGCACACTGCGGAACTCGACGGCCTTGCGGGCGAAGGAGTCCTGCAGGACGGACATCGCCTTGAGCAGTCCCCGTACCGCGAACACCGTCGCGATCTTGACGGCGGTCGGGTACACGTCGTTGGTGGACTGGGAGAGGTTGACGTCCTCGTTGGGGTGCAGGAACCGGTACTCGCCCCTGTCGTGGCCCAGCAACTCCAACGCCCGGTTGGCGACGACCTCGTTGGCGTTCATGTTGGTCGAGGTGCCGGCACCTCCCTGGATCACGTCGACGACGAACTGCTCGTGCAGCTTGCCGGAGCGGATCTCCCGGCACGCGGCGACGATCGCGGCCGCCTTCTCCGGCTCCAGCAGACCGAGTTCCTCGTTCGCGAGGGCGGCGGCCTCCTTCACGGCCGCAAGGGCGTCGACCAGATGCGGGTAGGCGGAGATCGGGGTGCCCGTGATCGGGAAGTTCTCCGTGGCACGCAGGGTGTGAACACCCCAGTACGCCTCGGCGGGAACATCCCGGGCGCCGAGAAGATCGTGCTCACTGCGGGTGACGGCGGTCATGGGTGTACTGCCTTCTCTCAGGGGGCATCGCGGGGGCCTCCCGCACCACTGTGCGAAAGGCCCCCGCTGTGTCACTGGTGTCGGCGCCTGCTCAGAGCAGGCGGTCCTTCGCCTTGTAGTAGGCGCCGCCGAACGGCAGGAACCAAGCGGTGCCGTTGTAGAAGGGGACGGGCACCTTCGGGAAGCCGAAGCCGCGCATCGGGTTGGCCTCGGGCTTGCCGTCCATCATCTCGGCGACCGCGCGGCCCATGTACGTGGCCATCTGGACGCCGTGTCCGCAGTAACCCATGGAGTAGTACAGGCCGTTGACCTCTCCCGCGTGCGGAATGCGGTCCCAGGACATGCCGACCATGCCGCCCCAGACGTAGTCGATCCGCGTCCCGGCCAGCTGCGGGAAGATCTCGGTCATCTCCCGCTTGAGGATGTCGCCGCTCTTGACGTCGGAGGCCGGGTTGGAGGGGGCGAAGCGGGCCCGGCCGCCGAAGGCGAGGCGGTTGTCCGGGGTGAGGCGGACGTAGTGGCCGACATTCTTGTGGGCGACCATCAGGCGGCCGTTCGGGATGAGCTCCTTGGCGCGCGCCTCCCCCAGCGGCTCGGTGACGATGATGAAGCTGCCGACGTTGATCAGCCGCTTCCGGAACCACGGCATCGACTTGTCGGTGTAGGCGTCGGTCGCCGCCATGACCTGCTTGGCACGGATGGTGCCGTGCAGGGTCTCCACCAGGAAGCCGCCGTCAGAGAGGCGGGTGAGGCCGGTGGCGGCGTTGCGCTCGTGGATCTCGGCGCCGGTACGCTCGGCGGCGTCTGCCAGGCCGCCGACGAACTTGCCCACGTGCAGGCCCGCGCTGAGCGGGTCGAGCAGGGCGCCGTAGTAGTAGTCCGAGCCGAGCTCGGCCCGCAGTTCGCTCTTGCTCAGGACGACCGTCTCGTGGCCGAAGTTCTCGGCCAGGTCCCGCTGCTTGGCCTCCAGGCCCTTGAAGTGGTGGGGCTTGCAGACCAAGCCGAGGCGCCCGGACCGGTTGAAGTCGCAGTCGATCTGCTCCTTCCGCGTGAGGTTCTCGACGACGTCGACCGCCTCGCGGAAGGCGTTGTACAGCTCGAGTGCGCGCTCCTGGCCGTAGCGCTTGCGCGCCTCGGCGGGGCTGATGGTGATGCCCTGGGTGCACATGCTGCCGTTGCGCCCGGAGGCGCCCGAGCCGACCTTGTCCTTCTCGACGAGAACGACCCGGGCACCCTTGCGGGCGGTGTGGTAGGCGGTGGACAGGCCGGTGAGACCGCCGCCGATCACCACCACGTCCGCCTCGTCGGGCAGGTCCTTTCCGGAACGGTCGGGCAGGGCGGGAGCTGTGTCCAGCCAGTAGGGGATCTGCTTCATGGCGTGCGTCCTCTGTGTTTCTCAGTCCTGTGTCGCCGTTGCGCCGTTGGTCAGCAGCCGAGGAGCTTCGGCAGGCCCGACAGGTCGGGCAGCTCGTCGTAGGGCTGGTAGTCGGCGCTGCCCGGGTGGCCGTAGCGGTTGATCCACACCCGGCGCTTCAGGCCGAGGTCGCGGGTCGGGATGTGGTCGTACTCCCAGCCCTGGGCGACGTGGATGACCTGCGAGGGCTCGACGCCCATGGTCCTGAAGGCGTGCTTGAAGGTCTGGCGGTCCGGCTTGTAGGCGCCGGCCTGCTGGGCGGTGATGACGTAGTCGAACTCGACGCCGATGTTCTCGACGTTCCGCGCGATCAGGTTGTCGTCGGTGTTGGAGATGATGGCGATCTCGTACCTGCTCTTCAGCGCGCGCAGCGCGTCCGGGACCTCGGGGAAGGGACCGAAGGTGGGGACGGCGTCCACGAGGGCGTCGCCGTCGGACTCGCGGTACTCCAGACCGTGCAGGCGCATGGCGTTCTTCAGGCTGGAGGGCAGGACCTCGTGGTAGGGACGGTATGCCTCCAGGACGGCCTGGAAGCGCATCACACGGAAGTCATCGAGGAACTCATCGACGTCCAGGTTGTCCAGGTCCAGCCGGCCGGAGTCGGAAAGGATCTTCAGGGTGGTGGGGCCGAGCTGGAAGTCGACCAGGGTTCCATAGGCGTCGAAGGTGACGATCTCTCGCATGGTGTTCAGCCTCGATCTCGCGGGTTTACGGATTTTCCAGGGGGTGGGGTTTCAGACGACGCGCTCGCCGGGGGCGACGATCGCGTCAAGCACGGCCAGGTCGGCCGGGCTCGGTATCCAGTCGGCCGCCGCCGCGTTGGCGGTGACCTGCTCGGGGGTCATGGCGCCGCAGATGACGGAGCCGACGGCGGGCAGGGCCGCCAGTGCGCCCACCGCGACCTGGAGGAGGGTCAGGCCGCGTTCGGCGCCGTACGCGGTGAGCGCCTCGACCCTGTCGAGGGCCGCGTCGGTGAGCCAGCCCTGCCGCCAGGACAGGCGGCTGCCGGGCGGGGGCTCCTCGCCTCGGCGGTACTTGCCGCTGAGCAGGCCGTTGGCCAGCGGGTAGTACGGCAGCAGGCCGAGGCCGTGGTGCAGGCAGGCCGGGATCAGGTCCGTTTCCGCACCGCGGTCGAGCAGGTGGTAGCGCGCCTGGGTGGACACGAAGGCGTCCGTGACCTGCTCGGCCGGGAGGTTGGAGCAACCGATGTATCGGATCTTGCCCTCGTCGACCAGCTCCTGGAGCGCGGCTACCGTCTCCTCCAACGGCGTGACGCCGTCCGGCTCGTGGTACTGGTACAGGTCGATCCGGTCGGTGCCGAGCCGGCTGAGCGATGCCTCGACCGCGTACCGGAGGTAGGCGCGGGCCCCGCGCGGACCGTACAGGTCGGCGTTCCGGTCCATCTCCATGCCGAACTTGGTGGCCACCACCACGTCGTCGCGGCGGCCTTTGAGCGCGGCCCCGAGAAGCCGTTCGCCGTCGCCGCGGGAGCCGCCCCGTTCGCCGGACCCGCCGTACATGTCGGCGGTGTCGAACAGGGTGATCCCGGCGTCGAGGGCGGCGTGGACCACGGCCTTCGTGCCGTCCTCGTCGAGGCGGCTGCCGAAGTTGTTGCCGCCCACGCCGACCACCGAGACGGTCGGGCCGCGCTCTCCGAGCGAGCGGTATCTCATGACCGGTTTCCGAATCCGATGCAGACGTTCTTGGTCTGCAGGTAGCTGGCGAGGCCCTCGAGGCCCTTCTCCCGGCCCCAGCCGCTGTGCTTGTAGCCACCGAAGGGGAGCTCCACGCCGGTGCCGATGCCGGTGGCGTTGACATAGACCTGGCCGGCGCGGATGCCCTCGGCCATACGCATCGCCTTGTCGATGTCGCGGGTCCACACGTACGAGGCGAGGCCGTACGGACTGTCGTTGGCGATCTCCAGCGCCTCGGCCGCGTCGTCGAACTCGATGACCGTGACGACGGGACCGAAGATCTCCTCGCGGGCGCAACGGGCCTGGTTGTCCAGTCCGGTCAGGACGGTCGGCTCGACGTAGTAGCCGTCGGCCAGCTCGGGGTCCGAGGGAGCGCGTCCGCCGGCCCGTGCCACGGCGCCTTCCTGCCGCGCCAGCTCCAGGTAGCCGAGGACCCGGTCGCGCTGTCGTGCGGCAACCAGCGGGCCGACGTCCGGGTCGGTGAGACCCGGGCCGATGCGCAGGGACGCGACGTGCGCGACGAGCTTGTCCAGGAACTCCTCGGCGCCGCGCTGGAGCAGCAGCCGGGTGCCTGCGGAGCAGGTCTGCCCGGCGTTGCCGAACGCGGAGGCGGTGACCGCGCCGAGCGCCAGGTCGAAGTCGGCGTCCGCGAAGACGACGACCGGCGACTTGCCGCCCAGTTCGGTGACGGAGGGCACCACGTTGGCGGCGGCGGCCTGGGCGACCTTGATGCCGGTGGGCACGGACCCGGTGAAGGTGACCTGGTCGATGTCCGGGTGGCCGGCGAGGGCGGCGCCGGTCTCACCGTCACCGGGGACGACGTTCAGCACGCCCGGCGGAAGTCCGCACTCCAGGGCGATCCTGCCGATCTCCAGCGGGGTGAGCGGCGCCTCGGGTGAGGGCTTGACCACCACCGTGCAGCCTGCGGCCAGCGCCGGGGCGGAGCCCCTCGCGGTGTTCTGGAGCGGGTAGTTGAACGGGATGATCTGGCCGGAGACGCCTATCGGCTCCCGGACGGTGTAGTCGATCAGGCCGGGGCCGAGTGGGATCGTCGAGCCGCCGAGCTTGTCGGCGACGCCTGCGTAGAACTCGAAGTAGCGGGCGGCCGCCTCGACATCGGCCTTCGCCTGGCGCAGCGGCTTGCCGACGTCCTGGCTCTCCAGGCGGGCCAGCCTTTCTCCCTGGTAGCGGATGGCCTCCGCGATCCGGAACAGGATGCGCCCCCGATCGGCGGCACGCATCCCGGCCCACTCGGGAGCGGTGAAGGCAGCGCGCGCTGCGGCCACCGCCTTGTCCACGTCCGCCTTTCCGGCCAGCGCCACCTGGGCGATGGCCGTGCCGTTCGACGGGTCGAGGACGGTGAAGGAGCAACCGTCGGCGGCCGGGATCTGCTTGCCGTCGATCAGCAGCTCGGTCAGCTGCAGTTCTCCACTCATGGCCGGATCTCCCCCAGCACCTCGCCGAAGATGACGACCTCGTCGCCCGGGCGGACCGTGCGGATCCGGCGGACCCAGAGCACGATGCCGTCCTGCGGCGCGCTGACCTCTTCCAGCGTGTTGCCGTAGTGGTCGGTGATGGTGGCGATCAGGTCGCCTTCCTTGCAGGTCTCCCCCGGCTCGGCGCGGGCGACGAAGAAGCCACCGGCGGCGGAGCGGGCGAACGTGCCGGAGACGGTCGTGTAGGTGTCCCGCAGCTCCGCCTCGCCGTCGATCATGCCGAGGCAGCGCAGGATGTTGCGGATCGACTTCATGTGGTGCTCGACGTTGGTCTCGCGGTATGTGGCGCCGCCGCACTCGATGGTGATGGCGGGCTTGCCGGCTTCGAGGACGGGGTGGCGGACCGTGCCGCCCCACTTGCCGCCCTTCCACACCAGCTCGTGCCCGGCGGCCAGGGCCAGGTCGGTGGCCAGGTTCTCGTAACCACCCTGGAGGATGACCAGCGGGGCGATCTCACCGTAGGCGCCACCGGTGTGCAGGTCGACCACGGCGTCGACGGCCGGCACGACCTGCTCGACGAAGGTGGCGGCCAGACGCTGCGAGTACGAGCCCTCGGCGTCACCCGGGAAGATGCGGTTGAGGTTGAGGTGGTCGATGCCGCTCGCGCGGGCGGCCGCCTCGAAGGCCGGAGTGTTCAGGCAGGGGATGCCGACGACGGTGCCCCGCAGGGTGGCAGGGTCGATCTCGGCGAGGACGCGCCGGATGGCCTCCTGGCCGTCGTACTCGTCGCCGTGCACGCCCGCGTCCACACACAGGACCGGGCCGTCCTGTGCGCCGTTGACGACGATCAGCGGAATTCCGAGCTCCACGCCGTAGCTGCTGGTACCGACTGGTATGAGGCCCTGGGCGCGCTCGCCCGGGGCAACGGTCAGCGGACCGATGGAGTACATGTGGTTCCTTCCCAAAACGTGGATCAGATGCGGGTGGATGCCTCGGCGAGGATGCCCGCGATGATCGCGGCGATACGGTCGAGGACGGCGCGGTCGCTGATCAGCGGGGGCGCGATCTGGACCAGGGGCGCGGAGCGGTCGTAGACGCGGGCCAGCAGGCCGGCCTCGCGCAGTCGGCGCGGGATCAGGTCGCCGATCAGATCGGCTCGGGCCGTGGCGCTGAAACCGCCGTCGTCGAGGTCGCCGACGAGTTCGCAGGAGTAGAAGAACCCGGTGCCGCGGACATCGCCGACGATAGGCAGGTCCTTGAGCGCCGCCATGCGCTTCGCCAGGTCGGCCTGGAGACCGCGGACGTTGTCCAGGATCCGGTCCCGCTCCATGATCTCGAGGTTGCGCAGGGCGATGGCCGTGCTCAGCGGGTGCCCGGCGAAGGTGTAGCCGTGGTTGAGGACCGCGCCGGGCCGGTTGATGACCTCGGTGACCTTGGTACTGACCAGGGTCGCGCCCAGGGGGGCGTATCCGGCGGTGATTCCCTTGGCGACGGTGACCATGTCCGGGCGGGCCCCGTAGCGGTCCCCGCCGAACCACTCTCCGACCCGTCCGAAGGCCGTGATGACCTCGTCGGCGACGAGCAGGAAGCCGTACCGGTCGGCAAGCGCCCGCAACCCCTGCCAGTAACCCTTGGGCGGGGTGATGCAGCCGCCCCGGTTCTGCACCGGCTCGGCGATGAGCATCGCGACGGTCTCCGGGCCCTCGGTCAGGATCGTGGCCTCCAGCTCGGCGAGCAGCCACGCCGTGAACACCTCGTCGTCCGCGAACTCCGGTGCGAGGCCGAGGCGGTTGGTGTTCGACACGAACCGGGTGTCGATCGCCGGCGGACCGTACGGCTCCGTCAGGCCGGGGTCGTCGGTGAGCGAGAGCGCGCCGACGGTCAGCCCGTGGTAGGCCCCGCGCCGGGCGATCGCCTTGGTGCGGCCCGGCTCACCGCGCAGGGCATGGTAGCGGCGGGCCAACTTCCAGGCGGTCTCGACGGCTTCGGCACCGCCACTCGAGAAGAAGGTGTGCTCGATGTCGACGGGGGCGATCCGGGACAACCGCTCGGCGAGTTCGATGGCCGAGGGGTGCGCGGAGCCGGTCCACAGTGGGCTGTAGCACAGCTCGCGCAGTTGCCGTTCGGCTGCCTCGGCGAACTCGGGGCCGTAGGAGTAGCCGAGCTGGCAGCAGTACAGCCCTGACAGACCGTCGATGTAACGTCTGCCTTCCGCGTCATCGACGTACGGGCCCTCGCCGCGGCGGACGACGAACAGTTCCTGACCCGGTATCGCGAGCGAGCCGTTGTCGGTCATGTTCAGCAGCAGGTGCCGCTGAGCGGTGGCGGCGATCATACGGCGTCGCCTCCGGGGGCGGCGACGCCGACCGTGTTCTCGACCGAGAGCAGGGAGTCCTGGCGTCCGGAGCCGAGCCAGCGCACCAGGGCGACCAGGCCGAGGGCGAGGATCGCGAAGGCGATGAGGATCGCGCTGACCGCGGTCACGCTGGGGTCGATCTCGAAGGTGAGGGAGTTGTAGACCTGCACGGGCAGGGTGACGGTGTCGACGGAGGAGAGGAACTGGGAGATGTAGAACTCGTCGAAGCTGGTGATGAAGGAGAAGATCGCGGCTGCGATCATTCCCGGCGCGGCGAGGGGGAAGGTGATCCGCCGGGCGATGGTCAGGCGGCCGGCGCCCATGCTGGCCGCGGCGTCCTCGAGGCGTTCGTCGATCCCGCGCAGGGTCGCGATCAGGATCAGCACCGCGATCGGCGAGGCCAGCACGGTGTGCCCCAGGGCGATGGCGATCGGGCTGCCCAGCATCGCGGCCGGCTCGAAGAGCAGGAACAGACCGAGTGCGGTGACGATCTGCGGGATGACCAGCGGTCCGAGGACCAGGGCGAAGACCGCCGAGCGCAGCGGGAGTTGACTTCGCGTCAGGGCGGTCGCCGCGGTCACGCCGATGATCAGCGAGAAGAGGGTGCTCAGGGCGGCGACCAGGGCGCTCAGTGACAGCGCGGCCGGCCACTTGCTGCCGTCGGCGAACAGCGCCTTGTACCAGTTCAGCGTCCACACCTGGGGCGGGAACTGTGCGAAGGCGTTGCTGCTGAAGGAGGTGACGACGATGACGACGATCGGCAGGGCCAGGAACAGCAGGATCACGGTGGCGACTACGGTCAGGGCGATCCGCCCGGCGAGGGTCTTGTGCAGCTCCATCATGACGCGCTCCTCTTCTTACGGCTGGCGCCGAGCGAGGTCACGGCCTTGACCAGGAGCAGTCCGGCGAGGGTGAGCAGCAGCAGGATGACGCCCTGAGCGGCGGCCCCGTTCCACTGGTTGTCCTTGGTCACCTGCTGGTTGATGAGGGTGGCGATCATCGTCTGCTTGGGTCCGCCCATCAGGGCCGGGGTGATGTAGTAGCCCAGCGACAGGATGAAGCTGAGCAGTCCGGCGCTGGCCAGCCCTGGGGCGACCAGCGGCAGATACACCCGGCGGAAGATGGTCACCCGGCCGGCGCCCAGGCTGGCCGCGGCCGCGAGCAGGCGTCGGTCCACCCCGCGCATCACCCCGTACAGCAGCAGCACGGTGTAGGGCAGCATCATGGAGGTGGTGCCGATGACCACGCCCAGCTCGTTGTAGAGCAGCTGGTACGGCGCTCCGGGCATCTTGAGGTCGGCCAGGGTCTGGTTCACCAGGCCCTTGTCGCCGAGCATGATGATCCAGCCGTAGGTGCGCACCAGGGCGCTGATGAAGTGCGGCACGACCACGACCAGCATCGCCAGGCCGGCCCACAGGGGCTTGAGCCGGGAGATCGCCTGGGCCAGCAGAAACCCGAAGACCAGGCTCAACAGCGCGGTTTCCGCGGAGATGCGCAGCGTGGTGAACAGCACCGACAGGTTCACGCCGGTCAGTGCGTCGGCGTACCAGTGCAGGGTGAACGATCCGTCGGCGTTCTTCAGGCTGAGCAGCAGCGTGGAGAAGATCGGGTAGACGAACAGCATCAGCAGGTAGACGACGACCGGCAGTGCGTAGAGGATCCCGACCCGCGTCCTGCGCGAGGCCAGAAGCTTGCGGGGGCGGGCGGGGGCAGGAGCCCCCGTGAGGGTGGCGGCCATGGCTCACCCCGCCTGTTCGGTGGGGAAAAGGTTGATGTCGTCGGGGTCGGCGGTGATCCCGACCCGCTCGCCGGCGACGGGGCCCCGGCCGGCCGGAACCTCCAGGCGCAGCAGCGGCGCCTCCTTACCGTCCATGCGTACGCCCGCGCGGACCAGGGTGCCCACGTACGTGGCGGTCTCCACCGTGCCGGTACAGAAGCCGTCGTCGGTGGCACAGGCCCGCAGTCGGCCCGGCTGGACGGCGACCTTGACCTGGGTGCCGGAGGCGAGGTCGTGGCGGCGTGCCTTCAGCAGGCCACCACTCCTGTCGAGGCGGACCAGGGTGTGTTCGCCGTCGTGCTGCTCGATGCGGCCGGGCAGGAAGTTGGCCGCGCCCAGGAAGTCCGCGACGAAGGGCGTCCTCGGACGCTCGAACAACTCCCTCGGCGTGTCGAACTGCTCGATCAGACCGTTGCGCATCACCGCGATACGGTCCGACATGACCAGCGCTTCCTCCTGATCGTGCGTCACATAGATGACGGTCAGACCGAGTTCCTGCTGGATGGTCTTGATCTCGACCTGGAGCTGGTCGCGCAGCTTCTTGTCCAATGCGCCCAGCGGCTCGTCCATCAGGATGACCGGCGGGCGGTAGACCAGCGCCCGGCACAGGGCGACACGCTGCTGCTGACCACCGGACAGCTCACGCGGCTTGCGCCCGCCGAACCCGGACAGGCCCGCGATCTCCAGCGTCTCCCCCACCCGGCGGCGGATCTCGTCCTTGCCCACCCCGCGCAGGGTGAGCGGGAAGGCGACGTTCTCACTGACCGTCATGTGCGGGAACAGCAGGTACTGCTGGAAGACGAAACCCAGGCCCCGCTTCTGCGGCGCCAGCCGGGTGACGTCCCGGCCGCCGACCGTGATGGTGCCGGAGTCGGGTTCGCAGAACCCGGCGATCATCATCAGGGTCGTGGTCTTGCCCGACCCCGAGGAGCCGAGGAAGGTGACGAACTCCCCGCCGCGATCTCCATGGACGCCTCGTCGACGGCGACGACGTCGCCGTAGGTCTTGCGCAGAGCCACCACCGACAGCGCCTTGCCGGTCGCGGTGGCCGGCTTGCCGCCGGCCACCTCGACGGACGGTGTGGCGACACCGAATTCAGCCACGAGCCCACTCCAGCCAGCGCTTGGTGACGGCCGCTTCGTTCTTCAGCCACCAGTCGACATCCGCATCGAAACCCTTGTCGTAGTACTGCGGCGCACCGGCGAGCGCGTTGCGCTGGTCCTCGGTGAGCTTGGCGTAGGCCACCGGCGACGACGGGTTCGAGGGGAAGGCCTTCGCCAGATTCGCCTGGCTCTCCGCCCGCAGGGAGAAGTCCATCAGCTGGTAGGCGTTGTCCACGTTGGCCGCGCCCTTGGCGATGGCATAACCCGAGAACTGACGGCGCATACCGTTCAGCTGCCGCTCCACCGGCACACCCTGCTTCTGCAGATCGGCGAGCCGGCCGTCCCAGACGGTGGACATGGTCACCTCCTGGCGGCTCAGCAGCACGCCCGGCAGCGGGCCGCTGTCCCAGAACTTCTTGATGTCGGGCCGCAGCCGGGTCAGCACCTTGAAAGCCCGGTCCACATCCAGCGGGTACAGCTTGTCCATGGCAACGCCGTCGGCCAGCAGCGCAAACTCCAGCTCCGGCAGGTCACCGTCCGGGTGGACCATCGCCCGGTCACCCTTGAACGCCTTGGTGTCCCAGAAGTCCGCCCACGACTGCGGCTTCTTGCCGCCGAACGCATCCGTACGGTAGGCGATGCACTGACCGTAGAAGCTGTGGCCGATGGCATGCCGGGTGATCTGGTTCTCGGGGATCTGCGCGCTCTTCAGGCTCTTGAACCGGTCGGGATCCAGCGTCTCCAGGGCGTTCTGCGCCACGTACTTCAGGTGGGACATCATCGAGTTGTTGATGAGGTCGCACTGCGGACGGCCCTGCTTGATCTGCGCCAGCAGCGGAGCATCGTCCAGGTTGAGCACCTTGACGGAGATCCCGGTCTCCTGCGTGAACGGCGTGTAGATCGCCTTCTGGAGGGCCGCGCCGTAGGAACCGCCACTGTCGCGGACGACCACCGTCTTGGAGCCCTTGCCACCGCTGCCCGCGACGGACCGGCTGGTGCCGGTACCGCAGGCGCTGAGGGCGGTCGCGGCGGCGACACCCGCCGTGACCCCGCCTATTCCTCGCAGGAACAGTCTGCGGTCTATTCGGGCATCTTTCATGGTGTGCCTCCTGGGTGGTGCCGGCCGTGAGAACGGGAGCGGCTGGGGATGTGGAAGGGGGGCGGCTGGATAGGGGGGTCTAGGGGCGGGGATCCGCCTCGTCGGATCCGGCGCCCAGACCGGGGGTCCGGAGGGTGTCGGCTCGCGCGGCCGTGTCGGGGTCCCACGGGACGGCGAGGGCGGCGAGTTCGGTGCCGGGGGCGACGGTGAGGCCGTGCATGCCGTAGAAGATCCGTCCGTCGGCCGGGGCGTGGACGGTGTACTCCGTGCCGTCGGTCGGGTCGACGATGCGGCCGAGGAGGTCGCCCTCGGCGACTTCGCCGATGACGTCGGCGTCGAAGGAGAACTCCGGGTACCACAGGCCGGTGGCCTCGGCGGTGACGCCGGCGGACCAGACCCATGCGCGGATCGGCGCCGGGGCGGAACCGTCCTGGTCGAGGACGCCCAGATGGCGAAGTGCCTTCAGCAGGCCGTCGACGCGGCGGAGGGCAGTGGCCTCGTCCCGCTGGCCGAGCTGGCCCACCTCGACGAGGACCGCCGAGACGCCCCGGCGGGCGGCGGCCGCGTGGCTGTTGCCGCCGTCTGCGTTCAGTCCGAGGATGACGTCCTCGATGCCGAAGGAGCCTGCCAGTTCGGCCGTCGCCTTGTCCAGGTCCGGGTCACCGGTGAGGCGGTAGCCGACGAAGTCACGCAGGACCTGGTCGATGCCGCCGCAGTGCAGG
The DNA here is from genome assembly GCF_040782645.1 of Streptomyces sp. HUAS ZL42. Classification (GTDB taxonomy): domain Bacteria; phylum Actinomycetota; class Actinomycetes; order Streptomycetales; family Streptomycetaceae; genus Streptomyces. The sequence continues at coordinate 516,360 of NZ_CP160403.1, forward strand.
TCGACGTAGACGTCGGCGGCGTCGACCAGGTGGGCGAAGAGCCAGGCCGCCAGCCGCTCGGTGGGGCCGCCGTCCGGGTCGCCGGGGAAGACGCGGTTGAGGTTCACGCCGTCGACCGGGGAGATGTTGAGCCGACCCTGGTACACGGCGGGAGGGTTGGCGACCGGACAGATGATCACCTGTCCGTGCACCTCGGCGGGTTCCAGCCCGTCCGCCAGTCGCACTACGGCGTCGATGGGCGGGAACTCGCCGCCGTGCACACCCGCGGTGATGACGACCCGGGGGCCGGGGCGGGTCCCGTTGACGAGGGTCAGCGGGATGTCCACGGTGAGGGTGCCGAGGTCCGCCTGGACCGTGCCGCGGACCTTGGTGCCGGGCCGGGCCTCCAGGGAGCCGACGGAGAGGGTGGCGTCGTTCATGGTCATGCCTCCGTACGGCCGACGGTGGAGAGGAAGTCGATGGGCTGGGGCGAGGCGCCGTCCAGCGCAAGGTCGGCGGCGATGTCACCGAAGGCGGGCGCGAGCTTGAAGCCGTGGCCGGAGAAGCCGGCGAGGAGGATGACGTTCTCGGCGCCGGGCAGCGGGCCGACCAGGGGGCGGCTGCTCTCGGTGTAGCCCTCCATGTAGACGGAGAGGCGGGTCGGGTCCGGGTGCAGGTCGGGCAGGTAACGCCCGATCAGCTCGGAGAAGACCTCCAGTTCGTCCGGCCGCACGGTGCGGTCCAGCTGGTTGGGGTCGCCGGCGAGCCGGTGCAGCGCGCGGGACAGTCCGAGCTTGACCGAGATGCCGTCCGGGGAGGGCAGGCCGTAGCAGTGGGTGGGTGCCGTACGGATGAACGCCGGGCGCTCCTCGCCGAACCAGGCGTCGGGGTCGGTGGGCACGTACCAGGCGCTGACGAGGCGGCGGACCTCCACCTCCCACGGCAGGTCGGGCAGCAGGTCGTTGACCCAGGGGCCCGGCGTGACGACGGCGGTGTCGAAGCGTTCGCTGCCGGAGTCGGTGCGGATCTCCACGCCGTCGCCGACGGGGACGATCTCGCGGACCGTGCTGTAGCGGTGGATCACGGCGCCCAGCTGCTCGGCGCGGCGGGCGGCGGTCTGGATCGTCAGCTCCGGGCGGATGAACCCGGCTCGGCGGTCGAGAACGGCCGCGTCGCCGTCCTCGATGCGGTACTGCGGGAAGCGCTTGGCGAGCGTCTCGGCGTCCAGCACCTCGTGGTCGAGGTCGTGGTCGGCGATGGACTGAAGGACGGTGGCCATCTGGTGGTGGTCGGTCGGCCCCATGAGCAGGCACCCGGTCAGGCGGCGCAGCTCGCGGCCGGTCTCCTGCTGGAGCTCCTCCCAGAGGGAGTCGGCGTGCTTGAGCAGCGGGACGTACCGGGAGTCCTCGAAGTGTGCGCTGCGGAAGATCCGGGTCTCACCGCCGGCGGCACTGCGGTCGTGGCCGGGGGCGAACCGGTCGTATCCGACGACCTCGGCGCCGCGGGCCGCCAGCCGCCAGGCGGCCTGGCTGCCCATCGTTCCGACGCCGACCACCGCGACGCGCTTCCTGGCAGCTGACACAGGGCTTTCCTTTCGTATCGCCGAGGCGCATGCTGGGCCCTCGGCGCGAGGCTGTTCGATTCGAGATGATTTGGGCGGGAGCCAGGCCCTTCTTGTGGACCTGCGGCTCTCTGACCGCCGCGTCTCGCAGTCCGGCTCACTTCGGGGGATCTCTCGGAGGGCCGTGCCACTATGTGGAATGCTGTGCTAGAATCTGGCACAGAGAATGTCAGCGGCCCAGAGGGGAGTCAAGAGGGTGTCCAGCAGAAATTTTCGGGATTAACAGGGGGAAACCGGATGGAAATGAAGAGCGTCACCAGGTCGCTGCGGATCCTGGAGGCGGTCGCCCAGCATCAACCCGTGACCGTGGGTGAGTTGACGAAGCTCTTCGGGCTGCCGAAGTCCACCGTGCAGCGCACTCTGGTCACACTGGCGCAGGCCGGCTGGCTGCGCGCCAACCGCAAGGACACCACCCGCTGGGAGATCGGCGCCCGCGTCCTGGCCGTACGACCGGCCGCCCTGCAGGGCTCCAGCCTGTTCGCCGCCGCACGTGAACCCATGATCCGCCTGCGGGACGCGGTGAACGAGACCATCCATCTGTCGGTACCGGACGCCCTGCAGTGCATGGTCGTGGTGGACCGCGTCGACTGCGACCAGGCGGTACGCACCTTCCACACCATCGGCGACACCTCGCCTCTGCACGCCACCGCCGTCGGACGCGCCATCCTCACCCACCTTCCGAGGCGCGACGTCGAAGAACTCATCACGGCGGGACTGGAGCGGTTCAGCGACACGACACCCGTCGAGCCCGACGAGCTGCGCGCCGAGCTGGACCGGATTCGCACCTGCGGCTATGCGGTCAACCGCAACCAGTACCGGCCGGGGGTCTGCGCCGTCGCCGCGGCCGTGCTCGACGAGGACGGCACCCCCCTGGCAGCCGTGGCCGTCTCCATGCCAGAGGCACGGTACGACGATGAAAGTGCACCCAAGTGGGGCCGCCTCGTCGCCGACACAGCCGCGGAGATCTCACAGCGCCGCCTGGGCGCCTGAACGGCAGACGACGGCCCGCAAGCCGTCGACCGAGGGCCGGCTCGCACGCGTCAGCGCGCGAGCCGGCCCTTCTGCTTCGCGTCGCCGCCGCCACCGCCCTGCGCCCGGCCGGGGGGAGGGCCGGACACAGGGCGGCAGCACCACGCGGCACGGCAGGCCTGGTCAAGGCCCTACCGCCGTCCATCGCCGCGGGGAATCGGGACTCCCGGGCACTTCAAGGCCGGTCCGCTTGGCGGCCGAATGCGAGCACGTGCCACATTGTGGCATAGTATGCTGGAATTCGGCACGGTCGCTGACCGTGACTTCGCGCTGAAGTCAAGAAGTGAGAACCAGGAATCCACAGGTCTGAGGGGGCATCGAATGGAATTGAAGAGCGTCACCAGATCGCTACGGGTGCTGGAGGCGGTCGCCCGACATCAACCAGTAACTCTCGGGGAGTTGACGAAGATTTTCGGGCTGCCGAAGTCCACCGTGCAGCGCACCCTGGTCACACTCAACGAGGCGGGCTGGCTGCGGGCGAACCGCAAGGACACCACCCGCTGGGAGATCGGCGCCCGCGTGCTGGCCGTACGGCCGGCCGCCCTGCAGGGCTCCAGCCTGTTCGCCGCCGCACGTGAACCCATGATCCGGCTCCGCGACGCACTGAACGAGACCATCCACCTGTCCGTGCCGGACGCCCTGCACGGCATGGTCGTCGTCGACCGCGTCGACTGCGACCACGCGGTACGCACCTTCCACGCCATCGGCGACACCTCACCCCTGCATGCCACCGCCGCCGGGAACGCCGTCCTCGCCCATCTGGGGAAGTCCGAGATAGACGAGGTCACCGCGGGGACGCTGGAGGGTTACGGCGAAGAGACCATCACCGACCCCGGGCAACTGCGCGCGGAGCTCCACCGAGTGAGAGAGCGTGGCTACGCCGTCAACCACAACCAGTACCTTCAGGGTGTCTGCGCCATCGCGGCACCCGTGCTCGACGGTGAGGGCACACCGCTCGCTGCCGTGGCCGTCTCCCTGCCCGACTCCCGCTTCGAGCCCGGCCGGCTGCCCGAGCTGGGTCGGCTGGTCGCCGAGACGGCGGCGGAGATCACCGCCCGGCACCTGCCTGACGCCGGTCCCGGCGGCTCTGTGCGCGGTTGAGCAACGAGTCACTTCACGATCACGTAGATCTTGCGCACGGTTTCGACGGTCTTCCAGACACCGACGAAGCCCGGCTTCATCACAAAGCTGTCACCCGCCTTGTAGACCACCGGCTCGCCACCCTCCGGCGTGAGTTCGACGATGCCGGCGAGGATATGGCAGAACTCGAAGGTCTCCCCCTTGATCGAGCGCGTCTCGCCGGGCGTCGCCTCCCAGACTCCCGTATGGATCATCTCCCCGCGGGCGACGTCCTGGGGCCAGGTCAGGAACGCGGGGTCGCCGGAAACCAGACGTTCCGGGAGCGGGCCGGACGTGTGCGGCGCGAAGGAGGGGTTGGTGTCGATGGTCTTCAGGAGCGACATGTTTTTCCTTTCCTGGGCTCGAGAAGTTGGCAGGCGCGGCCCCGGTCGAACCATGGGCCTGGGCAGGAGACTCTGATGGAGGCGCCGGTTGCCGAGGCCGTCGCAGAGGAGAGGTCACGGGCCGTCCCGCCGTGCCCGGCGGCGTGGAAACCGGGCACGGGGGCGACCCGTCACGGTGCGCGATGCGGGGCAGTCAGGGCATGACCACCCTTCATCGCACGGGCACCGCGAGGTACTGGTACTCCAGGAACTCGTCGATTCCGACCCGGCCGCCCTCGCGGCCGAGCCCGGACTGCTTGACGCCGCCGAAGGGTGCGGCCGGGTTGGACACGAGACCCGTGTTCAGCCCCACCATGCCCACCTCCAGCCGCTCGCTGACGCGCAGGGCGCGGTCGAGGCCCTCGGTGAAGACGTAGCCGACCAGGCCCCAGGGGGTGTCGTTGGCCCGGCGGATCACCTCGTCCTCGTCGTCGAAGGTGAGGATCGCCGCGACCGGGCCGAAGATCTCCGTGTCCATCAGCCGGCTTGCGGGATCGACGCCGGCCAGCACGGTCGGCGGGTAGAAGCAGCCGGGGCCTTCGGGGGTCCTGCCGCCGACGAGCACCCGGGCCCCGCGCTCCACCGCGTCGGCCACCAGTTCCTCCACCTTGGCGCGTCCCGTCCTGTCGATCAGAGGGCCGACGTCGACGCCTTCCCGGGTGCCGGGGCCCACGACGAGCGCACCCATCCGCTCGGCCAGGCGACGCCCGAACTCCTCCGCCACCGAACGGTGTACGAAGAACCGGTTTGCGGCCGTACACGCCTCGCCCATGTTGCGCATCTTGGCGACCATCGCACCGTCCACCGCCTTGTCCAGGTCGGCGTCCTCGAAGACGACGAACGGTGCGTTGCCGCCCAGCTCCATCGACGTCCGGACCACGGCCTGAGCGCTCTGGGCCAGCAGCAGCTGCCCGACGGCCGTGGAACCGGTGAAGGACAGCTTGCGAATCCGCCCGCCGCGCAGGAGCGGTTCGCACACCTCCCCCGCACGGGAGGTAGTGACGACGTTCAGCACGCCGTCCGGCAGCCCGGCCTCCTTGAGGATCGCGGCGAGAGCCAGGCTGGACAGAGGAGTCTGCGGGGCGGGCTTGAGCACCATCGTGCAGCCGGCGGCGACAGCCGGGCCGATCTTGCGGGTGCCCATGGCCAGCGGGAAGTTCCACGGGGTGATCAGCAGGCAGGGGCCGACCGGGCGGCGCGAGAGCAGCATGCGGTTGCGGCCGTCGGGCAGAGTGCCGAGGCCGCCGTCGATGCGGACGGCCTCCTCGGAGAACCAGCGGAAGAACTCGGCCGCGTACGCCACCTCTCCCCTGGCCTCGGCCAGCGGCTTGCCCATCTCGGCCGTCATCAGATGGGCGAGCTCGTCGGTGCGCTCGATGATGATCTCGTAGGCACGGCGCAGGATCTCGCTGCGCACCCGGGGCGCCGTACGCGCCCACTCCTCCTGCGCCCGCACGGCCGCTTCCTCTGCGAGCCCCGCGTCCTTCGGGCCCGCGTCGGCCACGTGGCAGAGGACCTCGCCGGTGGCAGGGTCGTCGACGGGCAGGGTGGCACCGTCCGAGGCGTCCACCCAGGCGCCACCGATGAACAACTGCGTGGGTGTGTCGGTCATGAGTTCTCTCCTGGTTGTCCGGGTCGGTCGGCGGCGGGGTCGAGCAGTTCGGCGAGGTGCAGGGCGCGGACGCCCCGGTCCCCGGCCAGGTGGTCGATCTGGGTGGCGCAGCTGAAGCCGTCGGCCACGACGACAACCGATGTCCGTGGGTCGATGCCGTCGAGGCGTGGCCTCAGGGCGAGGTCGGCGACGGCGATCGAGGTGTCGTAGTGCTGTTCCTCGAAGCCGAAGTTGCCGGCGAGTCCGCAGCAGCCCTCGGCCTCGTCGACCTTCCGTACGCCGAGGCGGCCGAGCAGGTCGCGCGGGTGGCGGCCCTTGAAGGTGGCGTACTCGTGGCAGTGCGTCTGCAGCACGACGTTGTCCGGCAGCTCCGGTGGCGCCCAGCCGGGTGCGGCGAGGTCGGTCAGGGCTCCGGTGAGGGTGTGGACGCGGGCCGCGACGCGCCGGGCGGCGTCGGTGCCGAGGAGTTCGGGCACGTCACGCTTGAGCGCTGCGGCGCAGCTCGGTTCGGCCACGACGATGGGCCGGTCGTCGCCGTTGTCCAGGCGGTCGACCGTGCGGGCCATGATGCGGCGCGCGCGGGACAGCTGTCCGGTGCTCACCCAGGTCAGGCCACAGCACAGGTCGTCCTCCACCATGCAGGGCAGGCCGGCGTCGGCGAGTACGCGGCTCACCGCCCCGGCCACCTCGGGGCGGAAGGCGCGGGTGAAGCTGTCCACGAACAGCACCGCCTTCGCCGGTTCGCCGGTCCTCGCCGTGCGCAGGGCCCGGCGCAGCGCCTGCCGGGAGGCGAAGGCGGGGATCCGGCGTTTGGTGGTCACGCCGCCGAGGCGCGCGAGCAGCTTCCCGAGGGGTCCGCGCAGCAGCGCGTTCACGGGGCGGGCCGCGTACCCGACGAGCTTGGACGTCAGGGGCAGCCAGCCCAGGGAGTAGTGGGAGCGGGGTCTGACTCTGCCCTTGTAGTGCTGGTGCAGGAACTCCGCCTTGTACGTGGCCATGTCGACGCCGACCGGACAGTCGCTGGAGCAGGCCCTGCAGGACAGGCACAGGTCGAGGGCGTCACGCACCTCCGTGGAGCGCCAGCCGTCCTGGACGGTTCCGCCCCGCACCATCTCCTGGAGCAGACGGGCCCGGCCCCGCGTCGAGTCGTTCTCCTCCCCCGTGGCCCGGTAACTGGGACACATCACGCCGCCGGCGTCACTGCGGCAGCGGCCGACACCGACGCAGCGGCGTACCGCTCCCACGAAGCCGTCCTCGTCGTGGGGAAAGGTGAACGTCGTGTCCACGAGCGGGAGTTCACGCAGGGCGAGGTCGGCGTCGAGCGGCGCCGGGTCGACGATGACGCCGGGGTTGAGCAGCCCCTCCGGGTCGAAGATCTCCTTGAACTCGGCGAAGGCCCGGATCAGCCGCCGGCTGTACATGACCTCGAGCAGTTCGCCCCGGGCCCGCCCGTCGCCGTGCTCGCCCGACAGGCTTCCGCCATGCTCGACGACCAGGGCGGCGGCCTCCGTCAGGAACCGGCGGGTGGCGTCCCGCCCGATATCCGTGGCGAGGTCGAAGTCGATGCGCACGTGGACGCATCCGGCGCCGAAGTGCCCGTACAGCACGCCGGTCAGGCCGTGCGCGGCCAGCAGCTTGCGGAAGTCGCGCAGGTAGGCGGCCAGGTTCTCGGGCGCGACGGCCGCGTCCTCCCAACCGGGCCAGGACTCCGAGCCGTCGACGAGCCGGGCGGCGAGCCCGGCCCCGTCCTCGCGGACCCGCCACAGCGAGCGCCGTTCGGCCGGACTGTGCACGACCCGCCCACCGGTCATCCGGCCCTGCGCTTTGAGCGCGTCCAGCAGTTCGCCGGCGCGGGCGTCGACGTCCGCCTGGTCGTCGCCGTCGAGCTCGACGTACAGCCAGGCACGCCCCTCGGGGAGTCCGGTGACGGAGTCCGGGCCCCGCCGGGCACGCATGGTGGCGACGATCGCCTCGTCCATGCCCTCCACGGCGGCGGGGTGCCGGCGCAGGATCTCGGGGACGTCCTCGGCGGCGTCGACGACGTCGTCGTAGCCGAGGGTGAGGAGGGTGGAAGCCTGTGCGGTCGCCACCAGGCGGACCGTCGCTGCGGTGACGACCGCACAGGAGCCCTCGGTGCCCACCAGCGCGCGAGCCATGTCGAAGCCGTGCTCGGGCAGCAGGTGGTGCAGCTGGTAGCCGGAGACCTGGCGCGGTACCCGGCCCAGCTCGGTACGGATCGTGGCCAGATTGCCGTCGATCAGGCGGCGCACGTCCGCTTCCAGACCGGCGATCCGCTGGACGGCGTCCGTGTCGTCCGGGTCGGCGGCCCGCAGTCCGGTGCGGTCGGCGACGGCCCGCACGCCGTCGGCGGTCACGATCTCCAGCACCTCGATGTGCGCGCTGGTGCGCCCGTGCCGCACGGACCGGTTGCCGCACGCGTCGTTGCCGATCATGCCGCCGAGGGTGCAGCGGCTGTGCGAGGACGGGTCGGGACCGAAGGTCAGCCCGTGCAGGGCGGCAGCGGACCGCAGCGCGTCCAGGATCACTCCGGCCTCGACGCGCGCGGTGCGGGCCACCGGGTCGATGTCCAGGATCCGGTTCATGTACCGGGAGAAGTCCAGCACGACGCCGGGCCCGACGGCATTGCCCGCCATGCTGGTGCCGCCGCCGCGTGCGGTGACCGGGATACCTGTCTCCCGGCATGCCCACAGCACCGCGACGACGTCGTCGGCGCTGCGAGGGAAGACCACGGCCCGCGGCGGGACCCGGTAGTTGGAGGCGTCGTAGGCGTAGAGGCCGGTGGATCCGGGGCCGGTCTCCACTCGGAGGCCGGGAGCGGTCTCGGCGAGCCGTACGACCAGCGGCTCCAGGGCCGTGGTGGTGTCCGTCATCGCCGTGCCGCTCCGGATGTGCCGACCTCCACCGAGGTCGCCCACGCCTGGAGGCCTTCGTCCACCGCAGCCTCGTCGATGACGAGCGCGGGAATCATGCGGACGACCTGGTTCCATGCGCCGCACAGCAGCAGGAGCAGACCCTCGTCGACAGCGGCGCGCTGGACGCGGGCTGCGGTCTCGGGGTCGGGGCTGCCGTCCTCGGTGACGAACTCGGTGGCCAGCATCAGGCCCAGTCCCCGTACGTCGCCGATGGCCGGCGTACGGTCGGCCACCGCCTCCAGGCCCTGGCGCAGACGCTTGCCCATCGCCTCGGCGTTGTCGACGAGTTTCTCGTCTCGTACGACGTCGAGGGTGGCGCAGGCCGCGGCGCAGGCGACGGCGTTGGCCCCGTACGTGCCGCCCTGCGAGCCCGGCCACGCCTTGGTCATCAGCTCCTCGGAGGCGGCGATGCCCGACAGCGGGAATCCGCTGGCGAGGCCCTTCGCGGTGACCAGGATGTCCGGGGTGACGCCGAAGTGCTCGAGCCCCCAGAACCGTCCGGTGCGGCCGACGCCGGTCTGCACCTCGTCGAGGATCAGCAGGAAGCCGTGGCGGTCCGCCCGCTCCCGCAGACCCTCCAGGAAGCCGCGGGTGGCCGGCACGTAGCCGCCCTCGCCGAGCACCGGTTCGACGATGATCGCGGCCGTGTCGGCGGGCGAGGAGATCGTCTGGAGCGTGTAGTCGAGCTCCTTCAGGGCGAATCGGGTCGCGCTCTCCTCGTCCCAGCCGTAGCGGTAGGCCGACGGGAACGGGGTGACGACCACACCACTCATCAGCGGGGAGAACCCTGACCGGAAACGGGTGCCGGAAGTCGTCATGGAGGCGGCGGCCACGGTACGGCCATGGAAACCGCCGTGACAGACGAGGACGTTGGGACGGCCGGTGGCCTGACGGGCCAGCCGGAGCGCGGCCTCCACCGCCTCGCTGCCGGAGTTGGTGAAGAACAGGCTGTCCAGGCCGGCCGGCAGTACCTCGCCGAGCTTGTCGACCAGCCGCTGCAGCGGCTGGTGCATGACCGTCGTGTACTGACCGTGGACCAGCGTGCCCACCTGCTCCTGCGCCGCCGCCACCACCTTCGGGTGGCAGTGCCCGGTGCTGGTGACGCCGATGCCGGCGGTGAAGTCCAGATAGCGGCGGCCGTCCTCGCCGTAGAGGTGGACGCCCTCACCCCGGGCCGCCACCACGGGCGTGGCCTGGCGAAGATGCGGCGACAGTGCGGTCATGTTCGTCTCCCGGCGTGGGTCGTCGGTCTGCTGCGGTCTCCCGAGCATCTCCGCACGGCAGGGCGGCGCCAACGCGCGATCTGTCCGGCCGGGACGCGACATCCGGACGTTGTGTCAACCGCCCGGGACCGTCCGGGTGCCGATCCCCGCCGGACCGCTCTTGCACCGGTCAGCGACGCTTGTCACAGTGGCCGGGCACTCCCCCGGGCTTGCACCGCTCGAGCAGGGGACCTCCATGGAGACTCCGTGAACGACAACCACCCCGCAGGCCAGGGGCCCGCCCGGCCCCTCACCGTTGCCGACGTCCTGGACCTTCCGGTCCTGGCCGCCGGACAGCCCCAGATCGTCACCGGCGTGCCCCACCTGGACCGGCCGGTCAGGTGGGTCCACATCACCGAACTGACCGACCCCGCGTCCTTCCTCAAGGGCGGCGAACTCGTCCTCACCACGGGAATGCCCCTGCCCGAGGACGCGGCCGGCGTGCGCCGATACGTCGACGAACTCGCCGACATCGGAGCCGCGGCCCTGGTCATCGAACTCGTACGCCGCTATCACCGCCCGCCGGCCGCGCTCGTCGACGCCTGCCGCCTGCGTGACCTGCCCCTCGTCACCCTGGCCAAGGACGTCAACTTCCTCGAGGTCACCCAGGTCGTGCACGCGCTCCTGCTCGGCAACCAGGCGGACGCGATGCGCCGCACCCAGCACATCCACGAGGCGTTCACCGCCCTCACACTGCGCGGTGCGTCACCGGAGGACGTGGTGCGAGCGGCGGCGGAGATGAGCGGCCGCACGATCGTTCTGGAGAACCTGGTACACCAGGCACTGATCTGCGAACCCTCGGGAAGCACAGTGGAAGAGGCACTCGCCCGCTGGGAACAGCGCTCCCGAGCGGCCGCGCCCGGCGACCACACGGCGATACGCGGCCCGGAAGGCTGGCTCACCGCACCCGTCGAGTACCAGGGCGAGCGCTGGGGCCGGGTGGCCATGCTCCCGGCACGCACCGATGGTCCGGCCTTCGGGCCGGAGGACATCACCGTCCTGGAGAGAACGGCGATGGCCCTGACCGTCGCCCGCCTCATCCACCCCACCCCCTGGGAACGCGCCGCACACCGAAACGCCCTTCGCGACCTGGTCGAACAGCGCCACCGCTCCCCAGCAGACGCCGGCAGCCGCTGCGCCGCACTGGGCCTGCCGACCGATCGAAGCCGCTTCGTCGTGACCCTCGTCGACCTCCCCGCAGGGATTGAGGGAAGCGAGGCCGAGACCCGCATGTTCCATGAGCTGCGGACGGCCGGCATCCCGGCCCTTGTGGGTGAACTGGCCCCCGACCGCCTCGGCATCCTGCTGGCCCTGCGCCCCTCGCAACCGTGGCGCCCCATTGTCGAACGCGTGTGCAGCGCCGCGCGGGACCTGGCCCCGCAAGCAGTCGTGAGCGTCGGCTCGGAGGTCACGAACCTCGCCGGCACCGCCCGCTCCTTCCGCGAGGCGGCCCGCGTCGCCGAGGCCACCCCACCCGGCCAGCCCCTCCCCCCGGACCGCTCCTTCCACGAGCTGTCCGACATCGGCCTCCGCCGCCTGCTCTACGCCCTCCGCGAGGACACCCGGATCCAGGAGTACACCGAACACCGGCTTGGGCGGCTCATCGACCACGACACCCAGCACGGCACCGACCTGCTGACGACCCTTCGCCACTACCTCGACGCGGCCGGCAACAAGACGACCGCAGCCCGCCGGGGCGGCCTCTCCCGCGAAACCATGTACCAACGCCTGCGCACCATCGAGCGTCTCCTCGACTGCGACCTCGAATCCGGCACAGAGCGCACCGAACTCCACGTGGCGCTCACGGCAGTTGATGTGCTTCGGGCCCACTGACGAGGAACGACCCTCAGTCGGCCGCCATGACGCCGAAGGGATTGTCTGAAGCGCTGAACCTGACCAAGTCGGGAAGCACAGTGACCGGCACGGTGTCGTGAGGTGAGCGCGGCCCCCGCCCTGGAAGGCTTCCGGGCGGGGGCCGCGCTCAGCCGTGGGCGAAGTCGCCGGCGCCCCGTTCACCGGACGCGGCGCGCGATGCCGGTCGCCTGCCGGCGGGCCGCCGGGCCAGGACTTGATCGGCCAACTTGTTCGATCGACTCGGCGGCGCGGGCAGAATGAGGCCGTGTCGCCTTTCGATCAGACCCGCTTCCGGTTGCCCCGTGGGGTCCGCGCCGACGCCGTGCTGGCCGTCGGGGTCTTTGTGTTGGTGGCGCTCGCCGAAGGGCAGCAGCTGGGCCAGGGCGGGGACTCGAAGTCCTCGTTGGCCGCGTCCTGGCTTCTGATGACGGCGGTGTGCGGGGCGTTGCTCCTTCGGCGTCGGTATCCGGTGGCGGTGGGCTGGTTCACGGTGGCGGGCACGGGCGCCTACCACGTACTGAGCGCCGTGGACGGTCCGTTGGTCCTGGTCCCGATCGTGGCGTTGTACGCCATCGCGGCCCAGGGCCGGATGCGGGCGGCCGTCGCCATGGCGGCGGCCATGGTGATCGGCGTGGGCGCCGGCACCCTCGTGACCCGGAGCGATGTCACCGGTACGGCGGTGTTCATGCTCACCGGCTGGCTGGTCGCCGTCGTGGCCCTGGGCGGCGTGCGGCACGGGCGGGTCGCCTATGCCGAGGAGGAGGCCCGGCTGCGGGCCGCCGAGGAGCGGCTGCGCATCGCCCGCGAAGTGCACGATGTGGTCGGGCACAACATCTCGATGATCAATGTGCAGGCGGGTGCGGCGCTACACCGGCTGAAGAAGGACCCTGCCCAGGCAGAGGAGGCGCTCGGCGCCATCAAGGCGGGCAGCCGGGAGACCCTTCGGGAGCTTCGGGCCACCCTCGGCGTGCTGCGGCAGGTCGACGAGCAGGCGCCAACGGCACCCGCGCCGGGGCTGGCCCGGGCGGAGGAACTGGCGGTTTCGGCGGGCCTGTCGGGGCTCCGGGTGCGGATCGAGCGGACTGGCGCCGAACGTTCGCTGTCCGCTCCGGTCGACCTGGCCGCGTACCGGATCGTGCAGGAGTCGCTGACCAACGCCGCCAGGCACAGTGGTGGCGGCGAAGTCACGGTCCGGCTCGTCTACGGGGACGAGGGGCTGGCATTGGCGATCGAGGACGACGGCCGGGGCGCGACGGCCCGCCCGGCCGTGGTGGGCGGCGGTAGCGGGATCGTCGGCATGACGGAGCGGGCGCGGGCACTGGGTGGCGAGCTGACCGCGGGCCCGCGGGCGGAGGGCGGCTTCGTGGTGCGGGCCCGGCTGCCGTACGGAATCACAGCAGAGCCGATGGAGCGGAGAGACGGATGATCAGGGTTCTGCTGGCGGATGACCAGCGGCTGGTGAGGGCCGGGTTCCGGTCGATCCTTGAAGACGAGGACGACATCGAGGTGGTGGGCGAGGCCGCGGACGGGCAGGCCGCGGTCGCGGCCTGCCGCGAACTGCGGCCCGACGTGGTCCTGATGGATATCCGGATGCCGGGGACGGACGGCCTGGATGCCGCCCGGCTGATCGCGGCGGACGAGCAGTTGGCGTCGGTGAGGGTGGTCATCCTGACGACCTTCGATCTGGACGAGTATGTGTACGGGGCGCTGCGCGCGGGGGCGGCGGGCTTTCTGGTGAAGGACACGGAGCCGGAGGAACTGGCGCAGGCGGTGCGGGTGGCCGCCCGGGGCGATGCGCTGATCAGCCCGTCGGTCACCAGACGGCTCATCGCCGAGTTCGCGGGCCGGCTGCCGGGCCCGACGCCGGATGACGCCCGGCTCGATGCCCTCACCGAACGGGAGCGCGAGGTCATGCGGCTGGTGGCCGCGGGATGCAACAACGACGAGATCGCACAACGGCTGGTGCTGGCACCGTCGACAGCGAAGACACATGTCAGCCGGATCATGACGAAGCTGGGGGCGCGGGACAGGTCGCAGGTCGTGGTGTTGGCGTACGAATCCGGAATGGTCAGCCCGGGCCGGCTGGAGCGGTAGTCCGGGCGACGGGAGGCGCAACAACTCCTGGGGTACGACGCGGCAGCGGCTGCACCCCCTGGGGTACGCCCAAGTGTCGGCCGGAGACTGACGCCGCCGACCCCGCCGCGCGGGCACGCTCAAGGGCATGCATACGCCCTCCTTCCCCGCACCGGACACCGGCGTACGTCGGCGCGCTCGTCGGGGCTGCCGCCGGAATGCCGCCGGTCACGGCGGCCGGGCGCCGGGCGCCGGCCATGGACATCGGCGGCGTTCTGATCGCCCTCGGGGTGGGTGTGCCCACGCTGTGCGGCGCCGTGGTGGGCGTGGTTCTCAAGCCGGGCAACTCCCGATCGAATCCGAGGTAGCCACCCATATGTCTCCCACCCGCGGCGCAGGCGCGCCCGTCGCACCGCCAGTCACCCCGCTCGCACCGGACGGGCCGGACAAGCCGCGCGGCGGCCGGTTCGGAGATCTGGCCGGCTGGGCGCAGCGTCATCGCTGGGCCGCCCTGTTGATCTGGGTGGCCGTCCTGGCGGCCGTCACTTTGGGTTCCGGGGCCGTCGGCTCCGCGTACAAGAACGACTTCTCCCTACCGGGCACCGACTCCCAGACCGCCACCGACCTGTTCAGCAAGCACGGTTCCGCCCAGGCCGGCGACAGCGTCGACATCGTGTTCAAGGACGCTCAGGGCCTCGACGGCCGCCGGGCCGCGGTCGAAAAGATGCTGGCCGAGGTGAAGGGTCTGCCGAGCGTCGCCGAGATCCGCAGCCCGTACACCGATGCCTCCGCCGTGTCCGAGGGCGGCACGATCGGCTACGCCACCGTGACGCTCGGCGGCAAGGCCGAGGCCGTACCCAAGGAGGACGTCACCGCGATCATCGACACCGCCAAGGGTTTGGAGAAGGACGGGCTCCAGGTCGAACTCGGCGGCGATGCCGTACGCGGCGCGGAAGAAAAGGGAAGCCCAACCGCGGAACTGGCCGGCATCGTGGCCGCCGTAGTCATCCTCGGGCTGCTCTTCGGCTCCCTGGTGGCGGCCGCCGTACCGCTGATCACCGCCCTCTTCGCGGTCGGCTCGGCCCTCAGCCTCATCGTCCTCGCCTCACACGTCTTCACCATCGCCGACTTCACGCCACCCATCACGATGCTCGTCGGCCTCGGCGTCGGCGTCGACTACGCCCTGCTGATCTTCTACCGCTACCGGCACGAGCTCACCGCCGGCGCCGACCCGGCCGACGCCACCCGTAAAGCTCTGGACGCCGCCGGCCGCACCGTCTTCTTCGCCGGCTGCACCGTGATCATCGCCCTGCTCGGTCTGGTCGCGCTCGGCCTCGGCTCACTGCAGGGCGTGGCCCTTGCCCTGGCACTGACCGTGCTGACCACGATGGCCGCCTCACTCATCCTGCTGCCCGCACTCCTTGCGTTCCTCGGCAAGCGCATCCAGCGCCATGTGCTGAAGCACGCGGCCAAGACCGCGGTCAAGAGCAGGACGGAAGGCAGCCGCTGGCGGGCCCTGGCCCGAGCCGTGCAGCGCCGTCCACTGCCGGCCCTGCTGGTCGCCGTTTTCGCCCTGCTGGCCCTGTCCGCACCGGCACTGGGCATGCGCCTCGGCTTCGCCGACGCCGGCAACGACCCGAAGACCTCCACCTCGAGGCAGGCGTACGACCTGCTCGCCGAGGGCTTCGGCCCGGGCTTCAACGGACCGCTGGTCGTCTTGGCACAGGGTGACGAGGCCGCCGGCCGGACTGTGCGGTCCGAGCTGGCCAAGGCCAGGGGTGTGGCCGCAGCCAGCCCCGCGCTTCCCTCCGAGGACGGCGCTTTGACCACTGTGATCGTCTACCCGAAGACCGCGCCACAGGACGAGGGCACCACTGATCTCGTGCATCACCTGCGCGACGACGTGGCCCCGAACCTGGAGCGCGCCACCGGCGCCAAGATCCTGGTCGGCGGTGCCACCGCCGCCTCCCAGGACTTCGCGGACACAGTCTCCAAGAGGCTGCCTCTGTTCGTCGCCGTCGTCGTCGGGCTGTCCTCACTGCTACTGATGCTGGTCTTCCGGTCGCTGCTGATCCCCATCAAGGCGGCCCTGTTGAACCTTCTCTCGATCACCGCCGCGCTCGGCGCGATGACCCTGGTGTTTCAGCTCGGCTGGTTCGGGGTGCAGCCCGGGCCGATCGAAGCCTTCCTCCCCGTGCTGATCTTCGCGATCGTCTTCGGCCTTTCCATGGACTACGAGGTCTTCCTGGTCGGGCGGATCCACGAGGAGTGGGAGCGCACGAAGGACCACTCCCTGGCGGTCCGGGAAGGACTGGCCACCACCGGCAAGGTGATCACGGCGGCCGGGGCCATCATGATCATGGTGTTCGGCGCCTTCATGCTGAGCTCGGACCGGATGCTCCAGCAGTTCGGCCTCGGCCTCGGCGTGGCGATCCTGATGGACGCGCTGGTCATCCGCTGCCTGATCGTCCCGGCCGCCATGCAGCTGCTCGGCAAGTGGGCCTGGTGGCTGCCCGCCCCCCTCGCCCGGTGGCTGCCCAAGGTGGCGCTCGAACGCCAGGCGGACAGCTGACGCCTGACCAGGACCATCCTCTCTCGATTCCGTGAAGCGGCCACCGCCCCTGACGTAGAACGGGGCGGTGGCCGCTTCATGGCGTCGAGCCGTCGGACGACCCGGCTGACGTGCCTACCCGGTCGCGGCGGCGGAGGACGGCGCGAGCCCGCGCTCGGCCGATGCCTGCGTACCGGCCACCGTCATCCGGAGCAGGGGCAGCGAGGCGATGACGGTGCCGAGTGCCAGGACGAGGCCGAGCACGTCGGCCCCGGCGGCGTCGAGGACGGCTCCGACGGCCAGCGGTCCGATGCCGGTGCCCAGGGCGCCCGCGCCGCTGAGGGAGGCCACCAGGCGTCCGGTCGGGTCGATGAGCGCCGCGGCGGCGAGCATCTGCACCAGGACGGCCAGTTGGCAGGCCTGCCAGAGGACGGCCGCGACGGTGAAGAGCACGGGGTCGTGGGTGAGGATCAGGGCCGCCATCGCGAGGGCCTGCACCGTGACGAAGACGGCCATCGACCGCATGCGCCCGAAGCGTCGCGCCGCCACCGGACCCACGACCGCGCCGACGAGCGCCACGACGCTGGAGATCGCGAGGACGGCCGATACGGCCGAGTGGGACATCCCGGTGTGCTGGCGGCCCAGCACCGAGGCGTACGACCACGCGCCCTGGGTGACGGCCCACAGGAGCGCGGTCCCGAGGAGCAGAACCACCGACGGCTTGGCCGCGGTCGTCTCCCCGGTGCCGGCGGACCCGGTGTCCGGTGTGGAGGGACCGTCCGGGAGCCGGCGTATCAGTGGCCAGGCGGCGAGGCAGCACAACGTCATGAGCAGGAAGCCGGAGCCCTCCCCCAGGTCGTGGTTGGCCGCGGGGACGCCCATGATCAGCAGTGCGGTCACGCCGACGGTGCCGGAGATGGTGACGGCGGACGCCTTGTCGGCGTCGTCGGTGGCGGCGAGCGCCGCCGTGGCCGCCGCGTAGACCGCGCCGAGCCCTGTGCCGAGGACCAGGTTGGCCAGAACCAGGGTCACCGGGTCGGTGGCCGCCGCCGCTCCCAGGAAGCCGGCTCCCGAGAGGGCCAGACCGAGGCGGGTCATCCGCACCCGGCCCGGCCGCGCGGCCCGCTTGGCCAGCAGCAGCGTCACCACCGCCGTCGGCATCAGTTGGCTCGCGGCCACGATTCCGGCGCCGGAGTCCGACAGCCCGAAGCGTGTCGCGAAGTCGTCGACGAAGACGGGCATCACGTTCGCCCCGCCGTTGCCGAGGGTGACTCCGGCGATCAGCGCCACGGCCACACCGAAGGTGAGAGCGGAGCCACCTCGCGCGTTCACCGGCCGCTCCTCTGCGAGGAGTTGGGGACTACCACCGTTCCTCGACGCAGCGCCGAGTGTGCAACAAGCATGAGAGCCTCACGAGTCAGGTTCGGTTCGATGGACGCCTGCCACCGAAAGGGTCAGCCGGCCCAGACGTCTTCCACGTAGTGGCCCGACTCGGTCATGGCGGCCAGCCAGGCGGTGGCCTCGTCACCACCCGCGCCCGTGCGGTCGCGGTAGATCTCCCTGAACGCCTCCCGCACCGCCGGGGCCATGCGGCGGCCGTCTCCGCAGATGTAGACGCGCCCGCCGGCCTCCAGTACCGCCCAGACCTCGTCGCTCTCCTTCGCGATGCGGTCCTGGACGAAGCGGGCGCCGTCCTCGGGGGCGCAGGAGAAGGTGGGTCGCATGCTGACGGCTCCGGCCGCCTCGGCCGCCTCGAGTTCCGCGCGGTGGAGGTAGTCGACGTCGGGGTGGTCGCAGCCGAAGTAGCACAGCAGCGTTCCGGTCGACCGGGTGTGGTGGCGGTCGAGGACGGCGCCGCGGAAGGGCGCCAGACCGGTGCCCGCGCTCACCAGGATCACCGGCACCGAATCCTCCTGCGGCAGGCGGAAGTCCTCGCTGCAGGGCAGCACCCTGGCCTGGACGGTGTCGCCGGCGTGCACGGTCCGGAGGTAGTGCGAGGCGATGCCGTGGAACGTGCCCTGACCGCCCCGGTGGGGTGCGGCGAGCAGCGACACCATCAGGTCGACCTCGCCGGGTGCCGCTTCGGCGGACGAGGAGATGGAGTAGTGGCGCGGGCGCAGGACGGGCAGCAGTTCCAGGAAGCGTTCGAAGGGCAGCTCGCAGGCGCGGTAGCGCTCCAGCAGGTCCAGGAGGCTGTGTCCGGCGGCGGTCACCTGCTCGCCGAAGGCCTCCGGGTCCGCCGCCGCGAGTTCGGCCAGGGGCCGCTTCTCGGGCGGGCAGGCGGTGTGCTCGGCGAGCACGGCGACCTGCTCCTGGGTGGCGGCATCCTGCAGTTCCACGAAGTCGGTCAGCAGGCGGCGCAGGGTCAGCGGACGGTCGACGGGCAGGGCGCCCCGGCTGCGGCGACGGGCGCGCAGTCGCACGGTGCGGTCCAGGTCGAGGCCGAAGCGGTCGGCCACCCGCCGCACGAGGGCGTCCGGGTTGCTCGGGAGCACGGCCAGGTGGTCGCCGGTGCGGTAGGTGACTCCCTCGGGCAGCCGCAGCCTCAGGAATCGCTTGGAGCGGCCCAACCCGTGGTCCATGTCGACCAGTTCGTACGCGTCGAGCACCTCCATCGGCTGTACGCCGTGTCGCGCCGCGAGGCCGCCGATGACCGAGTCGGTCGCGTCCTCCAGCTCGTACAGTCCCGTCTCCTGTTCGGCGGCCGGCTCGGCTGCCTCCTGCGCCTCTGCGGCGGCGCCGTACCGCTCCAGCAGGGCGGTCCACAGGTCACCGGTCCACAGGTCCACCGTGCCTGCGAAGTCGCCGGCGGCGTCCGCGGCGCCGCGCTCGAGCAGTGAGGTGGCGCCCGCGGCGGTGAGCCGCTCGTCGATGAGGGTGGGGATGCGCTGGTAAGTGGCGGCCCAGTTGCGGTCGCCGACGCCGAGTACCGCGTACTGGAGGCCGTCGAGCGCGCCGGGCTCCAGGCCCTCCAGCCAGGCGACGAATTCCGTGGCGTCGTCGGTGGGCCGGCCGTTGTAAGAGGCGGCCACGATCACCACCGGCCCGTCACTCCCGGAGAGCTCGCCCACGGCGTCGTTGAGGGGAGCTACGGACGGGGCGAAGCCGCGCTCGTCGCCGTCCGCCGCCAGGTCGCGGGCGATGCCCGCGCAGGTGCCCAGGTTGGAGCCGTGCAGGAGGGTCAGCGCGGTGCCGGTGGCGCGCCGGCCCCCGGGCCGGTCCTGGCCGGCGGGAGCACTGCTCGCGGCGACGGCCGGGGCGGTGGGCAGGCGGCGCTCCCCGCTGGTGCGCCGGGCCAGGTTCAGCGTGAACGCGTCGGGCTTGAGGGTGAGCGACTGCTTGATCTTCAGCTGATAGTTGGTGTGGTCGATCAGGCGGTAGCGGTGGATCACCAGCGCGAGGACCAGCGTCGCCTCGTGCAGCGCGAACTGGCGGCCGATGCAGGCGCGTTCGCCGCTGCCGAACGGCTTGAACAGGTGCACCGGCCGCTCCTCCTCCCGCTCGGGCAGGAACCGGTCGGGGTCGAACAGCTCGACGTTCTCGCCCCAGGCGGGGTCCCGGTGCAGCTGCGGGATGAGCACCTGGATCGACTCGCCCTTGCGCACGGCGTACTTCCCGCCGATGACGGTGTCCTCCAGCGGCTCCACGGCGTACGCGGGGGCCGTCGGCCACAGCCGCAGGCTCTCGTTGAGCACCTGGCGGATGTACGTCAGCTTGCCGATGTCCCCGTAGTCGGGCTCGGGGGCGTCGGAGTCGCCCCACAGCGCGTCGACCTCGGCCTGGGCGCGGGCGAGGACCTCGGGGTGCTTGGTCAGGTAGTAGAGGGCGAAGGACAGGGCCCCGCTGGTGGTCTCGTGCCCGGCGATGAGGAACGTGATCGCCTGGTAGCGGATGTTGACGTCGTCCAGGGGCTCCCCCGTCACCGCGATGGGGGTCCCCCCGCTCGAACGAGGTTGAGAGTGGGGGAGGGTGTGCAGCATGCGCCCGAGCAGGTCGTCGGTGCTCGGGTCTCCGTAGGCCCGACGCTCTCGGATCACGTCGTCGACCAGGTCCTTCATCAGGGTCACGTCGGCGCGGAACTGCTCGGCCTGCTTCCACTTGAACAGGTCCGCGCCCGGGATGGACTCCCCCTTGGCCTGGGCGAAGCCGAGCGCTCGCGACAGGGCGGTGACGAAGGGGTGCGACTCCTCGCGGCCGAAGGACTCGAAGTCGTAGCCGAATCCGCACAGGCCGATCGTGTCGAACGTCAGCCGTGTCATGTCGCCGGCCACGTCCACGGGCTCCGTCCCGGCCGCCCGGTCCCACTTACCGATCAGCTCCCGGGCCACCTTGAGCATCGTCGCGTGGTAGCCGCGCATCGCGCCGAGGGAGAAGGCCGGCATCAGGATGTCGTGCGCCTTGCGCCAGTTGGGCTCGTCGTTGAACGCGGTGAAGAGCCCGTCGCCGCCGATCTCGCGAAGGATCACGAGGTCGGGGTGCACGTTCTTGCGGAACCGCGTCTCGTCCGCCAGCTCGGTGACCAGGTCGAGACCGGAGGCGAAGTTGATCTCGTTGCCGAAGATGCGGAGCTTGAACAGCGGCCCCAGCTCCTTGGCCTCGTTCATCACATAGAGCAGGCCGTCGGCGCCACCGGGGATGTCGAACGCGTGGCCGACCAGGGGCAGAGCGGGGCGCTGAGGGATCGGCTCGGTTCCGCCGAGGGTCTGGTTCGTCATGAGCTTGCCTTTCGTTCGGCGCAGGCTGTCGCTGGCCAGAACCATACAGGCGACATTGTCGAGTGACAATGTCGTCTGATCGTGTTGACTGACACAGTCGACTGACGGAACCTGCCTACACCTAGAAACGTCCGGCCGGGCCCGGGCCGGGGAGAACCAGAGAGGCAACCCCGCAATGAGCGCGTCTGCGCAGGAGATACCAGACCTTGTCGAGCGACCTGTTCGACGGACTGAGTCGAATAGGATGCTGTGATGGCTCATGTATCCGCGGCGGAGCGCCGCCCCCAACTGATCAAGGCGGCCATCGACCTCATGGCCAGGGAGGGCGTGGCCGCCGGAAGTACCCGTGCCATCGCCGCCGAGCTGGGGGTGGCCCAGGCGACCGTGCACTACACCTTCGGCACGAAGGAAGATCTGTACCGGGCCGTCATGGAGCAGCTCACCGAGGACCTGGTCACGCAGGTGGAGCAGGCGGCGCCCACGGACACGGGCTTCGAGGACACGATCGTCACGCTCGCCGAGGCCCTGTGGCGCACCGTGCTCGAACAGCCCGCGTCCTACCAGCTCCTCACGGAACTGTCCATGTTCGCCCTGCGCACGCCCCATCTCCAGGAGGCTCTGCAAGGCCACCACCGCGGCATCTCGGCCGTGACGGCGAAGCTGATCAGCGAGGCCGCCGAACGCACAGGGCACCAGCTCGCTCAGCCCGCCGAGACGATCGCGAGGTTCTTCCTCGCGGGCTTCGACGGGCTGACGATGCAGCACCTCTCACTGCCGGACGAGGAGGCCGAAAGGGTCTGCCTGCGAGCCCTGATCTCCGCCGTCCTGGCCATGGCCTGAGGCCGCCCCGGCCCGCACCAAACGCGCCGAAAAAGCTGGGAGTGCCGCCAGAGGTGTTCGGGGCTGATCCCGACGTTTCCAGGGTGGGAACGTCTCCAGGGAAACGGGGTCACATCCTGGCAGGATGTGACCCCGTTTCGCAGGTCGGACGCAGCCCGGGGGGCCGCTGGTCAGAGGCTGACGACCTGCCAGTCCTGGTTGGAGCCGCCGGTGACGGGCCCCTGGATGACGATGGCGCCGTCGGCGGTCGAGGCGTTGGCGACGTCCAGCGCCTTGCCGCTGTTGCCGTTGATCACCTTGTAGGTGCCCAGGTCCGCGGTGAAGGGCCGGTCGTAGACCTCCAGGTTGCGGTACCTGACTGGTGCTGGTGGTGGCGGTGCCGTTGACGAGTGTGGTCCACGTGCCGTTGTCGGTGGAACCCTCGATCTTGTACTGGTAGTTGGTCTTGTCCAGTTCCCAGGCAATCCGGGTTCCGGTCAGCGAGCGGGGCGAGCCGAGGTCGACCTAGAGCCAGTGGCCGGTGTTGCCGTCGTTCGCGCACCAGCGGGTGGCGGTGGCCCCGTCGACCGCCTTGGCCGCCGTGTGGCCCTTGGACGTCTCCTCGCTGTCGGCGGTCGCGATCCTGCCGGCGGCGATGTCGGTCGGCTGTACGGGGCGGTCCAATGTGACGCCGACGACGCTGTCCTGGGGGTGGGTGGTGCGGTAGATGCCGCTGATCGTGATCCGGCCGTCGCTTGCGACCGAGAACGACAAGTTGGCGCCGGAGCGCACATCGAAGACCCGCGTGACCTGGGCGTCCCCGATCCCCGGCGTGGATCTCCTCCGGCCGCCCGTAGTCCGGAGGCCGCGCTGGACGCCGGCAGATCGTCGTTGTGCGAGTCGCCGGGACGCTCACTGGGACAGAGGTTGTTCGGCCCAGATCGTCTTGCCGACGGCGGTGTGGCGGCTGCCCCAGCGCTCGGCCACCTGGGCGACGAGCAGCAGTCCGCGTCCGCCCTCGTCGAAGACACGGGCCCGCCGCAGGTGCGGGGCGGTGCTGCTGCCGTCGGAGACTTCGCAGATCAGCACGTCCGAGTGGATGAGCCGCAGCTCGATGGGGGCGTTGCCGTACCGGATGGCGTTGGTGACCAGCTCGCTGACGATCAGTTCGGTGGGGAACTCCAGCTCGGCCAGTCCCCAGGCTGCCAGCTGTTCGCTCGCCATCCGGCGGGCCCTGGCGACGGCCGCGGGATCCACGGGCACCTGCCAGGTGCACACCTGGTCCGCGCCGAGTCCGCGGGTGCGTGCCAGCAGCAGGACGATGTCGTCGGTGGGGGGGTCGGGCTGTACCTTCCGCATGACCTCGTCGCAGGCTTCCTCCAGGCCGGCGGCCGGGCGGCGCAGCGCTTCGGTCAGCAGCTCCAGTCCTACGTCGATGTCCCGGCCGGGGGCGATCAGGCCGTCGGTGTAAAGGGCGAGCAGGCTGCCCTCGCCCACCTCGATCCGAGCTGCCTCGAAGGGCAGTCCGCCCAGGCCGAGCGGCGGCCCGGCGGGTACCTCCAGGACTTGCACGGTGCCGTCGGGGGTGACCAGGACGGGCGGAGGATGCCCGGCCCGGGCCATGTCGCAGAGGCCGGCGACAGGGTCGTAGACGGCGTAGAGGCAGGTCGCCCCGACCTCTCCCGAGGCCCCCTCCGTCTGGCCTCGGGTGTCCGGGCCTTCCTCCCGGTCGAGGCGGATGACCAGGTCGTCCAGCCGGGTGAGCAGCTCGTCGGGCGTGAAGTCGGCGTCGGCGAGGGTCCGTACCGCGGTGCGCAGCCGGCCCATCGTGGCCGAGGCGTGCACGCCGTGGCCCACGACGTCGCCCACCACCAGCGCGACCCGCCCCCCGGACAGGGCGATGACGTCGAACCAGTCTCCACCGATCTCGTCCCCCGAACCGGCGGGAAGGTACCGGTAGGCAAGGTCCACCGCCTGCGCTCGTGGCAGCCGCTCCGGCAGCAGACTGCGCTGGAGAGTGAGCGCGGTCCGGCGTTCGCGGGTGTAGCGGCGGGCGTTGTCGATACTCACCGCGGCCCTGGCGGCGATCTCCTCGGCGAGCACCAGATCGTCCTCGCCAAAGGGGTCCGCCGTACGGTGCCGCAGCAGGTGCATCACACCCAGGGTGACGCCCCGGGCGCGCAGCGGCACCATCATCACCGAATGGATCCTGAACCGTCTCACGCTCTCGGCACGCACCGGGGAGGCCGTCGACCATTGGCGCAGCTGCGGGTCGCCCGCACCGTAGTAGGCACCCTGGCCGCTGATCAGCGCCTGTGCCGGTGGGGAGCCGGGAGGGTAGACGTCGACCTCGCCCGCCCGCACCACGGATTCCGGGCACCCCGAGAGCACCGACCGCTGCGCGATACGGCGGCACCGCACCGGCGTGTCGGGCGGTATCGGCTGCGGCTCGTGCCCCTGGACGACCGATTCCAGCAGGTCGACGGTGACGAAGTCGGCGAAGCCGGTCACCGCCACCTCGGCCAGTTCCTCGGTTGTCCGCGTCACGTCGAGGGTGCGGCCGATGCGCGTGCTGGCCTCGTTGAGCACCGCCAGGCGGCGGCGGGCCCAGTACTGCTCGGTGATGTCGATCACCACCGCCGACAGCCCCAGCACTGCGCCCGCCCGGTCCTTCAGCGGTGACAGATAGACCGACCACGCGTGATCGCGGACCTCCCCGGACGCCCGGAAAGGCTGCTCCTCGCGGAAGATCATCTCACCGGTGCGCACCACCTGCCGCTGGAGGCGGTCGATCTCGTCCAGCGGGGGGACGGGATAGATCTCCCACAACGTCAGGCCCCTCATCTCCTCCTGCGCGAGCCCCATGGCACGGCTCATCACCTGGTTGCAGGCCACGAACCGTGCCTCATGGTCGTATACGGCCACGGGCAACGGGAGCTGCGCGAGCGTGAGGTCCCACAGTTCCGCCGTCCCCGCATCGGTCGGCCCGGCGGGGTATGTCATCGCCGCCGGGGTGACGACCCAGTGGGTCCCGCCGCCCGCGTCCGCCAGCGGCGTGCCCCGAAGCTGCAACTGGACGCGGTCTCCGTCCCGTTTCCGCAGCGCCACATCGCTCGTCCACGGATCCCGGGCGGCCAGGTGGCGCCGCAACGCGATGGGCAGCTTCGCGGCGAGCAGGTAGGCGGCCGGCCGGCCGATCACCTCCTCGGACTCGTACCCGAGCAGCCGCCCCGCTCCGGCGCTCCACGCCATGACGGCTCCGCGGGCATCGATGACGACGACGAAGTCCTCGGGCGGTCCCTCGCCCCTCGCTGCCGTCGTCGTGTCGGGTTTGTTGTCCATGGCGGTGCCCCGACCTCGTTCCTGCAGCCACGCAGCACAGCACTGCGTCGCCCATCACGGGCGCTGCCTCCAGCATCCCGCCACCGCACACCCCCCTCAACCGGCCGCGTTCCGGGCCCGTGCGGTCACGGTGTGTCGTTCCTCCGTCGCACCGCGCGCCGTGTGGACCGTCGCGGAAGCAGCACCGGTTGCACGAGCCGATGCCGGTCCACGCCGCCGCGGGCGTTGATGACAGCGATCAGCAGGTCGACGGCTTCGTCACCCACCCGGTCCGCACGGAGGCTGAGCGTCGTGACGGGCGGTGTGGTCGTCGCGTAGTCCGGATCCTCGCTGATGCACGCCACCAGCAGATCCCGCGGCACCCGGAGCCGGTGGTGGCGAGCGGCGGCGAGGATGTTGTGACCCGAGTCGGAGTAGACGCCGACGACGGCGTCCGGTCTTGGATCGTGGTCGAGCAGTCGGCCGACCGCCTCCTGTTCGGCCGTGAAGTAGTCGGGCAGCGAGGCGTACTCCTCCACAAGGGCGGGCATCCGGTGTTCGGCGCACCAGGACCGGTAGGTGTGGGCGATGAGGCGCGGGTAAGCGTCGTCGTGAAGGGGCAGGGAGAGCCCGATCCGCCGGGCGCCGGACTGCGCGAGGTGGTCGAGCAGCAGGCACAGGCCCGCTTCGTGGTCGGCGTCCACCCACGCGTCGCACCAGTGCGGCTGGGGCGGCCTGCCTTCGCAGACCATCGGTATGCCACGCTCCCGCAGGATGGAACGCACCGGGTCCTCCGCGCGCGGATCGACGTGGATGACGCCGTCCATCGGCGTGTTGAGCCACATCCACGACGACATCGAACTCGGCATCACCTGGAGCAGGTAGCCGCGCTTGTGGGCCGCCGCCATGGCGCCCAGCACCAGCTGTGCGTAGTACGGGATCTCGGTGTACGGGACGGGCAGGTCGCCGTACGTCGTCATGGTCAGGCCGAGCACTCCGGTGCCGCCCCGGGCCAGGGCACGGGCCGTGCTGGCCGGAGCGTAACCGAGTTCGCGTGCCGCGGCCAGTACACGCTGCCTGGTCGTCTCGGACAGTCGTCCGGTGCCGTTGAGCGCATTCGACACCGTGGCCGTGGACACCCCGGCACGGGCGGCCACGGCATCCAGCGTGGGACGCCGCCAGACACGCGAGCTCGTCATGTGTACCCCATCTTCCCCAACAGCCCCGCGACGGCTTGTGGTTAAGACATTAATCAATCAGCGTGCCCCGCGACGGCGGCCGAACCAGCCGCCGGGTGAGGAGTTGATCGGATGCCGGATGTCTTCGACGGCGCCTCTGCGGCACCCGCGGGCAGCCCGCTTCACCGGCAGACGTTCCTGGCCGCAGCCGGGGCAGGCGCCCTCTCGGTGGCTGCTGCCGGTACAGCCGCACAGGCCGCGACCGGCCGGCACCCGGTGCCGGTGTCCACCGTGATCCTGAACGGAAGAGTGTTACTGACCTCAGCTCGTTAGGGTCAGTTCGGTCTGTCGAGGGCGAGGCCCGTGCCGGCGAGGAATCCGCCGAGGATGGTGTGTCGGTACTGCAGCGCCTTGAGACGCTTGCGGAGCAGAGTCTCCAGCTCGCTGAGGGTGCGGGCGGCGAGGTTGGCCAGGCTCCGCTTGATATGTGCCCACAGGCCCTCGACCGGGTTGAGCTCGGGCGCATACCCGGGTAGCAGGACCACGGTCAGCCATTCCCGCTCGGCCACCAGCACCTTCATCGCCGTGGAGATGTGGGTGCTCAGCCGGTCCCACACCACGATCAGCGGGGCCTTCAGTAGCTGGTGGGCGCCATCCAGCAGGCGGATGTAGTCGCTCTCGCCGAGCGAGCGGCGCTCGCCCTTGCGGCCGGTATGCCGGCGCAGCCGGTAGCACAGGCGGGCGGGCAGGCCGGGCCGGTAGCACAGCAGCCCGGCCACTGACAGGCGCCCACGGCCACGGCCTGAAACGCGTACCGTCGGGGTGATGCCGCGTCGGCCCCAGGTGCGGCCCTTGGGCGGACGGCCGGTCACGCCGGCTTCGTCCTCGAAGCAGACGAACGCGCCGGTCGCCGCCCGGAGGGTTTTACCTCCTGCCAGGTCGCCTCCCGCCATGCGGTGATCGCGGCCTCGTCACGTTCGGCAGCGGGCCGGGCAGGCACCTGCACGCTGAAGCCCATCCGGTGCAGCAGCCGCGTGACACCGGAGACGCTGTAGGAGAGGTGGAACTTCCGTCCGATCAGCGTGCGCACCCGTGCGGCAGTCCACATCTGGTCGTCCGTCCAGCCGTGCGCGGCCGGCCCCTCGTCGAGCCATGTCGCGAGCCTGGCCTGCAGGTGGGGGCCGAGGCGGCAGTCATAGCCCGGGGGCCCTGGGAACGTAACGCTTCCCGCCCGCCCGCCTTCCAGGCGCGGCGCCACTGGTAGACCGACTTCTCACTCACCCGTAACTCCCGGGCGATGAATGGGACTTTCACGTCCTCCTCGAAGAGGTCAGCGGCCCGCATGCGTACCTCTTCGCGGCACTTGCGCTGCTCGGCGGTCAGCCCGCCCCCATCCGGATACCGCATACTTCCGGGCTACCAGCACAGACAGGCCCTGTCACCCGGCCCGACAAGGACCAGACGCTATAACGCCAAGGTCAGTAACCGCACAGACGGCAGCGCGCGAGCGCAGGCGGTGGCCGTCGGCAGCGAAGGAAAGATCCTCGAGGTCGGGTGCGACGCGGACTTACGCCGACGCATCGGCCCCGTACTGTCGTCGTCGACGCCGGCGGCGGTACCGTCATGCCGGGCCTCCAGGACGGGCACATGCACCCGCTCGGCGCGGCCGCGCAGGCAATGGTCAGCCCTACGGCGACTTCGTGGACGATATGCCGTGACTCCGGCCGCGGCGCGGTGGCGTCCGTTCCCCCTGGACGATTCGGATCATCGCCGCCGCTCTGGTCGTCGGCAGCATGAGCGTGCCGACCGCCGCCGAAGCCGTGGACAGGAACCGAGTCCGGCTGATTCTCATGTGCGCCCGCCTCCCCCTTGGCCCCCGGGGCCGGTACCAGTGTGGGAAGGGGAAGGGTGGGACGGTATCGGCCGATCGTTCATGGCTGGGCGACGAAGGTATGCGGCAGGCTAGACGGGCGTCGACGCCGACGGCACGAACGGTGCCCCGTGTCCCGGCACGATCAGCGCCGGAGCGAGAGCCAGGACCTTCTCCCTGGCCGCCCGCAGTTGCTCGCGGTCGGGCGCGAAGGGGTCGTCGGCCGGGCCCTCGGCGCTCCACCACAAATGGGTCAGGACCACCAGGCCCTCGTCGGCAGTGACCAGGGTGCTGACGTCCTCCGCGGTGTGGCCGGGCGTCGTCATGAGCGTGATCGACGGCGACAGTTGGTACCCGTCGGCATCGCGGTCCTCCCAGATGTCGTTCTGGTAGATCGCCATGTGGTCGTGGAAGCGGGCTTCGGGGAACAGGGCCGCGTTCAGCGTGTGGTCCGGGTGGTGGTGGCTGAAGATCACGTCGGTGACGTCTTGGGGGTTCAGCCCGTGGTGCGCGAGCGGGTCCAGGATGAGCCGGCGGTCCGCGACCATGCCGGGATCGACGATCGCGACGGTCTCGCCGTCGACGAGCAGAGTGACGGTGCCGGCCACCCGCTCGTCGGCGTAGCCGGTGGTGAGGACGTGGAAGGCAGCGGTCATGAGGGGCTCCTCGGGGAAGGTGTTGGTTTGGTGCGAGGGCGCCGTCCGCCGTTACGCCCCGGCCGCCTCGATGAACTCGCGCACGGCCGTGCGCGGGTCCCCCGAGCGGACCAGTGCCTCGCCGACCAGCACCACGTCGGCTCCCCAACCGCGGTACTCCGCTACGTCCTCCGGGCCCGTCACTCCCGATTCGGCGACCTTGACCGTGCCTTCCGGAATGGCCGTCACGAGATCGGCGAACACTTTGCGATCCACCTCCAGCGTCGTCAGGTCCCGCGCGTTGATGCCGAGGAGCTCGGCTCCCGCGGCGACAGCGCTTCGCACTTCGTCGGCCGTGTGCGCCTCCACGAGCGGTGTGAGACCCAATTCCTTGCACAGTCCCATCAGGTCGGTGAGTTGGGCGTCGTCCAGCGACACGACCATGAGAAGCGCAAGGTCGGCGCCGTGCGCACGGGCCTCCCACAGCTGATAGGGGTCGACGATGAAATCCTTGCGCAGGACGGGCACATCGACCCTGGCACGCACGGCGTCCAGATCGGCGAGAGAGCCGCCGAAACGCCTGCGCTCGGTGAGCACGCTGATCGCAGCGGCACCGCCGGCCGCGTACCGGGCCGCGAGGGACGCAGGGTCGGGAATGTCTGCCAGCGCCCCCTTGCTGGGGCTCTTGCGCTTCACCTCGGCGATGATGGACACCCCGGGAGCCCGGAAAGCGGGCAGCGGGTCGAGCGCGGGTGCCGCGTCCGCTGCTCGGGAGCGCAGCTCCGCCAACGGCGTCGCACGCTTACGCTCTTCCAAGTCCTCGCGAACTCCCTCGAGGATCCCATCAAGAACGCTCATCGTCGTCTCCCTGTCGAATCGTCTGCGCTGCGGACGTCCCCCGGCTCGAGTGAGGCCGCGCATCACCCACGTCCAAGTCGTACTCGAAGAAGGTTATTCGGATTGATCACGACCTGCGTGCCGGCCAACCACGGGACGCGGAAGTTGAGCGGCTGCATGCAGGCGCTGAACACTCTGCATGCAGCCTCGTGACCTTGAGCAGATACGTGGCCAAGCCTCGCACCGACGCAGGCGGGGCTCAGGCCAGACCGAACCGCTCGGCGTGCACTTGCTGGTTGGGGACCTTCAGCCCGCGCAGGGCGCTGAGCACGGCCGAGGTCATCGAGGGCGGGCCGCAGACGTACACGTCGCGTTCGGTTACATCGGGAACCAGGGCACGGAGACTGTTCGGCTCGAACGGCGGGTTCCCCTCCCCCGTGCGGCCGGTGAGCAGGTGCAACTGCCCACCGTGCTCCGCGACCAGGGTTCGTACCTCGTCGACCAGCACGGCGTCGTTGTCGCTGCGCACCCGGTAGAGCACGACGATGTCGCCGGCCGGTTCCTCCTCCAGCAGGGCTCGAACCGGCGTGATTCCCACTCCTCCGGCGATCAGCAGTGCTCCGGGCCGCGTGCGATGCAACGAGGTGAATGCCCCGTACGGCCCCTCGACGAACGCGCGGCTCCCGACCGGGACGTCCCGCAGGCCGGCGCTGGCGCTGCCGACAGCCTTGGCGGTCAGGCGCAGGGTTCGACCGTCGGGTGCCGCCGACAGCGAGAACGGGTTCGCCAGCCACCAGTGGTTGTGCCCGGGGAACCGCCAGATGCAGAACTGGCCGGCCCGGGCCGGCAGCCTGTCGAGGTGGCGGCCGGTGACGTGTACCGACACCACGTCGTCCGACTCCGGGACCACCGCGGTGACTTCAAATCGGTGGTAGGCGTTGCGCCACAGAGGCATCACGATCCGGCCCGTGACCAGGGCACCGAACGCGAACAGCCACAGGGCCCACCAGTAGATTTTCGCGGGCGCGGAAGAGGTGAAGGTCGTCGTCTCCTGCAACTGGTGGACGAACGACAGCCCCAACGCCAGGTACAGCAGCAGGTGCAGGCCGTGCCAGGTCTCGTACCGCAGCCGCCGCCTCACGTAGCGGGCGGAGACCGCGGCGACCACGACGACGACCGCCGCGGCCCCCATCCCGAGCAGGGAGGCCGGCACTCCGGCCAGCGCGAGGAACGTCTTCGTCATCGACGCGTTATCGAGCCTGGCGAAGCCCAGCACCACCAGCACGGCGTGGGTGAGGATGGTCCACAACAGGGTGAAGCCGACCCACCGGTGCCACACCGTCAACCGGTCCATGCCGATACGGCGGTCGAGCCACGGCAGCCGGGCCACCAGCAGCAGCTGGAACAGCATCAGCACGGCGGCGTGCAGGCCGAAGAACTTGGCGACCGTGAGCACCCCGTTCTGGCCGGTCCCGGCGGCGAGGAACAAGACCTCGACGATCGCCAAGTTGACGATGACAAACGTCCACAGCGCCCACCGCGCCGCAACGACCGGAGGTATGGTGCTGTGCCGCACCTGCGAAATCGTCGCCTCCACCGCTTCCCCTCTTGTTCATGTGACGTACTCGCGTCCCCACCGGCGAGGTCGCGAGGGATGCCGGCCGTCCCGGCCGCCGTCGCTGGGTAGGTTGAGTGATTAAGGCCTTAACCACAAGCGTCCCAGGGCTGTTGAGGCGATGCACGCCAACACCCAGATCGCGAAAGTCGTCGGCTACCAGCGGCTGGGCGAGGTCGCCCGCGACCCGCGACGACTTCAGCTCCACGCTCCAGTCGCCCGAGGGCCCCGAGACCTGCAACACCTACAACATGCTCAAGTTGAGCCGCGCTCTGTTCCTCGAACACCCGGACGCCGAGGTTCTCGATTACTACGAGCGCGCGACGGTCAACCACGTCCTCTCTTCTCCCAGAGGCTTGCTGTCGGACGACGCCGCGCTGCCGGAGCCGCTGCACGCACTGAGCAGCGCCAGTGCGGACATGGCGGAGACGGCTGAACAGAGGGCAGTTCTCAGTCTCATCGATGCCTCCTCGCGCTCGTCCCTGGCGGGAGCTGTTTCGCCTCGACGACATCCGTGTGCCGCCGCACGGTAGAGATGGGATGTTTATAGAGGTGCTCCCGGCTCGCCGTCCAGCCTTTGGGACCCCTGGGTCCATCCCATCGATCCTCGCCGCTCGATGACTCGACCACACCACGAGATTGCGTCAGACATGCCACGTTTGACGGAGCGCAATGCGCATCAAACAGCAAGCAAACTGGGCAAATTGGCTAGCGGTACACCGCTTTTCATCCCTGCACACCGGTTGACATCCCGGGGAGACATGACGGACCTTCATGCGTAACAAACGGCTCCCCCTGCGCAGCAACCACGCTGACGCGTCCCACTGCGTTCCCCGACCGCCTTCTGAACCTGGGATGTCTTCATGTCGAGTTCGATCAACAGACGCCACTTCCTGGCCGGCGCCACCTGCGTGGCCGCGGCGGCCGTCGCCGGAGGTGTGTTCAGTGCCGGCATCGCCCAGGCGGCGCCCAGCACGTACACGCCCGACTGGAACTCGGTGGACCAGCACCCGCCGGCCCCGGAGTGGTTCCAGGACGCGAAGTTCGGCATCTACTTCCACTGGGGCGTCTTCAGCGTGCCCGCGTACGAGAACGAGTGGTACCCGCGGAGCATGTACCAGGCGGGCGGAAACGCCAACCAGCACCACATCGCAACCTACGGCCAGCCGTCGGCATGGCCATACCACAACTTCATCAACGGAGCGCAGGACCTGGCGGGCAACTTCGTGAAGTTCGCGCCGAAGCTGAAGTCGGCCGGCGGGAACTTCGACCCCGACGAGTGGGTGCAGCTGTTCGTCGACTCCGGCGCCAGGTTCGCCGGCCCGGTCGCCGAGCACCATGACGGCTTCTCGATGTGGGACAGCCAGGTCAACGAGTGGAACTCGGTGAAGAAGGGCCCCGGGCTGGACCTGCTGCAGCTGTTCTCCACAGCCATCCGCGCCAAGGGCCTCAAGCTGCTGGTGGCCATGCACCACGCGTACCACTTCAACGGCTTCTACGAGTTCGTCCCCGCCCAGACGGACCCCAGCCTCAAGAAGCTCTACGGGCAGTTGGGCTCGGCCGCGGAGAACCAGCTCTGGTTCGACAAGCTCAAGGAGGTCATCGACCGTACCCAACCCGACATCCTGTGGCAGGACTTCAGGATGGACGCAGTCGACGAAACACAGCGCCTGAACTTCCTTTCGTACTACTACAACCAGGCCAACAGCTGGGGCCGTGAGGTCGTCGCCACCTACAAGGACGGCATGAACGGCAAGGGCGAGGTCTTCGACTACGAGCGCGGCGGCCCGGCCGACCTCACCACGCCGTACTGGCTGACCGACGACAGCATCTCCAGCAGCAGCTGGTGCTACACCCAGGGCATCGGCTACTACACCGTCCAGCAGATGCTGCACTCGTTCATCGACCGGGTCAGCAAGAACGGCAACATGCTGCTGAACATCGCGCCGATGGCCGACGGCACCATCCCCCAGGCACAGAAGGACATCCTGCTGGGCATCGGCGACCACCTGAAGCGCTTCGGTGAGTCGGTGTACTCGACCCGCGCCTGGACGGCGTACGGCGAGGGCCCGACGAAGATGGGTGGCGGCGCGTTCACCACCCCGCATGCCGGCACCGCGCAGGACATCCGCTTCACCCGCAACAAGGCGAACAACGTCCTGTACGCCACCGTCCTCGGCTGGCCCGGAAGCTCGCTGACGATCAAGACGCTCAGCTCGGACCGGATCAACCTCTCGTCGCTCACCTCGGTGAAGCTCCTCGGCTCCACCGCCGGCACCTCCATCGACCTGCCCACACCGGCCCAGAACTCCTCCGGCCTCACGGTCACCCTGCCGTCCTCGGCGCCGTACAGCGCCAACGCCTACGTCCTGAAGCTCTCTTTCGCCGGCACGATCCCGGGCCTGCGGCCGCTCGCCGGTACCCTCGCCTCCACGGACGTCAACTACAGCGGCAACTCGGCCGTACTCAACGTCGGTGACTACACCACGGCCGACCTCACCTCGGCCGGGCTGGGCGCGGGCAGCATCTCCTCCCTCCGGCCGGCCGCCGGCTACCAGGTGATCGGCTACTCCGGGGACAACTTCAGCGGCACCTCCTGGACGTTCACCGCCGAGAACCCCGACCTGCGGGTCACCGGCAACAACGACCAGATCGCCTCGCTGAGGGTCCAGTTCAACCCGACGACCTACTTCCGGATCACCAACGCCACCAACGGACTCGTCCTGGACAGCGGCGGCAGCGTCCCCTCCGGGTCCAACCTCAAGCAGTGGACCTGGAACGGCAGCAACAACCTGCAGTGGCAGGCGGAGCCGGTCGGAGGCGGCTACTACCGGCTGGTCAACCGGACGAACGGCATGGTCGCCGACAGCTGGGGCGCCACCGACAACGGCTCTCCGGCCCGACAGGCCCCCTGGAACGGCGGCACCAACCAGCAGTGGAAGATCGTCCACCGGGGCGGCGATCGCTACTCGATCGCCAACCGCACCACCGGCCTGGTCCTCGACGGCGGCGGAAACGTCGCCTCCGGCTCCGTCACCAAGCAGTGGACGTACAACAGCAGCACCAACCTGCTGTGGTCCTTCACGGCCGTCTGACTCCTCGGGCCGCAGGACCGGCTGCGGCGGCGTACACCTCGTGCGCCGCCGCAGCCGCCGTCACGCTCCCGTCCGTGTCGGCTCCTCACCACGGGCGAACCAAGGAGGCGCCGCTCTGCGGTCCGCCCGGCACCGTATCGGCGGTTCTGAGCACCAGGTCGTGATCACGTGTCAGTTGGGGCCGCAGCGACAGCCCTCCGCCGGGACCCACGCATCGGACGGCCGGAAACACGCTGACGTCCCGGCGATCGACGAGATCGCCGGTCAGCATCGCCAGGCGGATCTCCGGCCCGTCGTACGCGCTCAGGCGCAGATCCCACAGCGCCTCTCCCCCGGGATATGATTCCGGCGTCGTCACCTTCGCCGTTGTCGGCGAGAACCTTGCCGATGAGGAGCTTCGCTCCGGGGGCGACACCCTTGTACTTGCCTCCGGACTTGGCGCCGGTTCCGGAGACGGTGGACGCGACGTGCGTGCCGTGGCTCTGCACGTCATTCGTGGTGGTGGCCGAGCTGAAGTTCTTGGATGCGATCACCTGGCCCTTGAGGTCCGGGTGAGTGCTGTCGAGGCCGGTGTCCAGGACGGCGACCTTGACACCCTTGCCGTCGTAGCCCTTGGCCCAGGCCGCGGGCGCGCCGATCTGCGGCACGGACTTGTCGAGGCTGGCCTTGCGGACGCCGTCGAACCAGACATGGGAGATGCCCGAGGCGAGGGCGTCACCGTTGGTGAGGGTGTCCCACAGCTTCGACGTGTCCTTGGTGGGCGCCTGGAGGAGGTCCATGTCCAGGGACTTGAAGGTCCGGTGGACCATACCCGTGCCCCGGACCGCGGCCTTCAGGGTGCGTGCGCTGCCCTTGTAGCCGACGAGGACCTTCATGCCATCCCGCTGGTTCCTGCGGTTGGCCGGCTTGTTGAGCTCGGTGAAGTCGAACAGCCGCTGGTCGAGGCTGCCGCTCGCGATCATCCGGGCCGCGTCCGTCGGTATGACGAGGGTGTGGCCCTTCTTCCGTATCTGCACGGGCACCCGCTCGCGCCCCTTGGCCCGCTCCATACCGACGACTTGGCCCTTGGCATCGACGATGACACGGTCACCGGTGACGAGGGTGACGCGGTCCGTGCCGGTGGCTTTCCCCGTGTAATTGACGGCGGTCGGCACCCGCAGCGGCGCGAGCGTCGCCTGACCGGTCAGTCCTGTGACCAGGGCCGCCGCCACTGTCGTCGCGGCCGTGGCCGCACATGCTGCTTTCACTCCTCTGCGCAAAGTTCCCCCAGGCTGGAGTGCCGGCTGACAGTGATCGCAGCGACGCTAGGGAACGGAAGGCACAACCGCCCGTCGGTCATGCGGCAGTGTCGTATCGAGGTCGATGAGTCATCGATGGGCGACTGATACAACCAAGATGAGGCGACGGAATGGACGTGCCTCGGGGGTGGGACCGCTCCTCGTCGACAAGCCGAAAAAAAAATGTCGGCAACCTTTGCGCTTCCTGTGGTCACTCAACAGTGCACCGTCGACTCGATCATCCGAACGGACAGGCATGAAGACAGCAAGGCAGGCCGCGCGGCAGCGCAGGCGCAGACACAGACTGATGGTGGGCACTACGGTGGCGATCGCCGCCGCGGGGGTCGTCGCCGCCCTGGTCATGGCGCTGCTCCCCGATCACGAGACCGATGGGGCCTCGGTCGCGCTCGCTCCCGCCACCGGCACCCCGACGAGGGCTACACCCCCGACAGGAACCCCGAGTCCCACGGGCACCCCGACCGCGACGGGCTCGCCGACGCCGACGGCTTCCGCAAGCACTCCGTCGAAACGACCGTCGGCCGCGTCCACCCCGCGGGCCACGCGAACGAAGTCGACCACGGCATCGTCGGCAGGGCGGATACGGCCCGGGACCACCTACACAGGGGTCGCCACCGCCTACGAGGCCGCCGACGGAGACGGCGCCTGCCTGTTCGGCCCGAGCGACGACATGATGATCGCGGCGATGAACACCACCGACTACGAGACGTCCAGGGCGTGCGGCGCGTACGTCCGCGTCCGCGCGGCGAACGGCGCCTCCATCACGGTACGGATCACCAACGAGTGCCCCCTGCCCTGCGCACCCGGGCAAATCGACCTCAGCCAACAGGCCTTCGCCAAACTCGCCGACCTCAAGGTCGGCCGGATCCCGATCACCTGGAGCCTGGTCAGCCCCAGCACGTCCCAGACGGTGTCCATCAGGTACAAGACCGGGTCCAGCCCCTACTGGTGCGGCATCCAGGCGATCGGCCATCGCAATCCGGTGGCGCGGCTGGAGGTCCGCACCGGGAGCGGCTGGCGGCAGTTGCCCCGCACCTCTTACAACTACTTCATATCCGCCGACGGGAGTGGGTGCGGCAGCACGATCAGAATCACGGACATCTACGGGGAACAGCTGACCGTCAGCGGGATCGCCCTACGGGCGAACGTCGTGCAACCGACCCAGGTCCAGTTCGCCCGGCACTGATCGCGCCGCCCAGGCGCGTATCTCCTTTCACCGGACGTCGGGGCGGCGACTGCCGATTCAGTCGGCTGTTCGTCAGGAGCCGCTCCGAGAAGCGGGGCGCCCCTACCCGTGTTCCTTTGGGCGCCCCCTCAAGGAGGTGAAGAAGTTTCGGTAGGCGCTCTCCGCGTCCCGCAGTGACTGCTGCTGCACCACCACCGACACCTCGCCCAACCAGTGCCGCTCAACGCTCTTCTTCGCCTCGGTGACCAGCGTCTTCGACAGTACTGCCGCGGTGGGAAACGCCTGCCCTGCTGCACGATCCGGACGCTAACACCAGCCAGTGACAGGCTGAGGACGGATCAGGCGGATCCAGCTCCGCCGGAACGATTCGGCGACGCTCCGCGTCGCCGGCTTCAGATTCGCTTCACCACCGGCGTGAACGCCGGTGCACTGCGAATGAATCCCGGAAGCCAACCTGCGCTCGCTCGACGATGAAGGCGGGGTGTCGAAGCGCATCGACAGCATCATCGCCCCTGGGAGGCTCTCAACGAGCCAGAGGAGAGAAAGTTCCCTGGCGTAGGAGCCCTTGTTTCGAACGAAACTTCTCCGTTACCTTCGCCTGCGAGGTGAAGCGC
This sequence comes from Streptomyces sp. HUAS ZL42, assembly GCF_040782645.1. Lineage (GTDB taxonomy): Bacteria > Actinomycetota > Actinomycetes > Streptomycetales > Streptomycetaceae > Streptomyces. The sequence goes on from NZ_CP160403.1 coordinate 553,956, forward strand.
TTCGACAGCTGCCGAGAATGGTCCGCCGCCATGAGTCACGAGTTGAACCGCAGAAGCCTCGTCAACCCAGCAGCACCCTCATGGTGACCGTCTACGAGGAACTGGGCGTGTTCCAACCAGTCCTGACATCCCGTCAGAGAATCACTCGTCTCTCCGTACCCAAGGAAACCTCATGACGGCACGCAGTATCACCGACCGCCGCCACTCCCGAACAGGGTGCCGTCTGGGCATACCCCCAGCCGGAGGACACCCTCGACGAGGTGGCCTTCACCATGGCCAACGCGCTCCTCGGCCGGATCCAGCTCTCCGGCCGCATTCCCGAACTCGAGCCGGAGGCCCACGCCCTGGTCCACGAAGGGGTGGCGGCGTACAGGCCATCCGCGCCTACCTGCCACACGCCGTGCCGTCCTGGCCACTCGGCCTTCCCTCCTGGGACGACACCTGGATCGCCCTGGCCCTGCGCACTCCCGCCACCACCTACCTCACCGCCTGGCGCCGCCCCGGAGCCGACACCACGGCAACGCTTCGCCTGCCCCATCTGCGAGACACCGCCGCCCGTGTCGACCTGCTCCACCCGTCGACCGGCCGGGCACTTCCCGCCTGGGCACCCGACTCGGCCGAGCTGAGCCTGACCCTGCCCACCGCACCGTCCGCCGTCCTGCTGCGCATCACCCCCACGGCCCCCGACGCTCCCTGAACCACGCCACCCCAGCACCACGACTCGACGAGAGGACCCCATCGGGTGCCCCACCAGCTTCGGGCGGACAGCACGTTCGCCAACCCCGTGATCCCCGGCTTCCACCCCGACCCCAGCATCTGCCGGGTCGGCGACGACTACTACCTCGCCTGCTCCAGCTTCGAGTACTTCCCCGGAGTACCCCTCTTCCACAGCCGTGACCTGGTGCACTGGCGGCAGATCGGCAACGTCCTGGACCGCCCTGAGCAGTTGCGTCTGCCGGCCTCCATGCCGTCCTCGGGCGGCATCTACGCCCCCACCCTGCGCCATCACGACGGACGCTTCTGGCTGATCGTCACCAACTGCAGCGAGGGCGGCGGCAACCTGATCGTCACGGCAACCGACCCGGCCGGACCGTGGTCGGATCCGATCCCGGCGCCAGGCGTGCCCGGTATCGATCCCGACCTCGCCTGGGACGAGGACGGCACGTGCTGGTGCACCGTCGCCGGGGTGTCGCAGGTCCGTATCGACCCGGCCACCGGACAGACGTACGGCACACCCCACAGGCTCTGGTCCGGGGGCCCCGGCGCGAAGGCTCCGGAGGCACCGCACCTGTACCGGATCGGCGACCACTGGTACCTGCTCATCGCCGAGGGCGGCACCGAGCGCGGCCACGGCGTGTCGATCGCCCGCGGCCGTACACCGACCGGCCCGTTCGAGCCGCACCCGGCCAACCCGATCCTCACCCACCGCGGCACCGACCACCCCGTTCAGAACACCGGCCACGCGGACCTGGTCCAGGGCCCCGACGGCTCGTGGTGGATGGTCCTGCTCGGGGTGCGGCCGCGCGGCGGCACGCCCGGCTGGCACGTGCTCGGCCGGGAGACCTTCCTGGCTCCCGTGACCTGGGAGGACGGCTGGCCGGTCGTCGGCGAGGTCGCCTTGGACCTGTCCGGGCTCCCCTGGCCGATCTCCCCCGCCCCCGCCGAGGAACGGCGCGACGACTTCGAGCTCAACGAACTCGGGCCGGCCTGGATCTCCGTGCGGGACCGCCCCGCCGAGCTCTGCACCACCAAGGAGCGCCCCGGATGGCTGACGCTCCGCGCGCGCGGCGGCTCCCTGGACGAGCCCGACGTGGTGTTCACCGGCCGCCGCCAGCAGCACCTCACCTGCCGCGCACGCACCCTGGTCGACCCGGAGCAGGGACGCGGCGGCCTCGCCGTCCGGCTGGACGAGCGGCACCACTACGCGATCGAGGCGGACGGCACGGAGGTGCGGGTGATCGCGCGCGTCGGCTCCCTGCGCACGGTCGTGGCGGCCCGGTCCGTGCCCGCCGGGCCCGTGGTCCTTGCCGTCACCATCACTGACCCGCCGTCACCGCACGGACCCTCCACCGGACCCGACGTCGTCTTTCTGGGCATCGAAGCCCCGGACGGAACGTTCACCGAGCTCGCGACCCTCGACGGTCGTTACCTGTCGACGGAGGTAGCGGGCGGCTTCACCGGCCGGGTCATCGGTATGTACGCCACGGCAGGCACCGTCCACTTCGACTGGTTCGACTACGAGCCCCTCGACGGCTGACGCCGAGGACGTCACGGCACACATCACCCAGTCGAGCCGTGCCGGCCGGCGTGGCGGGCAGCGACACCCGATCGCTGCCCGCCACGGATCGGATCAACCGTACGACCGACCGAAAGGCACGACCGAAACGCACGACCGAACGAGAGGAAAGAACATGAGAGACATACGGCAAACCGCGCGCCACCGCTGCCGCGGCCCCGGGCGCCTGGCCGGCCTGCTGATGGCGCTGCTCGTCATCCTGGGACTGTCCGCCGGCCCCGCGATCGCCGCGCCGGACGGCAAGGCGGAACCGGCACAGTCGACGGTCAGAGTTCCGGCCCGGGCCATGGACGCCGTCGCCGCGATGCAGCCCAGCTGGAACCTGGGCAACACCCTGGACGCGATCCCGGACGAGACGTCCTGGGGCAACCCGAAGGTCACCAAGGACCTGTTCGACACCATCCGCGCGCAGGGCTACCGCAGCGTCCGCATCCCGGTGACCTGGACGGACCACCAGTCCGCCACCGCCCCCTACACCATCGACGCCACGTTCATGAGCGCGTCAAGCAGGTGGTCGACTGGGCGCTGGCCGACGGCCTGTACCTTGAGGTGGTCGACGCCCCACGAGGCGAACACTGCGGCGTCCTGGGCTTCGTGTCCCCTGCTCCCCGTCGACCCGGGATAGGCGCCGCTGGTCTGCGCGCAGGTGCGGTCGCCCGGCACCTGGTAGATGCCGAACTTCAGGCCCTTGCCGTGGATGTAGTCCCCGAGCGCCTTCATCCCGCCGGGAAACTTGGTCGGGTTGGCCCGCAGGTTGCCTGCCGCGTCGCTCTGCGGGTCGAACCAGCAGTCGTCGACCACCACGTACCGGTAGCCGGCGTCGCGCATGCCGGAGGACACCATCGCGTCGGCGGCCTGGCGCACCTGGGCCTCGGTGATCCCGCACCCGAAGCTGTTCCAGCTGTTCCAGCCCAACGGTGGAACGAGTGCCGGACTGCCGGGCGCTGCGGAAGCGGTGGAGTGGGCAGAGGCCGTGACGGTGGCGGTGACCGTCATCGCGACGGCCGCGAAGAAGTGGAGCAGTCGCCTGCCTGATCGTCTGGGCACCGGGGGCTCCTTTTCCGACAGGGCGCCATGGGCGGGTAGCGCGCGAAGCAAGGTGCCAGGTTCATGACACTCCACGGGGCCTCAACGGTCGCAATTTCGATGGCCATTCGGAAAGTTGGGGCGCTCACTGAGCCTATTGAGGCGTCCCAACATGTCAACACCCTCCGGCACCCGGGCTCCGCCGCTCGACCTCGGCGACGGAACAAAGCCATGCCGATCTGCGACATTCGGACAGTGGACCTGTGACAGCCTGAGTCCACCAGATCTCGAATGTTTCGATACAGCTCGCGAATCATGCGAGGGGTATTGACGGGATCCACCGACCTTCTATCATCCAGGATGCCCGACAAGCCGATCCCTGTTCGACATGACGAACTGTGGGATCGATCCGGCCCCTCCGCGCCGCACGAACGAACGCAGGGAAGTCCCGCGTGAACGCCAAGCCGCAACGGCCGGGGCGGCCCAAGGAGAACGACAGTCATGGATATGTCATGCCCTTATCAAGGCATGTCGTCGCCCCCTGAACGATCGGAGGATCGCACACCCAACCCCCCACCCCCCGCACGAGGAGAACCATGAACCCGCTGAAACGACTCGGCCGTCGTCGAGCCTCGGTGTTGTCCCTCCTGGCCGCGGCCGCCCTGGTGACGCCCGGGACCGCGACCGGGGCGCCCGACGCCGTCAAGGCCTCCACTCTTGGCGCCCAAGCGGCCCAGTCCGGACGGTACTTCGGAACCGCCGTGGCCGCCGGAAGGCTCGGCGACGGCACGTACACCACGATCCTGGACCGCGAGTTCAACTCGGTCACTCCCGAGAACGAGATGAAGTGGGACACGACCGAGCCCTCCCGCGGCTCGTTCAACTTCGGCCCCGCGGACCAGATCGTGAACCGTGCCACGGCACGCGGGCAGCGCATGCGCGGCCACACCCTGGTCTGGCACTCCCAACTGCCCGGCTGGGTCAGCTCCATCAGGGACGCGAACACCCTGCGCAGCGTGATGAACAACCACATCACCAGCGTGATGAACCACTACAAGGGCAAGGTCTTCGCCTGGGACGTGGTCAACGAGGCTTTCGCGGACGGCGGCAGCGGCCAGCACCGCCCGTCGGTGTTCCAGAATCTGCTGGGCGACGGCTTCATCGAGCAGGCCTTCCGCACCGCGCGGGCCGCCGACTCGGGGACCAAGCTCTGCTACAACGACTACAACATCGAGAACTGGAGCGCCGCCAAGACCCAGGGCGTCTACCGCATGGTGCGCGACTTCAAGGCGCGCGGAGTGCCCATCGACTGCGTCGGATTCCAGGCCCACTTCGGCACCGGTGGCCCACCGGCCGGCTTCCAGACGACACTGGCGAACTTCGCCGCGCTCGGCGTGGACGTCCAGATCACCGAGCTCGACATCGCCCAGGCCTCTCCGACGGCGTACGCGAACACGGTCCGGGCCTGCATGAACGTGGCGCGCTGTACCGGTATCACCGTCTGGGGCATCCGCGACAGCGACTCCTGGCGCAGTGGGGAGAACCCTCTGCTGTTCGACCGGGGCGGCAACAAGAAGCCGGCGTACAACGCGACGCTGTCGGCGCTGGGCGGCACGGCCGCGACACAGAAAGCCACCGCCCTGTCGACCCGGTCCGCCGCCGCTCTGCCCTCCCGCTTCTCCTGGAGTTCCAGCGGCCCGCTGATCGCACCGAAACCGGACGCCACCCACAACATCGCCGGGATCAAGGATCCGACGGTCGTCCACTACAACGGCAAGTACCATGTGTTCGCCAGCGTGGCCAGTTCCTCCGGCTACAACCTGGTGTACCTGAACTTCAGTGACTGGTCCCAGGCCGGCTCGGCCACGCACCACTATCTGGACCGCAGCGCCATCGGCGCCGGCTACCGGGCCGCGCCGCAGGTCTTCTACTACGCGCCGCAGCGCCTGTGGTACCTCGTCTACCAGACCGGCAACGCCTCGTACTCCACCAACCCCGACATCAGCAACCCGAACGGGTGGAGCGCCCCGCGGAACTTCTACTCGTCGATGCCCGACATCATCCGGCAGAACATCGGAGGCGGCTACTGGGTCGACATGTGGGTGATCTGCGACAGCGCCAACTGCTACCTGTTCTCCTCCGACGACAACGGCCACCTGTACCGCTCGCAGACGACCGTCGGCCAGTTCCCGGGCGGCTTCACGAACACCGTCATCGCGCTACAGGACTCCAACAAGTACGCCCTGTTCGAAGCGAGCAACGTCTACAAGGTGCAGGGCGGCAACCAGTACCTGCTGCTCGTCGAGGCGATCGGATCGGACGGCCGACGCTACTTCCGTTCCTGGACCGCCGGCAGCCTCGCCGGCTCCTGGACGCCCTTGGCCGCGTCCGAGAGCAATCCGTTCGCCCGCGCCAACAACGTCACCTTCCCCTCGGGGGCCTGGACCAGGGACATCAGCCACGGCGAGATGATCCGAACCGGCTACGACCAGACACTCACCATCCCCTCCTGCCGGCTCCAGTACCTCTACCAGGGCATGAACCCCAACGCGGGCGGCGACTACAACCTCCTCCCGTGGCGGCTCGGCCTCCTCACGCAGACCAATTCGACCTGCTGACCCTATGGGCCCCGCCGCTCGTGCGGGGCCCATGCCCTGAGAGTCCGGGCACGGCGATGGCCGCAGTCGGTCTGCGCCCGAGACGCTGATGTGCGTGGCGGAGGGCAGTGTTCAAAGCCACCTGACCGTCCGCGCAACCCGGGTCACGACCGCCGCGTAGCCGACGCCGACCAACAGCGAGGCGAACAGGGCCGTGAGCGGGAAGTCCTCCTGCAGGTAGGGGTACACCTGGTAGTGCGTCAGGTAGATGTACAGGGAACTGCTCGCCAGGACACCCGCCAGCGCGTTGAGCGGGCCGAGGCTGGGCAGGGTCGGTACCCAGATCAGCAGGCCGAGGCCGGCGATCACGAGGGTCGTGCGCAGCGGCTGGTCCGCGAACAGGCCGGGCAGGGTGAGCAGCAGCACCGCTGTCAGCAGCGCCCGTTGGCGCACGGTGCCGGCCCGCGCGGCCGCCCACCCCAGCGCGAACAGCCAGAACACGCCGGTGGGGCTCAGCTGGAGGTGCAGGGGCTGCAGGCCCAGCAGGTCGTATCGACCGGCCAGTCCGATCGCCGTGAGCGCCAGCGGCACGCCGAACACATACCGTCGCTCCAGCCGGTCCAGCAACGGTACGGCCATGAGGACGGCGAGGACGATCAGGTAGTGGACCAGCGCCTCCAGGAACCAGTAGGCGAACTCGAAGCGTTCGGTCCCCTGGTCGATCAGGCTGTTGAGCAGCAGGGCGTTGGCCGGGTCGACGAAGTCGGTCAGGAGCACCGCGCCGGTGATCCACACGATGCTCGGTACCGCGATGCGCGTGATGCTGCGCCACAGGCGCCGTACGCGTTCGCGGCGTCCCGCGTCGGTCAGCCGGAAGCGGGCGAAGTTGTAGCCGGCGATGCCGAGGAGGATGTGTGCGCCGCCCTTGACGGTGAAGACCTCGATGTGCGAGCCGACGACGAGGACGATCCCGACGGCGCGCAGGGCGATGCTGGTCTCCAGGGTGCGGCGGGTCCGCCAGGACTTCGGGGCAGTCCAGGATCGCAGAGCTCTCCGGAGCCCGGAGACCGGCCGGACCGGCCGGTCCGGCCGCGGCTGCGTACCGTCCCGTCCTTGCGGCCCCTCAGCCGCGGGCGCCGCCATGGACCGCAGCTCACGGATTGTCCTCGTGTGCCAGTCGGCGGGCAGGTGACCCAGCGACTCCTCCAGGCGCAGGGACATCTCGACGTAGGACAGGGAGTCGCCGCCCAGGCTGACGAAGCTGCTGTCCTCGGTGACGTCGGCGCGGTCGAGGATCTCCCCGTAGAGGCAGGCCAGATCGTCAGCCGGGTCGGGCGTCGTCTCCGCGGAGGGGCGCGTCAGCCGTCGTACGGCCTCGTAGTCGGGCTTTCCCGTGACCAGCCGGGGCAGTTCGGCGAGGGATCGGACCCGTACGGCGCGGGGTGGGAGCCCGCACTCCTCCGCGACCAGTTGTCGGATCCGTGCCTCCGCGTCGGCGTCCGCGCGGGCGGCCACGGCCAGCGCCTCCCCGTCTGCTGCGCAGTGCGCGGCGACTCCATGTTCCTCCAGCAGGGTCTCGACGCGTTGCGGGTCGATCCGCAGCCCGAGGATTTTCGCGAAGCGGCTGCTGCGGCCCACGATCTCGTACAGCCCGTCGGGCGCGCGGCGGGCGAGGTCGCCGGTGTGCAGGTCCTCGACGGTCCGGCCGAGGGCGAGGTCGGCAGGGCTCTCGGCGTAGCCGAGCATCACGTTCGGTCCCGAGTAGACCAGTTCGCCGGCATCCGGACCGTGACCGTCGACGGGCTCCAGCCGGAAGGAGCCGCCGGGTATCGGCACGCCGATGGCCTGCGGGCGTTGGGCGGCGAGGTGCGGCGGGAGGTAGGCCATGCGGGCCGTGGCCTCGGTCTGCCCGTACATCACGAACAGCTCCCAGCCGGAAGTGAGGCCCAACCGGGCGTAGCGGGCGACGCGTTCGGGTGCGAGTCGGCCCCCGGCCTGGGTGACGCGGCGCAGGTGCGGCAGGTCCATCCGTGCGAACCCGATCCGGTCGAGCAGGTCGAACGTGTACGGCACGCCGGCCAGCGAGGTGCCGCGGCCGGTGCGGAACTCCTCCCAGAAGGCGGTGTCGGACACCGACCGTTCGGTGAGGACGAGCCCGGCGCCGCGCAGCAGGTGGCTGTGGATGACGGACAGGCCGTAGCAGTAGTGCATGGGCAGCGTGGTGGCGGCCCGGTCGGTGTCGTCGATGCCGAGGTAGGTGGCGATGGACTCGGCGTTGGCCTGGAGGTTGTCGTGGGAGAGCCGCACCAGTTTCGGTGAGCCGGTCGAACCGGAGGTGCTCAGCAGCAGGGCCAGGTCCGGGTGAAGGGTGTGGGCGCTCGTGGGGTGCCGTTCGTCGAGCGTCCAGGTTCCGTCGGTGTGCGGGCGGGCGACGACGTCGGGGGCGTACGCCTCGGTCAGCGAGTGGACAGTGCTGTCGCTGTCGCCCGGGACGAGCAGGACGGGGTGGCCGGCGGACAGGGCGGCCAGGTGTGTGACGAGGGCGTCGGTGCGGTTGGCGCCGGCCAGTAGTACCAGTCGACGTACCGGCCCCAGGCGCTCGGCGGTGACGGCCACCCGGTCGGCCAGTTGGCCGTACGACAGTTCTCCGTCCGAAGTGATGAGCGCCACGCGGTCACCGTGCGCCGCCAGTTCACGTGCGAACGGAACTGCCTTCGGCCACCGGAGCGGCGGGGTGGGCGTGGCGGGTTGGAGGGCGGAGGAGTCCCTCGGACGGGGAACGGGAAGCGGGACCGGGAGGGGCAGAGAGGAGTGGATCACGAGGGCGCGCCCTTTCCGCGGCAACGTCCGCTTTAACAACCCTTGACTGTTAGGCAAGGTTTACCTTATTCATAGCATGGTCGTAAACAAGCCACAGCAAAATCACAGGACCGCTTCGCCCATCGCTCTCCACCGGACCACAGGACCGGCGGCGTGCAGGCGAGCCCCGCAGGAAGGCACACACCATGCGACGCCCCACGGCTCGTCGGATCACCGCGCTGGCCACGGCCGGGCTGCTGTTCCCCGCACTCACCGCGTGCGGGACCGGCGACAAGGACAGCGAGGATCAGAGCGGGGGCTCCTCCCTCGTCATCTACTCCGGCCGCAACGAGAAGCTGGTCAAGCCACTTCTGGACAAGCTGGAGAAGGCTGTCGGCACCAAGGTCGAGGTTCGCTACGGCGACAGCGCGGAACTGGCCGCCCAGATCCTGGAGGAGGGCGACCGCACGAAGGCGGGGCTGTTCTTCTCCCAGGACGCAGGCGCACTGGGCGCCCTGTCCAAGGAAGGCATGCTGCAGAAGCTCCCGCAGGCCACCCTGGACGAAGTCGGCAACGCCTACCGTGGCTCCGACGGCGACTGGGTCGGCCTCTCGGGACGCGTCCGCGTGATCGCCTACAACCCGGACAAGGTCGGCGAGGGCGAGGTCCCGGACAGCGTGTTCGACGTGGTGAAGCCGCAGTGGAAGGGCCAGGTGGGCTTCGCGCCGACCAACGCCTCCTTCCAGGCGTTCGTCACCGGTATGCGGGTCCTCAAGGGCGACGACGTCACCCGCAAGTGGCTTGAGGACCTGAAGGCGAACGGCGCCAAGACGTACGCCCACAACCTCGCGACCCTGGACTCCGTCGAGTCCGGCGAGGTCTCCTTGGGCCTGGTCAACCACTACTACTGGTACGAGCGGGTCGCCGAGAAGGGCGAGGACAAGGTCAACGCCAAGCTCAAGTTCCTGCCCGGCAAGGACCCCGGTGCGCTGATCAACGTCGCCGGTGCCGGCATCCTCAAGGACAGCGGGCAGAGCGCGGCGGCGCAGAAGGCGGTGGACTACCTGCTGTCGAAGGAGGCGCAGGCCTACTTCGCGGACGAGACGAAGGAGTACCCGCTGGCCGCGGGAGTCACGAGCAAGGTCGAGGGCCTGCCGCCGTTCGAGTCCCTGGAGTCCCCCGACATCGACCTCGGCAAGCTGGAGTCCCTGCAGGAGACGCTGGCCATGCTCCAGGACGTCGGACTGGTCTGACCTGCCGTGCCCACATCGCCGTCCTCCGCGCCCCCGACCGGAGCCCTCCTCGCCCGGGTCGGGGGCGAGCCCACAAACGCGCCGGAGGGGAGTCGGAAACGAGCGGCTCGCCTGGCGCGACGATTCGTCACGGCCGGTCGCAGACCGCCCCTCGTCCTGCTCGTCCCTGCCTGCGTGGCCGCCCTGTTCGCTCTGCTGCCCCTCGGCTATCTCGCAGTGCGGGCCCTCGAACGTGGCCCTGCCTTCGCCTGGGACGTCGTTTCCGACGAACGCACCCTGGACCTCCTCGGGCGCAGCCTCGGCCTGACCGTCGTGGTCGTGGCGTCCTGCCTGGTGCTGGGCATCTCGCTGGCCTGGCTCACCGTGCGTGCCGCGCTGCCCGGGGCACGCTTGTGGTCCGTGCTGGCCACGCTGCCGCTGGCCGTGCCCAGCTATGTCGCCGCCTTTGCCTGGCTGTCGGCCGAACCCGACCTCGCCGGTTTCGGCGGTGCCGCGCTGGCGCTGACCCTGGTCAGCTTCCCGTATGTGCATCTGCCGGTCGCCGCCGCGCTGCGGAGCATCGACCCGGCGCAGGAGGAGGCCGCGCGCTCCCTCGGCCACGGCCCGCTCGCCACGTTCCTGCGCGTCACCCTGCCGCAGCTGCGACCCGCCGCGGCGGGCGGCGCACTCCTCGTCGCGCTGTACGTGCTCTCCGACTTCGGCGCGGTCTCGCTGATGCGGTACGACACCTTCACCCGGGCCATCCACACCTCCTACCGCGCCTCCTTCGACCGCACTCCGGCCGCCGCGCTCAGCGTGGTCCTGGTGGTGATGACCATCGCGCTGGTCGCCGCCGAGGCCCGTACGCGCGGCCGCGCCGGGCACGCCAGGACCGGAACGGGCACCGCCCGCCCGTTCGTTCGGGTCGCCCTCGGCCGGTGGCGGCCACTCGCCCTGCTGTGGTGCGGGACGGTCACAGCAGTCGCGGTCGGCTTCCCGCTGGGCACCCTCGGGTACTGGCTGGCCGTCGGCAACTCGGCCACCTGGGACCTGGGCGGGCTCGCCCAGACCGCGTGGGCCACGTTCGGGGTCGCGGCGGCGGGCGCGGGCCTCACCACACTCCTCGCCCTGCCGGTCGGGGTGATCGCCGCCCGGAACCGGGGGCGCGGCGCCCGGCTGCTGGAGCAGGCGGCCTACGCCGGACACGCCCTGCCCGGCATCACGGTCGCCCTCGCGCTGGTGTTCTTCGCCGTGCGCTACGCCTACCCGCTCTACCAGCAACTCCCGCTGCTGGTCTGCGCGTACGCGGTGCTGTTCCTGCCCGTTGCGGTGGCCGCCACCCGCGCGGCCGTGCTCCAGGCGCCGCCCGTCCTGGAGGACGTCGCCCGCTCGCTGGGGCGACGGCCGTGGCAGGTGCTGCGCGAGGTCACCGTGCCGCTGGCCGCGCCCGGCGTGGCCGCGGGCGCCGCACTGACCTTCGTGGTCTGCATGAAGGAACTGCCCGCGACCCTGCTGCTGCGCCCCACCGGCATGGACACCCTCGCCACCCGGCTCTGGACGGAGACCGGCGCCGGATCGTTCGCGGCCGCCGCCCCCTACGCCGCCACGCTGATCCTGCTGGCCGCCATCCCCTCGTACCTCCTAGGCAGGCACCGGACATGAACGAACTGCACGTCGAAGGGCTCACCAAGTCCTACGGAGCCGGAGAACCGGTCCTGCGCGGGCTCGAACTCACCGTGCCCGCAGGCGCGTTGGCTGCCGTCCTTGGCCCCTCCGGCTGCGGCAAGACCACCCTCCTGCGGATCGCCGCCGGATTCCTGCACGCCGAGGCGGGCACCGTCCGCCTCGGCGACCGCATCCTCGTGGGCCCCGGCGTCCACGTGCCGCCGGAGCACCGCCGCATCGGCATGGTGCCCCAGGAGGGCGCCCTCTTCCCGCACCTGAACGTCGCCCGCAACGTCGCCTTCGGGCTGACCGGCACCGACCGGGCCGAACGACGACGACGCACCGAGGAGATGCTGGAACTGGTCGGCCTCGCCGGCTACGGCGACCGCATGCCGCACGAACTCTCCGGCGGCCAGCAGCAACGTGTCGCCCTGGCCCGCGCGCTCGCCCCTCGCCCCGAACTCGTGCTCCTGGACGAGCCGTTCAACGCCCTGGACAGCGCGCTGCGGACAGAAGTGCGGTCAGACGTACGGGCCGCGTTGCGGGCGACCGGCGCCACGGCGGTCCTCGTCACCCACGACCAGCAGGAGGCCCTGTCCACCGCCGACCTCGTCGCCGTCGTACGGGACGGCCGCGTCGCCCAGTGCGACACCCCGCAAAACCTCTACCGCCGCCCCGCCGACCCCTGGATCGCCGACTTCGTCGGCGACGCCGTCCTGCTCCCCGCCACCGTCGAGGCCGACGGCACAGCGAGGACCGCCCTGGGACCCGTACCCCTCGTCGCCCCACCTGCCGACCTCCGCGCCGGCACCGTCCTGCTCCGCCCGGAACAGCTCCGCCTCACCGATGCGGACGCCAAGGGCGCGGTCAACGGAACGGTGACCGACATCTGCTACTACGGCCACGACGCCATGGTCAGCGTGACCGTCGAAGGCCACGACGCCCCGATCGCCATCCGGGTCGCTGGGCCCCTGCCGGTCGGTCCGGGGGAGGAGACGGGCGTCCGCGTCGTAGGCGAAGCCGGCCTCCACGCGTAGCGAGGGTTCCCCCCCGGGCCCGGCACCGCACAGGGAACCAGGGCTCGAGTTGCAGCCATCCGCCGCCTGCCACAGGGTCAAACGGCGGGCAGCGCAAGTGACTGTCCCCACGCACGGTCGAGGAGCGGGACCGCAGTGGCGAGGTCCTCCATCTGCGGACCGCGGGAGTGGACCTGGGCAAGCGGTTCCTGCTGGCCTGCGTGCGCACGTCCAGCACGAAGCGGTCGGGGACCTGGAGTTTGGAGACGGAGCGGTTCGGGACCACGCGGTCGGAGGTCCGTCGGTTGTTGACCTGGCTGTCCGAGCGTGAGGTTGAGGTGGTGGTCATGGAGGCCACCGCCGACTACTGGCGCGGTGTCTATTACGTTCTGCAGCCCCATCTGAGCCTGATGCTGGTCAACCCCGCTCATCTCAAGGGGATTCGGGGACGCAAGAGCGACCCCAGCGACGCGGCCATCCTCGCCCGGGCCGGCGCGTCCGGGATGGTGATGGCCTCGTTCGTCCCCGAGCGTGCGGTCCGGGAACTGCGGGATCTGACCCGCAGGCGTACCGAGCTCGTGCGAGCCGCGGGCTGGGAGGTTCAGCGGCTGGAGAAGGAGCTGGAGGACACCGGCATGAAGCTCACCTCGGTGCTGACGATGTCACGGGCGTGAGCGGCCGGGCGATCCTGGAGGCTCTCATCGCCGGGGAACACCCCGGGCAGCTGGCCGGCCTCGCCGTCGGCAAGGCCCGCGCGAAGATCCCAGCCCTCATCGAGGCCCTGGACGGCGACTTCACCGCCCACCACGCGTTCATGGTCCGCCACTACCTCAACAAGATCGACCGCTTCAAGAGCGCCGTCAGCGTGTTCGACACCCGGATCGCCGACCTTCCGGCCGAGCGCGAGCACGAACTCGACCTGCTCGACTCGATCCCGGGAATCGGCCGGATGGCAGCGGAGATCATCCTGGCCGAGACCGGTGGTGACATGAACCGGTTTCCGACCGCCGGACACCTCGCGTCGTGGATCGGTGTCTGGCCCCGGGCAGAACGAGTCCGCCGGAGTGAGCAAGTCCGGCACGACCCGACCGGGCAACAGCAACCTCAAACGGCTGCTCGGCGTCGCTGCCATGGCCGCGATCAGGAACAAGGACACCTACCTCGCCGCTTACTTCCGGCGCATCTCCGCACGCAGGGGAGGCAAACGCGCCATGGTCGCGGTCATGCACAAACTCACCATCGCGATCTGGCACGTCCTGCACGACGACGTCCCCTACCACGATCTCGGTGCCGACTATTTCACCAAGCGTGACCCCGAACGCGCCATGCGCCGCATCACCCGCCAGGCCAACGCCCTCGGATTCACCGTCCGCTTCGACCCCCTCGAGGCCGCATGAACACATCCCACCGATCACCCCACTGACCTGGGGTCATCTTCATTTTCGGACCAGAGCCACGTTCACGTGTACCGCGACACCACGCTCTTTGCCAGCAGCGGCCCGAGGGGTGCCCAGCCGAACCGGTCTCGCTCAGGAGACATCACTGCGCCCCCCGGAGGGGGTGGTCAACTCCTCCTTCGGAGGCGGAGCATGGAGCGGATCCGTATCACGGCCACGCTGTTTCGCTCGCGAAAGGACATCTGCTATGCCGCACATCGCCATCGACAACGACGAGCCCGGGATCCGCGGGTTGATGACTCAGCGGCCGGACACGGCGGCCCCGCTCAGCCAGTTAGCAGAGACGCTCCTGCGCTCCCCCATGTCGCTCCCGCGCGGGGAGCGGGAGCTGATCGCCGCCTACGCGTCCCACCTCAACTCCACGCCCTTCTGCTCCGGTTCACACGGGGCCTTCGCCGCCGCCCAGCTCGACGCCGGGCACACGGTCGTCGACGCCGTGCTCGCAAATCCGGACACCGCGCCGATCGCACCGCGGCTGCGGGCACTTCTGCTGATAGCAGCCGAGGTGTGCGGGCCGGTGCGGTCCCTCTCGGCCGACACGGTCGCCGCCGCGCGGGCGACCGGCGCCGACGACGCGCAGATCCACGACACCGTCCTGATCGCCGCCGCATTCTGCATGTACAACCGCTACGTCACCTGCCTCGACACCGAACTACCGGACAGGCCGGGCTACTTCGAGGAGGCGGCAAAGTGGATCGTCACCCAGGGATATGTCTCCGATACACCTGACGGCCCCGGCCCACGCCGCCGTGGTTAGCCACGGTCCACCCATCCTGTGTGGAAACCGTGGGGCACCGGCACCATGGCGGCCGGGCACCGTGAATTCGGCGGTGCCAGGCCGTCAGCTCACCACACCCGGTCCGGATGTCGGTGACCGGGCTCACCAGCCAGCCCGCACCCTCGAGGCCCCGGGGCTCGCGCGGGACGATCACGGTCTCGCCCATGGTGCGGCCAGTGGACGTCGGTCGGTCCGGCGACGAGGTCTCGGCGCAGCAGTGCCGAGTCGCCCAGCAGTTCGCCGCCGACCGGGCCCAGGGCCGTGGTCGTGGCGATTCCCATCCAGGGCGTGTCTCTCGTCGGCATGCTCGGCGGCGCCACCGTCCCCGATCAACTTGGGCACGCAGTGAGAAGCGAGGCCGCACACAGGACTGCAAGCTGGGGGGTGGGGACACGCGATGCGGCACGCCAGGGGCGGCCACGTTCCCGGCAGCAGTGTCAGCCCACTGATCCGACCTCCGCCGCACAGGGAGACCATCGTGGCCCCACCCCCGTCGATCGCCGCACATGCGCTGCTCGTCTTCCTCCTGCAGGTCGGCCTGCTGCTCTCGGTCGCGCTACTGCTCGGCCGGCTGGCCAGCCGCTTCGGGATGCCGGCCGTCGTGGGTGAGCTGTGTGCCGGGGTGATCTTCGGACCGACGGTGCTCGGCCATCTCGCGACGGGGGTGTCCGCGTGGCTGTTTCCCCGCACTACCGAGCAGTTCCACCTCCTGGACGCGATTGGGCAGATCGGCGTGGTGCTGTTCGTCGGCGTCACCGGCATCGAAGTCGATTGCGGGCTCGTGCGGCGCAAGGGCACCGTCGCGCTGCGGATCGGTGTCGCCGGACTGGTGATCCCACTGGCCGCGGGAGTCATCGCAGGGCTGCTGGCCCCGCGCTCGCTGCTGACCGGCTCAATGAATCGGGAGACCTTCGCACTCTTCGTCGGTGTGGCGATGTGCGTGAGTGCCCTGCCGGTCATCGCGAAGACACTTTCGGACATGAATCTGCTGCACAGGAATATCGGGCAGTTGACGATCGCTGCGGGCGTGGTCGACGACGTGGTCGGATGGCTGCTTCTCTCGATCGTCTCCGCGATGGCGACGGCCGGCGTGCGTGGTGGGACGGTGGCTTCCTCGGTGATCCTTCTCGCGATTGCCCTTCTTGTGACCGCGACCGTCGCCCGCCCACTCGTCCGCGGTGCCTTCGCACGGTGCCTGAGGTCGCCCGAGAACGGGCCGACGATCACAACCGCCGTCCTGATCATCGTACTGAGCGCAGCGGCGACCCAGGCCATGGGCTTCGAGGCGGCCTTCGGCGCCTTCCTCGGCGGCCTGTTGATCGGCTCGGCGAAGACCGCGGACCTCCGCCGACTGGCGCCGTTGCGCGCGGTGGTGGTTTCGGTGTTCGCTCCCCTGTTCTTCGCCACTGCCGGGCTCCGCGTGGACTTGACCATTCTCACCCATACGGTCCCGCTGCTCACCGCGGTGATTGCGCTGTTGATCGCGGTGGCAGGCAAGTTCGCCGGCGCGTACTTGGGTGCGCTGTCCAGCAAATTGACCAGGTGGGAGGCGCTGGCCCTCGCCGGCGGGATGAACGCCCGCGGAGTCATACAGATCGTCGTGGCCACCGTCGGGCTCCGCGTCGGCGTCCTCGATACGACCACGTACACCATCGTGATCCTGGTGGCGATCACCACTTCGCTGATGGCACCGCCGATCCTGCGACGCGCTATGCCGCACATCCTGCTGACCGAGGAGGAGATGGAGCGGCAGCAGGCCCTTGCCGTGTTCCGTGGCCCGCAGGCAAGTGCCGACCGGGGTTCCGAAGCCGCCTGAATCCCAGCCGGACTTGACGCGACATCAGAGCCGCAGGAGGAGAGGGTGCCCCGCGTGTGAATCAGTGGGCTGTCGGCGTGCGGGCGTGCCAGGGGCCACGATCAAGTTCTACTTGTGCGAGGGATTTCCGTCGCACAGGTGAGCGAACCGCACGCAGCCAGGCTGGCTGCGGCCCGGGATCTTGCATGGGTGCGCCTGATCCGTGGCCTGATCGAGGCGTGCAGCTTACGCATCGGCGACACTCGCGCCAGGCTGGCCACACTCGACGCCGCGGTGCGAGCCTCCGTCGGAGTCATCCAAGCGGCACGCAGCGCCGTCACCAACTGAGCGCCCTCCGCGCCCGGAACCGCTGTGCTTGTTCTTTATGGTCTGACCTCGAACGATGCCCCGAACGTGATCGCTCGTACGAGGATTCCTAAGACGTGAACGCGGCCTCCGTATGGACCTGTGCTCGGACCAAAGAGGCACTTGACCAGCACGAAGGCCGTCGGGGTATGAGTCTGCTGCATCACGATGTCGGCGCTAACCCTTCGCGGTGGCGTCACACTTCCGGGATGACTTCTTCGACTGCCTGCCCGTGCACGGGGAGTTCGAGCTGACCGACGCGTTACTGCGTACGGACGGGCCGGTGACCACGCCGGTGCGGCAACGTCGACGTGCCGCGGCTGCGGCAGGTGGCTGGCCGGGCTGCCGCATCCCGGGGCCGCCGACGGACGCCTGGTCCTGGCGGTGGACGTACCCACCGGCTCCGGCCGGACTCCCCGACCGGCGCGGACCGCTTGTTCTGTCACGTCCATGGCCGCAGCGGACGCTCGCCGGACCAGTAGGTGCCCGGCTGGCCCTCCTCGTTCGTCGCCGCCCTGCCCACCGGCCGCGTCCTCGCACTGGTCGCGCCGGCAAGGTGCCGGCTCGGGCCTCCCGGGTGTGGGCGCGCTGCGCAACCTCGCCGGTGCGTTCGGCACGGCTGCGGTCGGACGGCTGCCAGCGCCCATCCGGTTCGGGGACACGGCCCTTGGACGGGCTGGCCCGGCCATCGCCCCGGCCGGGCTGATCTTCCTGGCCGGGGCGGCGGCGTACTCCGCGGTACCGAGCCGCCGAAGCCCCGTCCAGTAAGACCTCTGCGACGCGGCGTACTCCATCCGCGACCACCGTGCCGCAGCGGGCAGGCATGGCCTGCTGAGGCATCAGCCGCGCTGCACGGACATCCGCAGGCCGCCGCGCACCCGGAGCGAGAGCATCGGCTCGGGCACCACGGACGCGCCCTTCGGCAGCACCAGACGCAGTTCGCGCATGACCATCGCGATCACGAAGACCGCCTCCATCATTCCGAGGTGGTTTCCCACGCAGAAGCGCGGTCCGGCCCCGAAAGGAATGTATGCGTAGCGGGGACGCTGCGCGCGCCGCTGCCGGTCGAAGCGGTCCGGCTCAAAGCGGTCGGGCTGCTCCCAGAACGCGGGATGACGGTGCAACGTGTAGGGACACACCACCACGTCGGCTCCGGCCGGGATGTCGTATCCAGCGATGACATCAGGACCCTGAGCGATTCGGGAGAGCATCCAAACCGGCGGGTAGAGCCGCATGGTCTCCTCGACCACCATCGTCGTGTACGTCAGCCGTTGCAGGTCTCCGAACTCCGGCAGCCGGTCGCCGAGCACGCTCCGGGCCTCATCGCGCAGCCGCTCGACCACCTCGGGATTCTGATCTATGAGATGGAAGGCCCAGCTGAGGGTGCTGGCCGTAGTCTCGTGTCCGGCCAGCAGCAATGTGACCAGCTCGTCGCGCAATCTGCGCCGCGCCACCCGCGGGTCCCGTTCGGCGTGCACGGATTCGAGCAGCCGGGAGAGCACGTCGTCCGTGTCTCCGCCGGAGCGCAACGCGCGGTGCGCCGCCAGCTGTTCGGTCACCTTCTGCAGCCGAGCTCGGGCGGCGCGGAAACGGAGCTGCTGGGGCAGCGGCAGGAACTGCGGGACCGCCCCGAGGGTGACGACCTCGAACATCGCCTGGTCCTGAACGGCCTCGAAGTCGTGGCCGATCGAGGTGTGACCGCTGAGGTCCTCGTCGAGCAGGGTGCGCCCGAGCACTCCCAGGGTCAGCTCGGTCATCTCCGCGGTGATGTCCACCGGCCCGGCCCCGGTTCTGGAGCGAAGTCGGCCGACCATCCGCGCCGCCTCCTCGGCCACGACCGAGGCCTGCGCCGCGATCCGCTTGGCCTGAAAGGCGGGCTGGATCACCCTGCGCTGTTCCCGCCAGAGCTCGCCCTCGCTGGTCAGCAGTCCGTCGCCGAGCGCCCGGCGGGCCTGGTGCAGGCCGATGCCCTTGTGGTAGTTCCCCGGGTTGTCGGTGAGCACGTACTTGGCGTAGTCGGGATGGTTGAAGAAGTAGAGCGTCTTGGGGCCGATCGCGACCCGCACGGCATCGCCGTAGCCGTCCGCGGCCGTGCGCATCAGTGCGAGCCGGTCGCGCAGCAGCATGTTGAGCAGCTTGAAGGTGGCGAATCGGGAGGGTCCGGGCGGGACCCGCCGCCGTGTCCCGGTCGCTCGGGCCTGGGTGACGGTCACTGCTCAGTCCTCCGCACCGGGGGCTAGCCGCTCGGCGATCCGGCAGCGCCAGACCTCGTAGGCCGGCGTGCCGTCGTCCACGCAGGGATCGGGCAGCGACTCCTGGCAGACGAGCATGGCCTGCTCGGGAGTGGTGCCGCACAGCACGTCGGTGGCCAGCACGGTGTGCTCGTTGCCCAGCCCCGCCTCGAGGCGCGCGGTGGCGGCGAACGCAGAACCCTGGGCGACCCATTGCCGGTGCTTCCCGGCCCGCTCCTGGAGGAGCTGCAGTTCTGCCTTGCCGGCGCCCCCGGCGTACGTGGCGGCCAGTCCGGCCCCCGCGTACAGGTCCGCGTGCCGTTCCTCGGAGAACGAATCGATCATTGAAGTGATCCGCTCGACGTCCGTCCCGCCGACGAACCACATGGCACGGCCGATCCCCTGGTCGATGACCCGGTCGGCGTACCAGGACCACTGGACGCCGGGCCAGGGGAAGTGGGGCTCCTGATACTGTCCGCGCACGTACTTGTCGGTGCGAAAGTACGCCTGGTGGAAGCCGTAGCCATCGAGCACGAGCCAGCGCAGCAACGGGTCGGCGGTGTACATCCGGGACCAGCGGAACCGCGGTATCCTGGCCATGGCCCAGCCCACTCCCACATAGACCATGTACGCGTGTTTCGCGGCCTCGCCACGCAAGAAGTGCTCCACGTGCCGGTTGCCGCCGATCGGCAGCCCGTCGCGCACCGCCATCCCCATGGCGGCACCCTCGTACGCGAACCCCCGGAACTGTGGCGGCACGGTCTCGAGTTGGACCTCGGCATCCGCGGTCGAGGAGGCCGCGGCAGCGTAGGCGTAGCCGGTCAGGAAGGACGCACCGACCGTTTCGAGCCGTTCTCGTGCCTCGGGACTCTTCTCGTGGAAGCCGCGGGTGGACAGCTTCGTCTCGTTCATGCTCGGGGTCAGCAGGCGGCTGCGGAGCCGGCCGAACTGATTCGCCATCTCTACTCCTCGTGGGAAGGGGCGACGACCGCGCTCATGAAGTGCGCGCGGATGTTCCGGCGCCACAGCTCGTACTGCGGCACGGGGCCGGTGCCGGTGTGCTCGACCTCGGTGCGGTCGGCCAGATCCACGGCCTCGTCGATGACCAGTCCGGTCAGCTCGAACGCGGCCGTGACCGTGTGCTCGGGCACCAACTCCGCGTAGTGCCTGGCCTTGATCGCGAATACCGCGCCGATCGCGAGGTCTGCGGCGTAGCCGGCCCGGGCGGCCGTGTCCCGCAGCCCGGCGAGCTCCGTGGCCGTCGCGCCGCCCGCGAACGTCGCAGCGAGACCGACGCCGCTCCAAAGGTCGGCCCGCCGGTCCTCGGTGAAGCGCCCCACGGCCGCGGCCACCGCGGGGGCGCGGCCGCCGTGGATGAACCACAGCGCGCGTCCGATCCCCTGGTCCACGGCCCGCAGGAAGTACCCGGGATGCCCGTCCCACGGGTACGGGGCGGGCCGGTGCTGCCCGTCGACCCACCGTGCCGTGTCGAAGTACGCGCGGTCGAAGCCGTACCCGTCGACGGCCAGCCAGCTCATCGTGGGGTGGAAAGGGATTTCGCCGAGATCGGGCAATACCTTGCGCCACAGCGGACGAGGCAACCGTGCCATGGCGAAGCCGATGCCGATGTAGGCCAGGAAGAAGTGCGGGCGGCCGGATCCGAGAATCAGCTCCCTGGTCCGATGCCCGCGCACCGCGTCGCGCACGGTGAACGCCATGACGGCCCCCTCGTACGCGAACCCTCGCAACTCAGGTTCGACCATCGCCAGCCGCCGTTCGACCTCCGCAGTCCCGCGGGTCTCGATGCCCCATTCGAAGCCGACGGCCACCGACTGGGGAATCGCCTCAAGCCGCGCCGTGGCCGGCGTCGGTGTGACCGGAAATTCCCGGCCGGCGAAGCTGACCGAGTGCAGCGAAGGGGCGAGCAGAAGCCTGCGCAACGAACCGAGCGGGGTGGCCATCTGGCAACTCTCCCTTGGCTGTCGGTCTCGACGGTCCGGTCCGGGCCGATTTCGCCTCGAACACCTCTGTCAGGCATCATCGCAACCGTCCGGGCGGGCCAGCCACTTCCGGAGTGCGCCGTCGCCACCGGCCCGGAAGACCCGCAACGGCTGTGGGCGCTGTCGGCATCCTGGCCCCGGCCGTAGGCGGATACGACGTCGCTGCCCTGCAGCGGCAGGCGGCGGGTCGATTCCCGTTACCCGACGGTGCCCGGCGATCTGGCGGACCCTGCCTGGTGACCTGAGACAGAAGGTCGTCGTTGGATCTGCTCGGCGGTCCACTCCGAAACCCGACGTACAGCGCCGCAGTCGCCGGAGCGCTCGCTGACCATCAGGCCGCTCGAACGCAACACCGGCCTTCACCGCCCCGAACCGGGCGGTGAAGGCCGGCGCCACACTCGGCAGCCTCTCCCGACCGTGTCCCCGCCGGCAGGAAACAGTCCCTGCCATGAGCGTCAGACGGAGAGCCGGTGGAAGCCGCCGCCGAAGTACAACAGCGGGTCGTCGGTCTCCTTGCGCCCGATGTCGAGCACCGAGCCCAGGAAGATCGAGTGGTCGCCGCCGTCGTAGACCGCCGCAAGACTGCATTCCAGCCATGCCTGCGCGTCGGCCAGGACGGGAGTTCCGGTGTGCTGTCCGGGCGTGGTGTCGACCGTCTCGAACTCACGTGGACCTCGTGGCCTGCTGCGGTCCGCGAAGTACTTGGCCACGTCCTGCTGATGGCCTGAGAGGACCGAGACCGCGAAGGCCTCCTCCGTCAGGATCACGTCGTGGACCGCTGCCGTGCGCCCCACGCACACCAGGATCAGCGGTGGTTCGAGCGAGACGGAGGTGAAGGAGTTCGCGGTCATGCCTCGGGGGGTGTCCCGGCCCGCGGTGAGGACGGTGACCCCAGTGGCGAAGCGTCCCAGCACGCCGCGCAGTTCGCTGAGGACGTGATCCGGCCGCGGCAGGTCGGCCACACACAGGGGGCGATGACGTGGCTTCAGCCGGTCTGCGGTGGTCATGTCCTGGCCCCGCTCGTCGTGTCGACGAGTTGTACACCTTGCCGCGCCGAGTAGGGCGCCAGCGCAGTGCGTAGCGCCTCCGGCACCCGGGCCGGACGGGTGTCGTTGTTCGGGCCGCGCATGCACGCGATCCGTTGCTGTCCCCGAGCCACAAGGTCCTCGGTTCCGTCCTGCCGCACGCGGACGTAGTCGAAACTGAAGGCCACCTGGGTCTGAGTCAGGTCGTCGAGGCGCATGCGGATCGACAGCTCGTCGAACGCCGTGATCTCCGCAAAGAACTCGCAGTCGACCTTGAGGGTGAAGAGTTTCAGGTCGTCCTGGATGTCCGCGAGCACGTCGGGCGCGTGGTCCCGCAGGAACATCTCACGGCACCGCCCCTGCCAACGAAGGTAGTTGACGTAGTAGACGTTGCCGACCAGGTTGGTGTCCTCGAAACCGACCAGGTGGCGGTACTCGTAGTACGGCTGCATCGTCAGTCGTTCCTCTCCATGGTCTGCGCCATGAGCGCGAAGACAACGGGATCGCCGGCCCCTTCCAGGACGGTTGGGAAGGTCGCGATCCGGGCCGCGCCCGAGCGCAGCACCACCCAGTGCTTCTCCGCCCCGGGCGTGCTGTCGACCGTGAGTGCCGTGAGTGCGCGGCCGTTCTTGCGCAGACACTCGATCGCGCTCCACACCCTGGTGGCCGCGACGGACAACTCTTCGTCGTGCTCGGTCGCGATCAGCCGGGCGAGGGCGGTTCCCTCCGGCCCCAGCAGCCCCTCCCATTCCTCGAGGGAGCGGGGCTCGGCCGGCTGTACGTCGCAGGCCACCGGTGTCTCGCCGGCCACCACGAAGGTCACCCCTGCGCCGTGCGAGGCGGAGACCTGCGGCCCGCCCGCGACCTCGGGCCTGCCGTCCGGACGGTAGGCCACCACCGTCTGACGGCCCAGGGCCCAACTGGCTGCCTGTGCCGTGGACTTACGGCGTGCAGCCAATCCTTCCGCGGGTGCCTCGTCGTCGGGCCGCACGACGCAGCGTACGGCCTCGGGCAGAAGCCGCTCGGCGCGACGCTCCAGGTAAGGGCCGAGCAGAGCGGGCTGCCAGGGCCCGGTTCCGTCCTGCTTGCGTACCGCCTGCAGAACCAGCCCCTCCCAGCGTTCGACCAGCATGCCCGACTGGTCGCGGACGTCGAGGTTGTAGACGTAGGTGTCGCCGGTGCGGGAGCGCTCTCGCGCGTGCAGCGTCACCTGCTTCTCGTCGCGCGCGGCGGTGGGGTCGGTCAGGTGGAGGCGCTCGATGCTCACCGGGAGCAGCGTGGCGTCCGGCACGCAGCACTGGATCGAGTGCATCAGAGCGTCCCGGGTTCCCGGGTCGGCCAGTACGAGTTCGGCAGGCAAATGCCGCGCGAACCAGGGGAGCGTGGCCGCGTCGGAGATCTCCGCGACACACTCCCTGGCGGCCAGTTCCCGGTAGCCGACGAGGCGTTGGAAGCGCAGCCCTTGGAAGAGGACCGGTCCGTAGAGGTCGCGTGCGGGATCCAGCGGGATCCGCGGTGCGTCGTCGGGGACGGGTGCGGGCCCGGTGTCCTCCGGCTCCGGGCAGTCGTAGCGGAGCGTGGCGCGGAAGTGGTCGGCCTGGAAGCCGGTCTCGCTGCTGCGGATGACGGCCCGTACTGCACCGACATTCTCGGCCAGCACCGCGACCCTGATGGTGGTCTGCCCGTCCGGAGGTATGACGATCGGGCGCAGGAACTCCACGTCCACCAGCGTTGGTGTGCCCTCGAACCCCGTGAGCGCCGTAGCCGCCTGGGCCATGGCCTCCATGCCGAGGACCGCCGGGAACAACAGGTCGCCGTCGAGCTCATGGTCGGCCAGGTAGGGGTCACCCGAGGCGCTCAGGTCGGAGTCGACGACCAGTTCGATGCCCGGATAGTGGGCTTGCGGGCGGTCGACGAAGCGCAGCAGCGGGAGGTCGGCTGTCTCGAGTGTCAGCGTCGGCAGGCCGCCGGCACGTCCCATCACGACCAGGGCGGACGGCGTCTGCGGCTCGGCGAGCAACTGCTTGAGCAGGGCCACGCCCTCCTCGGTGGGGATCGGCTCGATCCCCTCCCGGACCAGCGACTCCAGCACGCCGAGCCGCTCGCCCATCCCGGACCCGGACCACACGGACCACTCCAGAGCGATGCACCGGCAGTTGGGGTGGTCGTTCTGAACCTGCTGGGTCAGGTCGGTGAGCCAGTCGTTGGCGGTGGCGTAGTCCCCCTCGCCGCGCAGGCCGGCCCGGCCGATGATGCTGCCGAAGGTGACGAGGAGCCGCAGGGCCGCCGGATCAACCGCGGTGAGCACGTTCTCCAGGCCGGTGATCTTCGTGGCGAGGGTGCGGCGGAACGACGCCTCGTCCAGGTTGGCGAGTGCGTGCGGTTCGTTGCGCCCCGCGCCGTGAAGCACGGCGGTGACCGGCCCGAGCGCATCGCGGATCTCGTCGACCGCCGCCTTGACCTCGTCGGCGGACGTGACATCGGCGCTCACGTAGCGGAAGTTGACACCCGCCGCGGTCATCCGGCGGAGGTTGGCCCGCAGTTCGGGATCGGTGGCCGGGTCCGATCGGCCGAGCAGACCGACACCGGCTCCGGTACCCGCGGCGAGGGCGAGGGCACATTCGGCGGTGATGCCCTTGCCGCCGCCGGTCACCAGCAGGACGTCCTCGGTGTCGAGCGCGTGCTCCGCCCCGGAGGTCGCGCCACTCACACCGGCCGGGGAAGCGAGCGGCAGCGCACGCAGCACGGGCACGGTGCGGCGGTCGTCCGCCCCGTAGTGGACCTCGCTGAACCCACTGGTCGCCGAGACGTCGGTGACGATGCGGGCGCTCAGTTCCCGTGCGCGTTCCGCCGGCATCCGGTCCGGCAGTGGCAAGGTGACCACCGTGGTCGCGATACGCGGTGCCTCCAGGTGCAGAGTCTTTGCCAGGCCCGCCGCACCCCGCCGGTCACCGACCGCGACGAACCGGGAGGCGCCGGTGCGGGACAGCGCGGCACGGGCAGCGGCGATCATGAGCGCCGTGTGGTTCTCGTCGCAGTCCCTGGGCAGGCACAGCAGCACGCCGTCGCCGAGCCCCCCGATGCGCAGTGCCTCGTGGAGCGCGGGCGCGAGCGGGTGCCGTTCGGGTGCGAACAGCTCCCAGTCCCCGTCGCCGGCGGACTCGGGTACGGTCGCGGGGCCCGGCTCCGCCGGCACCAGATCGACGGCGAAGGCCCGTACCCACGGGGCCACGCCCAGGGGCACCTGGGGCTGTGCCGCATCGCCATTGGCCGTCTCGTCCAACCCGTCCAGCAGTTCCGCGAGCTCGGCCAGCGTGGAGGTGGCGAACGCCGTGGTCACCATCGGTGCGGTGATGCCGAGTTCCTGGGCGGCGCGGTTCATGATCTGAGCCACGGTGATGGAGCTCAGATGCAGCTCATCGAGTGGGTTGCTGTGCGGGTCGACTGCCTCCAGGGGCAGTTCGGCACGCTCCGCGGCCAAGCGCAGGACCACCGAGAGGCTGTCGCGGTCCCCGGCCACTGCGGCGGCCGGCAGCTCGTCTGCCGGAACGGAGACAGGCGGTGCGTCCAAGCGCACGTCGGCGAAGGACAGATCGACTTCGGGAGTCGACTCACACGGGCTGGCGAAGAAGCGGAACTCCTTGTCCAGGGGCAACGGCCGGGTGAAGCGGTCCTGGAACAGCGCGGCGTGCCGCAGGCGCGCGCCGAGGGTGTACGCGGCCGCGGTCGCGGTCAGCAGTCCGGACAGAGAAGTGCTGTCCGCGTCGAGCGAGACGACGGGCACGCCGGGGGCGATGTCCGCGACCAGGCCCTGCAGGATTTTCCCCGGGCCGACCTCAAGCAGCAGGTCCACCTCCGTGGACAGGGTCTGGACCGCCTCGGCGAAACGCACCGGCTCCAGCACCTGTCGGGTCAGCAGCTCCGGCACATCGGTGTCGGCCGTGACCTCGCCCGCCGTCACCGTGGAGATCATGCGACGGGCCAGCGGGGCGAACTCCTGTGTCCGCAGGTAGGCCCCGAAGCCTTCGGCCGCGGGGGCGACGGCCTCGGAGTGGAACGCGTGCGAGACATTGATCGCCGCCGTGCCCAGGCCCTGGGCGGAGGCGGCGGCGCAGACTCGCTGGACGGCGTCCGCCGGTCCGGAGATCACGGTCTGCCGGGGACCGTTGTAGCCGGCGACCACGACCGGTTCCCCGGCCAGCAGCGGTTCGACGTCGGCGGGAGGAGCCGCGATGCCCGCCATGCCTCCACCGCCCTCGCTCGCCTCCGCCATGAGCCGGCCGCGCTCCGCGGCGATCCGCAGCACCGAGGCTTCGTCCATCGCTCCGGCCCAGTGCAGGGCGGTGACTTCACCGAGGCTGTGTCCGGCCGCAACCACCGCCTCGATACCCAGAGTGGAAAGCACCCGCAGGGCGGCGAGGGAGGAGGTGACGATGCGCGGCTGCGCCACTGCGGTGTCGACCTGGTCGCCGTCGGTGGGCAGCGGGTGCGCGCGGTACAGCTCGTCTACCGAGGTGAAGCGTCGGCGTATCGCACCGCCGTCGCCCCGTCGGCCGGCGCCCTGGCCGGGGAAGAGGAACCCGATGCGGGCATGTGGCGTCGCGCTGCCCAGGAACACCCCTCCCGCGATGTCGAGCGCCGACCGTGCCCCGCCGTCCAGCAGCGTGAGCAGCTTGGTGAAGCGCTGCTCCGCCTGTTCCGGGGTGGCCGCGACGACGGCGGCCCGGATCGGCCGGCCGTCGAGGTCGCTTTGCAGCGTGGCGGCAAGGTCGCCGAGTTCCGCGAAGGACAGTCTCGGGACGAAAGCGGCCAGGCGGGTGGCCTTGCCGCGCAGCTCGGCCATCGTCTCGGCGTCGAGCAGCAGCAGCTCCACGTCCTGCCGGGACCGAACAAGCTGTCGGGTGACCCGGCCGACGGCCTCCTTGCGCACTCCGTCGGCGTGTTCGACCACGATGTGCGCATTGATACCGCCGAACCCCATGGAGGAGACACCCGCGCGGATGGGGGCATCCTTGGGCCACAGCTCCGCCTCGCTGGGGACTCGCAGGGCCGGCCGGTCGCCGGTGAGTTCGGGATGCGGGTCCACATGACTGGTCGCGGGCGGAATGACCTGGTGGCGTACGGCGAGGACGGCCTTGATGAGCCCGGCGACCCCTGCCGCCGCCTTGGTGTGCCCGAAGTTGCCCTTCACCGTGCTGATGGCGGCGGGCGCCGCGTCCGGGTCGGCGGCCCGGCGCGATTCCGAGAAGGCGCGCAGCTCGGTGGCATCGCCCACGGCGGTACCAGTGCCGTGACCTTCGAAGTAGCCCACCGTTTCGATGCCGAACCCGGCGGCGGCATAGGCGCGCTGCAGGGCGAGGCGGTGTCCGCCGGCCTCGGGCCGGGTGATCCCGCCGCGGCCGTCGGAGGAGTAACCCCAGCCGGCGACGCTCGCATACCGGAACCTGCCCTGCGCGACAGCGTCCTGGTCGCGCATGAGCACGAGCATGCCGCAGCCCTCGCCGGGCCAGAAACCGTTGGAACCACGGTCGTAGACGCGCATCTCACCGGTGGCGAGAGCACCCGTCTTGGCGAACCCAATCACTTCGAAGGGGTCGATGCTGAGGTCCACACCGCCGACGACGGCGACGTCGAGCCGTCCGTCGGCCAGGGCGTCGCATGCGGTGGCGACGGAGAGCAGCGACGAGGAGCAGGCCCCGTCGACGGTGAACCCACCGCCCTTGAGGTCGAAGTGGTTGCAGATCCGTCCGGCGATGGTGTTGGCGAGACCGCCGGCCAGGGTGTCCTCGCCAATCGGAGGGAAGGGACTCTTGTAGCGCTCCTCGAGTTTTTCCAGGAACACGGCCAGGGTGGCGTCGTCCCAGCCCTGCTCGCGCAGCGCCGCTGCGACGGTGCGGCGCACATAGGGCCAGCGCAGCCGCATCAGGTTGGCCCGGCTGAACTCGCCGGTGAGGGTGTTGCCGATGATGACCCCGGTGTTGAGGTCGCCGAGGCCCTCCCCGAAGGGGAAGCCGGCGTCCTCGAGGGCCTGTGCGGCGGTGTCGAGCGCGAGCCAGTGCGTCATGTCGGTGGCGCGGAAGGTACTGCCCGCGACCCGGTACTTGACCCGGTCGAACTCGAAGCCGTCCAGGACGGCGGCCTTGCTGGAGTAGAAGCGGTCCGGAGCCGCGGAGTCGGGCGAGTAGTAGTCCTCGGCGCGCATCCGCTCGTCCGGCAGCCGGCGGAAGGCCCGTCGGCCGGCCAGGACGTTCTGCCACAGCTGCTCATGGGTGTCCGCGTCGGGGTAACGGCAGGCGATGCCGACGACGGCGATCCCGGCGGGGTGGGTACGGGAGGAGGACGTCATGCGGCCACCGCCTCGCTCGTGGTCTTGTCGCCGAGCGCCGTGCTCGGACCCCCGGCATGGTCGCTCCCGGAGGTCCCCGAGGCGTTCCGGCGCTGGACGAGGTGGGCGACCCACCAGCCGATGCCGCGCAGTGCGCAGACCGCGGTGGTGGCGAAGAAGAGGGTGTAGACGACGTTGAAGAGCATCATGATGCCGTAGACGGTGGCGACGGACGCCCCGAAGACGAACTGGTTGCGCCCCTTGGTGGGGGTGGTGCCCGGGTCAGTGATCATGTAGTTGGTGAACAGGACGAAGGCCACACCGCTCATCGGTCCGAGCGCGGAGGCCAGGGCCACGTCCCAGAACCAGTGCCGGATCAGGGCCTGGATCACGAAGCCGCCGAGCCAGCCGACGATCAGTGCGGTCCGCTTCGTGAGCGCCGTGTTGATGATCGTTCCGGCGGTGGCGATGATCAGCGGGATCGCCACCCGGAAGAACGTGTTGGCGTTCTCGGTGAACTCGTAGGGCGGCGCGATGCTCACCCATGATCCGAAGCAGACCAGCGAGAGGGTGATCCCGAAGTTGGACGGGTTCATGTAGTGCCGCATACGGCCCGCGATGGGGGCCTGCAGCGCGTGCTTGCCCGCGACACCCACGAACACCCCGAAGAGCACCGGCAGGATCTGGTTGTTCGCGTACAGCAGCATGTTCACGGCCAGTGCCGTGATGTGGGATGGCAGGAGGAACTCGTAGACGCCGCGGAATCCGCTGCCCAGGAAGCGCGGCGAGCGGCGCTGGGCCCAGGCGCTCAGCAGCTCGAGGAGGATCTCGGTCGTGTAGCCGGTGACGGCCGCGATGATGGGCCACAGCCATGGCTGCTCGAAGCCGAGCACGCTGTACCCGATAATGTTGAACACGCTCATCGAGATGGCGAAGTTGCGCAGCGCGAGGTAGCGCGGGTCGCGCTTGGCCGCCGGCGGGGCACCGGCTGGTGAAGAGGCAACGGCGGTCATCGGTTGGCAACCTCCTGCGCGGTGTCGGTCAGCATGAACGTGTGAGTGCCGGGGGTGAGCTTCTGGGTCGTGCGGTGCCTTCCGCCGTCCGCGTCCCGCCACGACAGTTCCACGGTTGCCGGCCCGTGGTACGAGCCGAGTCCGAAGTGCACGTCGAAGCTGCGGAAACCGCTGTGACCGCCGCCGCCGTCGAGCTGGGAGACCTGGGTGCCGGCGGGCGTCGTGACCTTGACGGTGGCGCCGTAGGCGGGCGCGCCGGTGTTCGCGATGCCCTTGCCCGCGTCCTGGCCGGAGCCGGCAGCGGGCCGGTACAGGCGCAGGCCGAGGTACTGGCCCTTGTCGGCGGCCTGGTTGGCGTAGAAGGCCGGCGGGCCCCACTGTCGCGCGACGGCGAAGTCGAGAGTGCCGGTCCCGGTGGTGTCCCCGGTGGCGAGCGCCCGGCTGGGGATTTTCACGTCCAGCCCCAGCTGCTTGGACACGTTGGCGTACTTTCCGCTCTCGGTCCGCGCGTAGAAGCCGAGTATGTCGTCGCCGGCGATGTCGTCACCGGGCTGGACGTTGGGCCACATGGCCGGGTTGGACAACAGGTCGTCGTTGGTCATGGCCATCTCCTGCAGCCAGGGCCAGCGGTCGATCTCGCCCTTCACGAAACCGGTGGCCTGCAGGATCGACAGCTCGCCGTTGTTGAGGAAGTCGGCCATCTTGGTGTCCCAGCCCCAGCCGGTCCAGGCGACACCGTGCTGCTGTGCCTCCTGTGTGAACGGCGCCTCGCCGGCGGCCAGCTTGCGGGCCATGTCGGCCTCGTTCCTGGCTTTGTTCATCCAGAGGAAGTTGCTCTCCTCCAGGCCCCAGTCGACGGTGATGTTGCTGACCATCATGTCGAAGCGGCCGTTGTGGTCGACGTCGGCGAAGTCGATTCCCATGCCCTTGAAAGAGCCCTTGCCGAGCACGAAGGACTTGGGCGTGGTCGGCGTGCGCTTCCCGGTGGCCTCGGTGTACTTGATGTGCCCGGGGGTCGACCGGTTGTAGAGCAGGTGGTCGTGGCCGAAGTCGTTGGCGACGTACATCTCGGGCAGGTCGTCGCCGGTGAGGTCGGCCCCGGAGATCGCGAGCGTCCAGCCGATGGACGCATCGTAGGGGATGGCTTCCTTCTCCTCCACGAAGGAGACGGTGGGTTCGTCGCCGGTGCTCGCGCCCGTCCAGCGCAGGACGTGGTCGCCGCCGGCGTTCTTCGAGTTGGACAGCGAGTCGTTCATTCCCACGTTGTCGAGACCCCGCGGGTCGAGCACGTCCGAGTCCCGGAAGTAGTTCCCCACCACGATCGACGGGTGTCCGCTACCGTCCAGGTCGCCGACGTAGAGCGCGTCGGTGTTCCAGCGGGGGCCGTGGTACGCGCCGTCGGAGCTCTGCGTCGCCACCACCTCGCGTGGCACGTACGCGTCCGGCGACAGGGTGGTCGCACTCTCCTTGGCCATGAAGGCGATGGGGGTACGGCCCCAGTACGAGACCAACAGGTCCATCCTGCCGTCACCGTTGAAGTCGCCCGGGGCACAGCCGGTGGGTGCCATGGCGTCGTCCATCGGGAGCGGGGCCGCGTCGAGGACGAACGGAGTGAACCGGTCCTCCTTCACGGCGGTCGGCGTGTACGTCACGACGACCTGGTCGGTACGGGTGTCGACGATGCACATCCCGTCGGCCTTCCCATGGCCGATCAGGTCGTTGACGGCTATCCCGGCGCCGACCGACGAGATCCAGGACCGTATCTTCTGATAGGCCGGATTTACCTTGCGAACCGAGTTCATATGTTGCGAGTTGTAGCCGGGCGGCAGCGCGATGGGCATTTCCTCGAACTTGTACCTGGTGGCTGCCTGGTCACCCCCGGCCACGGCGACGGAAGTCCGGACCGCAGAGAACAGGGACGCGGCCACCAGCAGTGTCACCACACCTGGCGTCATTCTGCGAAATCGCTCGCGTAGATTCATCGCACTCCCCCTCACTTACCACAAAGAGCTGGACGGCTGTTCGGCGTGGGTTCGCGTTCCGAGAATGAGCGACAGCAGCTCGCACTGCCTCTCCGACATTGCCTGAAACGGGCGACAGCTCAGCGGACTGCTCAGTTTCGGCGGAAAACAGCACTCTCGAAGGAGGCTCACCGCCGGGAAGCCGTGACGCCGGGTCACACGACCGACGCGGTCCCGCTGCTTCAGAATCGACGGCGCGCGGCACACTCCACGGCCCAGGTGCATGTCCCCGGCCGGCCCGGCTCGGTCGGACAACAGTAGCCTGATGCGGCACCAGAAACGGCCCGTCATCCCTGACGGATCAGCACGGGTGCGGTTCACCGGACAGGTGTCCGCTCCCCGTCGGTGCCGAGTGTCTTCCGCCCATGGCGGCGCGGCCGCCCTCATTCCCCCTCGGAATGGGCGCCGACGGCTTCACGTCGAATGTCGGGGCGGCCGCGGCGGGCCGCTCAACGGTCGGTACCGCCGCGGCGCCCCCTCAGCGCGGCGATCACCGCGTCCCGGTCCGCGCCGACGCTCACGAGAAGACCGGTCACCTGGGCTTCAAAACAGACATCCGCGTCGTAGGGCGCGACCAGGTAGCCCCCGAGTTCGAGGGTGACGAGACCGTGCAGCGCGACCCACATCTGATGGGCCACGAGGTACTCGTCACCGGTGTCCAACCTGCGCATCTCCATGCCGCGTTCCACCGCCCGCACCAGGACGTTCAGTGTGTAGCGGCCATGCTGACGGTCCTCCTCGGTCAGCGAGAAGCCACCCAGGCTCGCACCGCCGAACATCACACCGTAGAGGTGGCGGTGCTCCAGCGCGTTGCGCCGGTATGCCGCCCCGAGGGCGCAGATGTCCG
Organism: Streptomyces sp. HUAS ZL42; assembly: GCF_040782645.1. GTDB lineage: Bacteria > Actinomycetota > Actinomycetes > Streptomycetales > Streptomycetaceae > Streptomyces. The sequence continues at coordinate 586,445 of NZ_CP160403.1, forward strand.
CGACCGGGTCCGACGACTCCCCCACGTCCCTCAGGCGTCGGTCAAGCAGTCGGAAGCCCTCCTGCACCATGGCTCTGACCAGGTCGTTCTTCCCCCCGAAGTGCGTGTACACCGCCGTCGTGGAGGTACCCACCGCCGCGGCCAGGCGACGTGTCGACAGTGCGGCGGGGCCTTCTTCGGCAAGCAACTGTGCCGCAGCCTCGAGGAGTTGTACGCCAAGGGCTGGATTCGTCGTCCGTGGGCTCACCGTTGACACCCTCTCATGCCGGTGCGATTCTGGCGTAACGATGTTACATAACAGTGATTTCGTGAGGATGGACAGCGATGCCCGCTCATCACCGGAACAGCACGTCACATCTGCTGAGCAGCGGTTACCGGCCGGTCACCGAGGAGGTAACGCTCCCCTTCCCGACGGTGCGCGGAGAACTGCCCACCGAGCTCGACGGCACCTTCCTGCGGATCGGCCCCAACGCGCTGGGCGGCCACGACCCGGCCCACGACCACTCCTTCGCCGGTGACCCGATGGTGCACGGCCTGCGGCTGCGCGACGGCCGGGCCGAGTGGTACCGCAACCGCTGGGTGCGCACGGACCGGGTGGCACGTGCACTCGGTGAGCTCCCCACGCCCGGACCGCGCCACGGCCTGTCGGACAACACCAACTGCGCCATCGTCCGGCACGCCGGGCACACGTTCGCGCTCGGTGACGGCGGAGCACTGCCGACACGGCTCGGTGACCGGCTCGAGACGCTCGACCGGGTCGACTTCGACGGCACCCTGCCCGGCGGCTTCAGCGCCCACCCCGTCCTGGATCCGCTCACCCAGGAGATGCACGCGGTGGCGTACGAGCCGGGCCGCCCCGGCGTCGACCACCTGACGCTGGACGCGTCCGGCCGGGTACGACGATGCGAGAACATCACGGTGAAGGACACCCCGATGATGCACGCCTTCTCGCTGACGGACCGTGACGCGATCATCTACGACCTGCCGGTCACCTACAGCGCCCGCGCCGCGGCCGCAGGCTCACGCGTCCCCTACACGTGGAACGACAGCCACGGCGCCCGCCTCGGCGTGCTGCCCCGGGAGGGCGGGGACGCCGACGTGCGGTGGATGGACATCGCACCCTGCTTCGTCTTCCATCCCGTCAACGCGTACGGACAGGGCCGCCACATCATCGTCGACGTCATTCGCCACGAGCGCGCCTTCGATCGCGACCCCCTGCATCCCAGCGAGTCCTCGCCCACCCTGTGGCGCTGGACCGTGGACCGGACCAGCGGCACCGTGACCGAAGCCCAACTGTCCAACCAGGTCGAGGAGTTCCCTCGTATCGACGACCGGTACACGGGCTCCCCGTACCGCTATGCCTTCACGGTGGGTCTGCGCCCCGGTCAGGGCGCCGCACTCGCCGGACCCGCACTGCTGCGCCATGACCTCTTGACCGGCCGTGTCGACAGGCACGACTTCGGCGCTGGACGTGAAGGCGGCGAAGCGGTCTTCGTGCCGCGCGGCGCCGACGCCCCCGAGGCGGACGGCTGGCTGCTCGGTGTCGTCCACGACACCGCCACCAACCGCAGCGAACTCGTCGTCATCGACACCGCGGACTTCACCGGGCCGCCGGTCGCGGCAGTCCGCCTGCCGGTGCGCATTCCGCACGGCCTCCACGCACAGTGGACGGCTGGCGACTGACGGTGCATCACACCGGCGCCGCCCTCGATCATCGAGGAACGACAGACCGGTACGCACGGACATGCCTGGACAGATCAGGCAGCGGGCATCGGAAGGAATTGCACGCGGCAATCCACCGGTGGTTTGTTGACGGCGGGTTCGTGCGGGAGTAGGCCGTGAGGTGAAGGCGTCAACTACGGCCTGGGGCGCCCGAGATGACGAAGCGGCTGCCGTGTCCGCCCGCGCCCGGTCCGCTGGAAGGGTACGCCGCCGGGATCGATGATCTCTTCGGGACGCTGGCCCAGCGGCGTGGGTTTCGCGAGTACCTGGCCGGGCTGCTGCTGCCCCGTGATCGCAACAAGACGCTGACCTGCCTGGCCGGTACGGAACCGGTGGCCGGTGCCCAGCACGCGGCGGTGCAGCGGCTGCCGTTTCCGCCGAAATCGAGGACCTGCTCTCCGCCCCCGTCGCCCGCCTGGAGGAGTTGGACGGGCACCCGTGGGCGTTTCGCGCCCAACTCGCCGATGGCCGCACCCGCATCGTCAAACGCCTCCGCCCCGGGGGCTACGGGCTGCGCTCCGCCGCACAACTGATGCCTTCCGAGCGGGCCGCGCTGGAGCTGCTCCACGAGGACTTGGGCCTCGCCGATTCGGGCCCGCGGCTGCTGGCCGCAGCGCCCGACACTCGGATGCTGGTGATCGAGGACCTCGCTCCACGCGTCGAGCTCGCCAAACTTCAGGCCGACGCGGCAGCCACCACCGGCTGAAGCGGTCGTTCTCACTACGAGGGCTTTCCGGCCAGCCGGCCGCCGTCATCACCATCGGGGGCCGACGGCCCACCGGGCTCTCCGTCGAGCACCTCGTCGAACCCGGTGAGTGCCAGCAGCAGCCGCAGCCGTGTCCCCACGCCCTGGAGAACGAAATCCCGGCCGGCGCGCCGGGTGGTCAACCTTAACCGGGCAAGGTGGTCAAGATCGGCCGCGCGCGGCTGGTCAACGGCGGACACGTCACAGACGACGACCGCGGCGTCCGGCCGGGCGGTCAGCAACGCGGCCAGTTGGCCGGCAAGGTATGCCCCCGAGCCAGACGGGAGTGAACTGAGGGAGAACGTGACGGCTTCCATACCGCGTCAGACCTCCGAGCGGGCCGGAACTCATCGGCACAGCATGACCAACCTTGCGGATGCACCCATCCGCTCCCGCACGGAATTCCGATGTCCCACGGAAAAACACGGTGGCACCGCCAGCGCGCGAACACGCGGCGGTACGGCCGAGCGATCTCCTGCACCTTCGCGAGGGCCGTCCGCTTCGCCGCGAGCGCGCGAGCCAGGCATCGGCATCACCCCGTTCAGTGGTGGTTCTCGTAACCGTTCGTCGATCCAGGACGAACGACCCCGCCGCCCCCGGCCACCGGTGGCCGGGGGCGGCGGACTTCTCCCCGCATTTCATCGGTCGCCATGTCGATTCCGGCCGCGGCCCCTTCGTCGTAGGGATGACATGCCGGAGCCGCCGCGGGACAGGCGGCCCCACCCCACCTCAGACGAGGACCCGACAATGTCGCGCAACGCCGCCCGTCAGGCCTCCGCCCCGCTGCTGCTGGTGATCGACGCGAGTGCCGATCCGATCCCCGGCCTGGCCGTGGCGCTCGCCGAGCTCCCGCCGGAGCAGGTGGTGATTACCCGTCCTTCCCTCCTGAGCACGATCAGCAGGCGCCGGCCATGAGGGCCTGGTGGCGGTGGCTGAACTCCGGCCATGCGAAGAGCACCGGCAGGTCGAAGACACTGCTGTGACGCAGGGTGATGTCGAGTACGAGGACCTTCCCGAACTAGACGGTGATCGCAGGGCAGTTCCCATGAGCATGCGACGCTGCCCGCCGGGCGAGTATCCACGACTTCCGGGACATCACCGACGCCCTGGACGAGGACAGCCGACTGCTGGCTACGGCGCAAACTGACCCGGCGTCCGCCCGGCTCCGCTCGGTCCCCGGTAGGCCTGGGCGATGCTCAGCCACTGCTCGGCCCTGGCTCCCTCGGCCCGCACCGCGAGGTCAGCGTGGTGGCGGCGACGGGAAACCAGCAGCGCGAAGTCGGCGGCCGGCCCTGTGACCCGGTCGACGGCTTCCTCCGGCCCGAAGGTCCAGGTGGTCGCGCCGGAGGGGGCGGTCAACTCGAAGCGGAACTCCTCGCTCGGCGGGACCAGTCCATGCGCCTGGTAGCCGAAGTCCCGGGTGTGCACGCCGAACCAGGCCAGGTGTCCGACCCGGTCGGTGTACTCCCGGCGTACGCCGAGCGCATCCGCGATGTCCTGACCGTGTGCGAAGACCTCCATCATGCCGGCCGCGGCCAGCACCGACGGTGGCAGGGGGTTGACCAGCCAAGGCACCGTGCCCTTCTGGTCGGCCGCCGCGAGCCCGGCCACGGCGGCGGCCAGCTCCTCACGCCAGCGTGCCCTCGCCGCCTTGGGACCCTCGGCGAGGAACTGGGCGAGCGCCGCGTCCACCGCCGCCTGGAAGCCGTTCCTGGCCTGCGCCGCGTACTCCGCGAAGCGCTGCGGGTCGCGCGCGGAAGTGGCGGCGAGATGGCAGACGAAAGCGAGATGAGCGACCTGGTGCGCCACCGTCCAACCCGGGGCGGGCGTGGGCAACTGCCACTGCTGTTCGTCCAGGCTGTCGAGCAGCGCGTCGATCTCCTCGCCCTCAGCTACCAGATCCGAATATACGTCAAGGGATTTCGTCATGGGCGGTCCTTCCCGGGACACGGGGTTCCTGCGCACGCCGATCAAAGCGGCGAATCGAGTCTGTTGCCGGACCCGGCATCTGTCTTCTTGTCCGTTGCCCGGTGCGGATCCCGACGTCGGTGCGGAACTCGACAGGCAGTCACGAAGATGCGCGGACCACCGCACCCACCCAAAATCGTCCACGTCACACGTACCCAAGCGCACTGACACAGACCGCCAGACGGCTTTCGCCGCGTCCGAGGGAGTCCGCCATGCCAGATCCGGAAGACCCGGAGTCGAGAAACGCAGTCCTCGAAGCTTTCGCCGACACGATTATCCCCGGTGAGAAGCGCCATCCGGACGACCGTACGGTGGCCGGCGTGAGCGCGGGCGGGGGCGCGGTGGCGTCAGGCGTGATCGCCGTGCTCGAAACGCCCGAGGGCGGGATGGCCCCGGCACTCGACGACCTGGCCCGAACGCTCGACGAACACGCCGTCCGGTTCCGCACCGAACACGGATTGCCCCCCGACGAGCGTGAGCCTTTCGTCGGACTCCGCTACGACGAAAGGCTGGCGCTGGTCGGTGAGTTGCTCGCGCCCGAACACCCGGAGCGCGCGATGTGGGCCGGCCTGGCGATGTTCAGCTTCATGGCCTTCGACACGGGTGCGCACATGCACACCGCGGACGCCATCGCCGCCGGCCACCCGGGCCTGGCAACCCTCGGTTTCGCCCCGCCCGGCGAGGACGGGCTGTGGCGCTTCCCGGCCTATTCCTACGGTCGGCAACTGGCCGACATACACCCCGATACCGACCCCACCGGGAGCCCCGTGTGAACGCCACCGAAAGCACGGATGTCCTGATCGTCGGCAGCGGCTTCGGCGGCGCGATCACCGCCTACCATCTCGCCGCGGGCGGGGCGCGGGTGACGGTACTGGAGCGCGGGCCCTGGTTGCGCGCCGAGGACTTCGACCACGATTTCAAGTTCGGCTCCTCGGCCACCCGTGTGTTCGACTTCGTGGTCGGTGACGGGATGAGCGTGCTCGGCGGCAACTGCGTGGGCGGCGGCAGCGTCGTCTACTTCGCCACCATGCCGCGCGCCCCGCGTTTCGTCTTCGAGCGGCACGGCTCCATCGGCCGGCGGATGTGGCCGGCCGTGATCGACCGCGACGCCCTCGAACCCTGGTACGACCGGGTGGCCGAGGCCCTGCCGGTCACCCCCACCTCGTGGAACGAGGTGCCGTACATCGGCGGGGTCTTCGCCGCGGCGTGCAAGGCCGCCGGGCACACCACGAACCCCTCGCCGTCCGCCGTGGACACCAGTCTGTGCACCAACTGCAACTGGATGATGTCCGGCTGCCGGTTCGACGCCAAGCGGTCCCTGCTGCTCAACTACCTGCCCGCTGCCCTTTCGCACAATGCCGAGATCAGGCCTCTGCACGAGGTGCAGAAGATCACTGGGCTGGACACCGGCGGCTACCGGGTGCACTACAACACGATCCACGAGGTCGACTACCGGCAGCAGACCGGCTCCGGCGCCATCGACGCGAAGGTCGTGATCCTCGCGGCCGGCACCGCGGCCACCCCTGTCATCCTGCAGCGCTCCGAGGCCGAGCTCGGCCCGATGCCGCACGCGGTCGGCCGCTACTTCTCCGGCAACGGCGAACGGCTGAACACCGCAGTGCTCGAGGAGGACAAGGTCAGGGAGCTGCTCGGGCTCTCCCGCGACGAAGAGAACGCGTACGGCGCCTATCAGATCGGCCGCGGACCGGTCGTCGCGTCCTGGGACCGCCTCGACGCGGAGCTACCCGAGTACGAGCGATTCTCCCTGGAGCAGCTGTACTTCCCGCCCGGCTTCGGCACCATACTGGCGCAGGTCCCGGACGCGACGGGCCCGACCTGGTACGGGCCGGAGAAGAAGGAGATGCTGCGCAAGTGGCGCTCCTGGCTGACGGTCTTCACCATGTCGGAGGACGACAACGAGGGGGTGTTCGGTCCGCCGCCGCCGACCGGTAACTCGGAGCGGCTTTCGCAGCAGTTGCTGGGCTTCGGCCGCCTGCGCTACCGGCCCACCGCGAACACGCTGCGGGGCTGGGAGGTTTCGGACGCGGCGGTCCGGCAGATCCTCGAGCACAACGGACTGTCCCGGGTGATGCCATGGACCAACGACGTGATCGGCGCGTACACCGTGCACCCGCTCTCGTCGTGCCGGATCGGCGACGACCCGGCGACCTCGGCGCTCGACGACCGCCACGAGCTGCGCGGGCACCCGGGCATCTTCGTCACCGACGGCTCGGCCGTACCCGGGGCCCTGACGGTGAACCCGGCCTTCACCATCGCGGCACTCGCCGAACGGGCGGTGCCCGGGATCGTGCACGCGCTGCGGGAACGCGGGGTCGAGGTCCGCTACGGTGCGCCCGCGCCGGACGGCGGGGGCGCGGCCCGGCGCGGCACGGCGGCGGCCGCCCGCGCGGTCCTGGGGTGACCGGCGTGGCCCGGATCTCCGCGCGCGCCATGCGCGGACTCGCGCTCGCTCAGATCCGCCTTGTCACCCCGGTCCGGCCGGGCGACGCGGACGGGCTCACCGCCCAGGTGTACCGGCAGATGGAGCGGGAGTTCGGCGTACTGGCGCCGCCGGTGGCGCTGCACTCCCCCGCTCCCGAGGTGATGACCGCGGCATGGCTGATGCTCCGGGAGACTCTCATCGCCCCGGGCCTGGTCGACCGCGCGGTGCGGGAGGCGGTGGCCGCGGCTGTCTCGGCGGTGAATACGTGCCCGTACTGCGTGTCCGTGCACAGCGCCACGCTGCACGGCCTGGTCGGCGGCCAGGACGCGCGGACCATCGCCGCCGGGCGGGTCGCGGAGGTGGCCGGGACGCGGCTGCGCGAGGCAGCGGTCTGGGCAACGGCAGCTGCCCTGCGGCCGCGAGCGGGCGAGGGCCCGCGCGTACCGTTCACTCCGGAGGAGGCTCCCGAGTACGCCGGTGTGGCGGTGGTCTTCCACTACCTCAACAGGATGGTGAACACCTTCCTGGAGGACGCGCCGATGCCGGCGAGCGCGCCGCGGGCCGGGCTCGGCATGGTGCAGCGTGTGCTCAGCCACATGATCCGCGGGACGAGTCGGAGGATCGGCGAGGCCGGCGCCTCACTGGATCTGCTGCCGCAGGCGCCGGTGCCGGCCGATCTCGCCTGGGCCAGGTCGCACCGGACGATCGCGCAGGCCTTCGCCCGAGCCGCCGGCGCGGTGGACCGGGCAGCGCGGCAGGTGGTAGCCCCGAGTGTCTTGGACTTGCTTGACATGGAGCTCAAGGTTTGGGACGGCCTGCCGCGCGGGCTCAGCCGCAGCTGGGTGGAATCCCCGCTCGCAGCTCTGCCGCCGGCCGACCGCCCGGCGGGCCGGCTCGCCCTGCTCGTCGCCTTCGCCTCGCACCAGATCGACGCCACGGTCGTCGAGGCCTACCGAAAGGACCGGCCGGACGACGCCGACCTGGTGGCGCTGGCCTCCTGGGCGGCGCTTTCCGCGGCCCGCCGGACCGGGAGCTGGTTCCCGGTGGAACTCGCCACGAAAGACGGGCATGAAGCTTGATCCCGATGCTGGACCTTCCGTTTCCGTGGTTGGCGGGGCGGCGCCCGGCGGCCCTAAGACGTTACCGACCCTCACCCCCACGCAGGTGAACCTCCCACCGGATACGGGCGGGCCGCATCAGCGCTCCGGGACGTTCTTGAACGTCAGCGCATCAGAACGATCTTGAGTGAGATGATCAGCAGGCCGAGCAGCAGGTTGACCAGCGCGGAGGGGGTCAGCTGGGCCTGTGAGGCACCGGCCCCAACCGCCGCGGCGATCGACCAGCCCACCTGCCCGGCCACGGCCCGGCGAGCCACACGGCTCCTTGCACGTCCAGGCCCAGCAGTGGGCTGACGGCCGGCGGGATCGCGGCCTTGAGGATCGGCCACTCGTCGCGACACACATGTCGAACGGTCCGCCGGTCCAGGGCTCGCTGCGCCATGCACGCCCCGAACAACTGGGCGTGCACGTGCGAGATCCAGAAGTCCGCGCCCGTCACGATGAGCAGCGCCACCAGCTCCGCACGCGGGAACGAGCCCAGCGTACCCGCGCCGATCACCACGGAGGCGGCGAGCATGGAGCCGTATCGGGCGGCCAGTTGGGCGATCCGTCGCTCGGTCCGGAGGCGGCGTCGGTCACCGCCGGCGGGACCATCTCGGCCAGGCCCGTCGCCATCCGGGGATCCCGGCCGCGGCGTGTTGCTGCCCACGATGGCAGGCGGCCTCGGCCGCTCGACACGGAGGAGCGAGGAGCAGGGAGTACGCCTCCCAGAACACCGCCTGCTGCGGCACGCTCAGGTCGGCCCATGGCTCGGTGTGGGTCCCCGACGAACTGCACGAGACGGCACCAGACGGTTCCGTGGGTCTGCGCCTCGTGCCGCGCTCGACGCCGATCTGTCCCTGCGGATACTGGGGTTCATGTTGGGCCACCTCGGGACAATTCGGAGACAGGTAGAGCCTTTGGCCAAGGCTGCGTCTGCCGGGAGGGGCTGTGCATCTTGTGGTGTGCCGTACCACAGCATGCAGCCACAACGGCAAGTGCCCGAAGTAGCGCGATCGGTTGCCAGACGTGACCCGGATCTTCTAGTTTCGCCCGGGTCGGGACGGTGGCGTGGAGACCAGTGTCACGGAAAGAGAGATCGCTATGAGCTCCAGGCAGTGGACGGCGGCCGACGCGCCGGACCAGACCGGTCGAACCGCGGTCGTGACCGGGGGCAGTTCGGGCATCGGGCTCGAGACGGCCCGGGACCTGGGCAGTTGACCGCGGTGCGGAAGGCGGCCAAGGAGCTGCTGCACCGTACTGAGCGGATCGATCTGCTGATCAACAACGCCGGTGTGATGTGGAGAACCGGTGCGTTCACGGACGACGGCTCCGATCCGCAGCTCGCCGTGACTCACCTGGGGCACTTCCCCCCATCATCTGCACAGGCTGGCGTCCTTGAGAGCCCGGGTTATCGACACCGGGCGCCGTGCAGGAGTCCGAGCGACTGACGGGCATCAGCCATCTGTAGTCACGGGTCTGTTTGCGCATCTCACGGAGCGATTCATTCCGAAAGGACTAGCCAGAGTTGCCGCTTCGGATCGTCGAGCGCTTACAGAGAACCGGGTAACGGGTATGTTCGGATCGTGGCTTGCTCACTGAGCCAACCCGGCCCGCCCGGTTTGGTGATAGGCCGGCAACTCGTTTCGAAGGGACCTGTGAGGGGCATCGCTGCAAAAATGAGGGAACAACCGCCTTACTTCACGCAGCCCATACACGTGAAAGACCTCTCACCCGCGGATTCTCCGCGGCTGAACGGGGTCGACGAAGCTCACGCGCAGCACCTTGCCGAAGTCTACCCATCGCTGCCACCAATACTGGTTCATCGCCCTTCCATGCGGGTAATCGACGGAATGCATCGCGTCAGGGCGGCGGTTATACTCGGACTGGATACGGTCGATTCCCAATTCTTCGACGGCTGCGAGGCCGAGGCATTCATCCAGTCGGTCACCCGGAACATCGCAGACGGTCTGCTCTTATCGCTCGCCGACCGCAGGGCGGCTGTCCGCCGCATCCTCACCAGCTTTCCCACCATGTCCGACCGGAGCATCGCCGTCTACACCGGCCTCGATGTCGGAGTCGTAACCGAGATTCGTGCGGCTGCCGATCCATCGCGGCTGAACCTCCCCGTCGGCGACGGTGGCAGATTGCCTCCGCCGGCCTGCACCGCCGAGCGCGGACACGCCGCCGATCCCGTGGCCAACACCCCCGAGAGACCGCTGAGACCGATTGCACAGGAGACGGGGCTGTCGTCGCTGGGCAATGCCCATAGCGTGCGGGAGGGCCTGTGCAGGGACAAGGAGCAGACCGCCGGCGCTCAGCCGCGCATGGTGCCCTCGCGCACGCCCACTGCTCGGAATGCCCAAGTGCGCTCCGCCCGGCCCACGATGGCGCGCGCATCTCGGGACCTCTTGCGGATTCTGCGCAACAATCCGTTGCTCAGGGACTCGCAATCCGGGCGGGATTTCCTCCGCTGGCTCCACGGCCATTTCATCACCGATGAGGCCTGGAAAGAACTCGTAGAGACCGTCCCTCCACACTGCACGGAGACCGTGGCGCAAATCGCCATGAAGTGCTCGGACACCTGGCGGCGCTTCGCCGAGGAACTCTCGGACAAGAAGAGGATCCATCCGGTGCCCGCGGTCCGTTCCCGCGGCTGAAGTCTTCGAAGGGATACCTATGACCACTGCCTCCATGGAGAGGGCAATCCTCCGGGTCATCAACGATATGCATGATCGCCTTGATCAGGACCTGACCATCGACGACCTGGCCAGGACTGCGAGATTCAGCAAATTCCACTTCACCCGGGTTTTCCGGGAGATGACCGGCACTTCCCCGGGACGCTTCTTATCCGCGCTCCGCATCCAGGAGGCAAAGTGCCTTCTTGTCAGTACCGACCGCAGCGTAGCAGATATCAGCGCCCAGGTCGGGTACAGCAGTGTGGGGACATTCAGTTCACGATTCAAAGAATGCGTCGGTCTGTCGCCAAGCAGATTCCGAGAGCTCGACGGGGACTTCAGGAACCTGAGCGCACAGCCGTCACGTGGGAGCGGCGCCGGCCCCGGTGCGGCCCCGTCCCTCTCCGTGCAAGGTCGCATCGTGCTGCCCGGGGACCGGCCCCTGGGCCAGGTCTTCGTGGGGCTCTTCGCGAGCCCCATCCCTCAGGGCAACCCCGTTCAGTGCACCATCATGGACGGGCCCGGACCGTTCGAACTGCACGATGTCAGGCCGGGCACTTGGTATCTGTTGGCGGCCTCCGTTCCCTACGGAAGTCCGTCCGCCCTGGCCGGACGCGGACGGGGGGCCCCGGAGAACCTTTCCGTTGGACGATACGGGCCCGTCACGGTCCGGCCCGGGGTGTTGCTGATGCCTGCCGACGTCGTCCTTCGCCCGGCGAGCCTGTTGGATCCGCCGGTGCTGATCGCCGTGCCCGGCAGCACGGCAGGTACCACGTCCGGGGCAGCGAGCCGGCGGCGAGTGGCGGCCGCGATCAGTGGGCCTGTGCCCCAGTCATCGGCAGCCGGTCTGTGACCGGTTCCTCCTCCGGCCGGCCCCGCGCGCACACGCGCCCTCCGGGCCCGCGCCGCCGTTCGGCTTACGGCTGAACGCAACCTGATCAGCCCGATGATGCCCTCCCCATTCCGGTCCGGCCGGCGGCGGTCGACGGCTCGCTGGGGACGGCCCCGCGCCAGCGTGGTGTCGTCCCGACGTGGGGACCGAGCCCGATGGCACCCATCGCCGTCAGCCCAGCCGCCGGGCTGCAGCTCACCAGCCACGGCGGCTTGTCACCGGTGCGCGGCGCCACTGATCCAGCGCTGCGGCCGGCGGCTCAACAGCAGATGCCGCGAGCCCTCTCAGGGCGCGAAACAGCAAAACACCGGCACGGCAGGCCCCGTTGCCGTGACGTTGCCGCGGCGGACAAGACCTGCAGAGCTGCCGGGGGACGGCCCGATCCACCGGGTGGATGCCGCGGCCCAGTCCTCCACGGGTACGAACTGGCCGGGTTTGCGGCCTTCGCCGGCGGGGCCGCGGTAGGTCTGCGCGATGTCCAGCCACTGCTCGGCGTCCTCGCCGGCGGCGGTCAGGGCAAGGTCGTCGCGGTGGCGGCGCCGGGTGACCAGCAGGCAGAAGTCATGCGCGGGGCCGCTGATCGTCTGCGCGTCCTCACGACCAATGGTCCACGGCTCGCCCGAAGGTGCGGTGAGCTCGAAGCGGAAGGGCGCGGCGGGCGGGGTCAGGCCATGGGACTCGTATCCGAGATCCCGGTCAGGAAGGCGAAGTTGACCAGGTGGCACAGCCGGTCGGTGGGAGGCCGATGCTTACCGAGGGCGTCGGCGATGTCTTGTCCGTGCCCGAAGAGATGATCTCTGCGCAGGCCAGTACCACCGGCGGCAGCGGGTTGACCAGTCAGGGGACGGTCTTCCCGGCGGGCACGACGGCGAGGGCTCCGACAGACGCCTCACCTTTCGGCACGGAACCGGGCGAGCAGCTGCTGCGGCGGCAGGCGGTTGAATGCTGCAGGGGCGGCGTTGACAGCGCCGTTGAAGTCGCCCACGACCGCCCGCCGTGAGCTTCGAGGCCGTCCATGTCGGTCTCTTGTCAGGTTCGGATCATGTGGGTCCGGGCTCAGCGGATGCGGTGCACCAGGACGTCTTCATCGGAGACCACGCGGTAGTACTCGTCATACTGCAGCGCGCCAAGTGTGCGATCACGACCCGGCTGCCGCGTGCGCAAGGGCATTCGCTCACGCTGCAGCAAGCAAGAGCCCTCCCGTCGCGGGGCGGAGCTGAGCACGCGGTATGCGTAAGCCGCTGACACCAGGGTCATGTGATGGTGCCACCCGGGGTAGGAACGCCCCTCGAAGTCGAGCAGGCCGACATGCTCCTCCATGTCCCGCACCGCCCCTGCCGTGCGGGACAGCATTCCTGCCAAAGCGAGTACATCCTCGGTAGGGGTGTCCAGCATGTTGGTGAGCCACAGCTGAGCCGAGCGGCCCTTCGCCCCGTTCCGCACCGCGAGCAGCCGGTACGTGCGCCGGGCTGCTCCGGGACCCTGTTCGGGCACGTGCACGAAACAGGACGTCACTGTCTCGGCGCTGAGGTGACCGATCCCGGCCACATCCTCCGTGCGGACCTGGAAGCCCGGGTCGCGCTGATGGAGGCTGTAGGCCGGCAGGAGCGGCCCACGGACGGGGGCGCTGACATGGCAGTGCACCCTCGGGCAGCACCCGAACACAATCTTGAGGTTTCCCGGAACGGCAATGACGAACTCGCGCTCCTTCAGGGCGAGTCGGCCGATCGCCACGCTCGCACCCGATGAGCTGTCCAGGTCGGCCACAACAGGCAGTCTCGACCGGGCACCTGTGGCGCCCGGGTCGGCCAGTTCCAGCACATGCGTCGCGAACGGCCAGGCCCGCGCCTCGTCCGGTATGCGGGCGCGCGCCCGCCGGAGCGGATCCGCGGTCCACACCCGGGGAAGCAGCAGGCTCCAGTCAACTGGAAGAGCGGCGTCGTCGGACGCCAGGAAGGCCCCGACGCCCACCTGACAGGTCACCGAGCGCCCTGTGGAAGCCAGGTAGCGGCGGTGCACGCCGCAGGAGTGCTGCCCGCGCTTGCGCAGGATGGCCTGGTCGATCACCATCGCCCGCAGGGGCAGTTGCTGCTCGACCCAACGGGTCAGTTTCTCCCGGACGGGCATCCAGTCCCACGGGCTCGTGTTGACGAACTTCTGCAGCGACTGGGCGGCTGTGGGAGATTCCGAGGCCGCCGCGGCAATACGCCGCACCGACTTCTTTCCCGGCGCAGTGAGCAGACCTTCCAGATAGATGTGCGCCCAGCGGCGTTGGTCTGCCCTCGGCAGGTGCTCGAATAACCTCCTGGCGAACGCGGGCAGTGAGGCCTGCGTCAGAGTCGTGGCAGGCGTCTCCATGGCATCTCCCCCATCCTTGCAAGAGCAAGCATCTGCCGAGATGCAAAAATAAGACGGGTACCCTCATTTTTTCTAGTCCGCGTCAGGGGCAACGTTCCCGCTTCGCCACCTCGGTACATGCCAAGCACCGACATAGAAGTATTCGGCTACGCAAAAGTAAGCAAGTGGATAAGATCCAGTAATGGCTTGCTGGTTCTGCGAACCAGCACGTAACTGGGCGACTTGGCCTGCGGACGGGCCTGCTGGCTTGGACCCACACCTCCCTGCATCCACCAACAAGCACCCACCCGGAGAAAATATGGTGAAACAGGACAGAGCTCTACGGACGCGTACTGCCATCATCCGGGCCGCGGCCGTCGAGTTCGACCAGGGCGGCTATGACGGTACTTCGTTCTCCCGAATCAGCAAGGCCGCAGGCGTATCCATGGGCTCATTAAGCTTCCATTTCACGACAAAGGCCCAGATGGCGGATGCCGTGCAGGAAGAGGGCCGCATTCTCATAAAGGCCGCCGTACAGCACGTGATCGCGCGGACGGCACCACCGCTCACCCGGGTCGCCGACCTCACACTCGACCTGGTCCGACTCCTGGAGGCAGAGCCCTCGGTCCGTGCCGCCGCTCGTCTCGCCCGGGAACGGACTGCTCCGTCGTCATGGCCGAACAGCTGGCTCCCCGCCGTCCAGAAGCTCCTCGACGAGGCCCACACAGCCGGCCAGCTCCGTAGCAGCGCCCCGCCCGAGGACGTCACCGCCCTGGTGGAGTACCTGACCAATGGCGCCGAGGCACATCTGCGCACCAGGCCGAAGACCGAGCCCGGGTGCGGAGGGACCGTGAAACAGCTCGAACGTCTGTGGCACCTGGCCCTGACGGGCGTGTCAGCGGAACAATCGGCCTGAGACACCACCGTCCGGCAAACAGGGACACGTGGAGGCTCCCAGTGGGCGTTCTGTGAAGGCCCGTGGCGAGGTTCCGCACTTTGGGAGTTGGCCGCCCATCAGCGGGTTTCGACGATGAAGGGCCCGTCCGCACAGCGGCAGACAAGGACGAAACCCATGCCCCACATCGAGATCGCCCATGAGCGGTGCCTCGCCGCTCTGCCCGGGCGAGCGCGCGCTGATCGCCGCCTACGTGTCGCACCTCAACCGCACCGCCTTCTGCGCCGGTTCGCACAGCGCGTTCGAGGCCGCACAACTCGACAGGCGGGGCGGAACGGGTCGCCGCAGCACGATCCGAGGGAGCCACGGACGCCCATATCCACGACATGGTCCTGATCGCCGCCACTTTGTGGTCGGCGCGGTTCGTGGACCTGATCATCGGTGCCAACGTCGAGGAGACCCTGCCGGGCCGCGCCGCCAAAGACACTCCGATCGCCGGCGTCCTGGCGGGCCTGGCCGCCGCGCTGCCTGATAGCTCGCAAAGGCTGAAAGACAAGCTCATACGTGGTTCGCGTTCCTCAGTACCCGGATCTCGCCTCGGGGATCCCCCAGACGCCATCTCACGATGGCGCCCTTGCCTCCGGCTCGGGGTTAGCACCTCCTCCCCCAGGGGACTCCCACCCCGAAGCAATCGCCCATGCTGGGCGCACACGCCAGTCGCCCCATCGATAGTCGACAGGGGCGATTCCGCAATCCGCGCCGCGGCCTATGCCGCCGCCTTCTGCGCGGACCAGGTCTCCACCGGGCGGATCGGCACCAGCGGCGGCGGCGTTGGACTCTTGGCCGGTCCGCGCAGCGCGTTCCACAGCACTCGCGCTATGAACGCGGGTTTCTGCAGCGACTCGGGCCTGTCGATCAAGCCGGCCGTGCGCATGTACGCGGCGGCGACCTTCTTGTCGCGGGTCGCGGCGATCTGAACCAGCTTCAGGAACTTCTGCGCCGCCTTGACCTGCAGTGTGCGCTCGCCCTCGACCCCGGGGAAGCTCAGGTCGATGATGTTGGTCATCTCCCAGGCCAGGTCGATGACGTTCTTCGCCAGGTCCTGGAAGTACAGCAGCGGCTGCGGGGCGGCCCCGCTGTGCAGGTGTCCGCGCAGGGTCAGCGCCGACAGCGCCGCCACCGTCATGCCCTGCGCGTACACCGGGTTGAAGCAGGTCACCGCGTCACCGACGACGACCAGGCCGTTGGGGAAGCGAGTCAGCTTCTCGTAGCGGCGGCGCAGCGTGGTGGGGAAGCGGAAGGCGACCGGCTCGTCCAGCGGCTCGGCGTGCTGCAGCGTCTCCCAGATCTCCGGCGCGGCGAGGGTCTTCACGAAGTCGTAGAAGCCCTGCTGGTCGGTCGGCGGGTGGTCGCCGAGGATGCCGTAGGCGGTCAGCTCGACGCGGCCGCCGTCGGTCTTGGTGAAGATCGCGCCGCGCGGCAGCTTGGCGTTGGCGACCGGGTTGATCGACAGGTCGTGGCCGTACGGGTCGGCCTTGAGCTTGTAGTGCTGGGTGACGTAGCCGAGGCCGACCTTCTTGCTCTCCTCCTCGACCGTTTCGTAGCCCAGCTCCTGCAGCCACACCGGGGTGCGCGACCCGCGGCCGGTGGCGTCGACCACCAGGTCGGCCTCGATGGTGTGCTCGTGCTTGTGGCCGTGTTCCAGCACCCGCACGCCGACGACGGTGCCCCGGTCCGGGGTGGTCGCCAGGCCGAGGATGCCGTGCTCCTCCACGAACACCACGTTCGGCAGCGCCGCGGTGCGCCGGCGGATGTGCTTCTCCAGCATCGGGCGGCTGGCCGCCACGCAAGTCAGACCCGCGTCCTCCTGCTCGATGCGCACGCCGTTGAAGTACCAGCGGACGTCGCCGCACAGATCGCCGGTGGGCACCCCGTCGGCGAAGATCTCCTGCGTGATCCCGGGATAGAACTCCTCCATGACCAGCTGGCCGCGGGCCAGCAGGCCGTTGATGTGCTTGCCCTGCGGGCAGCTGCGCCGCGGCTCCTCGGCGCCGAGCAGCCTGTCGCGGTCGATGATCTGCACCTCGTCGTAGGCGTCGGCGAGCACCCTGGCCGCGAACAGGCCCGCAATGCTGCCACCCAATACCACCGCGCGGGATTTTGTAGAGTCGCTCACGGATTCTCCAAATGGGTGTGTCAGGTTGCCAGCCGTTGCGTCCATCGTTCCGCTGTGCCACGTGCGCCTGCATCTCCGCAATTGCCAGGAGACGACAGGGGATCGAACGCATGCGCCTCATCGCCCCTGATCGATGCCGGCGTCCTTGGGCCGCCGAAGGATCGGCCTCGCGAGAACGGGCAAGGCGCTGGCCATCATCCCGACGACGCACACCCAGGCGCGTCCCGGTCTCCGACGACCCGGCCCAGAAAGCCTCCGCGCAATCCGCCGACCAGCATCATGCCCCACATCAGGCACCGCATGGCGGAGTTCGTCCGCCCGCGCAGTCCTGGCGGGCGGACGGCCTGGCGGTAGGTGACCTGCGCGACGTTCCGGAAGCAGTTGCCGACCATGCAGGCCGTGTAACAGCTTCGGGAGGCCGAGCACCTCGAGCGCCGCTGTCGCCGGCCACGCCCGTGTGCGGGCTACCGCTCGGCTCTCGGCATGAGGTGGTTTTCGAAGATGAACCCGCAGCTCATGGCACCCGATGATGCACGCGTGCCCTGATGCCGTCCGCACGACATGACAGGCGCACCGGAGAACGTTTGCCGACGCGGCGCGCGTGGCAGTTGCCTGATACCAGAATTCCCGCGTGTTCGGCGGGAGGACGGGAGCGTTGGGCTTGCCCTGGACCTGCCGCTGCGGCCTGAAGGGAAGGCAATCAGTGTGAGCGGCGACTTCATCCGTCGACGGCTGCGCGCGGGTTCGTTCGCGCAGGTCCGATACGTGACCCCGATCCGTTTCCGCGAAGCGCGGGGCGTCGTCGCCGACGTCTACCGGGGCGTGGAGCACGACTTCGGGGTGCTGGCCCCGCCGATCCTGCTCCACGCCCCCTGCCCGGATCTGCTGGCGGCGAGTTGGGTGATGATGCGCGAGGCGCTGCTGGCGTCACGCCGCGCCAGTCGCAGCGTCAAGGAGGCGGTGGCGGCCGCAGTGTCGGTCAGCAACACCTGCCCATTCTGCGTGACGGTCCACAGCGCCACCCTCCACGGCCTGATCCGTGGCCGCGCGGCGGCGGCCGTCGCCGCGGACCGGCCCAGCTCGGTCGACGACAGCCGGCTGCAGGACGTGGCGACCTGGGCTATGGGGGCCGCCGGCACGCTGTGCGCGGCGACGGGCGGCGACGCGAAGCCGCCCTTTCCCCCGGAGCAGACCTGCGAACTCGTCGCGGTGGCGACGCTGTTCCACTACCTCAACCGGATGGTGAACATTTTTCTCGGCAGCGCGCCGCTGCCGCCCCGGGTCCCCAGCAGGGCCCTGCGACCGGTGGCGGCCTTGCTCAGCAGCCTGATCCGGGCGGCGGCGTCGGGGGTCGGCGACCCCGGGGAGTCGCTGGACCTGCTGCCGTCGGCGCCGCTGCCGCCGGACATGGCCTGGGCCCTGGGCGACGACGTGGTGGCACAGGCCTTCGCGCGGGCCGCGGCGGCTGCCGACCTCGCGGGCGAGGCTTCCGTGCCGCCTCGAGTCCAGGAGCTGGTACGGCAGTTGGTCGACGCCTCCGACGGGCTGCCGAGCGCCGACGGTCGGGCGGTGGTGGAGGCGGCCGTCGAGACGATGTCAGAGCGCGAGCGAGACGTCGGGCGGTTGGCGCTTCTCACGGCTCTGGCTTCCTACCAGGTGGAGGAGTCCGTCGTGGGGCGGTTCCGGGAGCGGCAGGGCTCTGATGCGGCCTTGATCGAGGTCACCGCCTGGGCGAGCATGGTCGCCGCCCGGCGGGAGGCCGGGCGGCTGTGGACCGGTGCCTGTCCGACACGGTGCGAGTACCGGCGGGCCTGACCCGCCGCGGCATCGCGCCGGCACTCACCGAACGCTCACCGAATCAGCTGATCTTCCCGGCCCAGCCGACTGTCCGACAGGCTCCGTGTCCAGGGGAACGGCCGAGCCGTGGTCTCGCCAGGCCGGGTCGGTCCTGCCGGTCGAAACGGCCCGCAAAATCGGCCTCGACCGGGCCCTCTCCGCAGCGCTCGCCCCCTGGCGCAACCGTGGGCCGTCCACGACCCCGGGGCCGGCCGTGTTCGGGCCGGTGGCCTCCGGCCCGACGGTCTCCCGCCTGATCGACACCCTCGCCACCGCCGGGGAGGAAGGCACTGGCCGCGATCCGCGCGGCTCGGGCCGAAGTCGCCGGCTGCGTCTGGAGGTTGGCCGCAGGTCGGGCTCCGGACGCCGACGGGCGGGTGACCGTGGACCTGGACGGAGTGCTGGTCGTAGCGCACTCGGACAAACAGGACGCCGCCCCGGCCTGGAAGAAGACCTACGGCCGTCATCCGCTGGCGGGCTTCGTCGACCACGGAGCGGGCGGAACCGGCGAGGCCGTCGCGGCCCTGCTGAGTGCCCTCGAACAGCTCACCCTCCTACCGAACTTCCGCTGACGGATTCGCCTGTCCCTACGAAAAGAGGTCCCGGCCTGGAGCAGTGGAACCCGGCGCCCACCCGACGCGACACTCGGGCCGCCACCATGCCCACCATCAGCCACAGAAAGCGAAACGGTCCACCGACTCCGTCGACGGACCGTCATGCAAGATCGAGGCTAACCGACGTCCCGCGTCCCCAGCCGGGAAGCCAGAGTGCGGGCATCGGGCACCGCCAGCAGCACCGGCGGATCCATTATCCGTGCCGAGTTCAGCAGCACGTCGACCTTCCGCACCGTCTGGTTCCCGCCGCGGCCGGTGACGATCGGCCCCCTCGACCCGACCATCATCGGTTCGGGCCCCGCGGCCGCGACTGCCCGCGACGGGTTGGGCACGTCTTGCGCGAGCCGGTGTGCGTGGACGTACCACGATCCCTTCGGCACCCGGTGCAGCTGATAGTAGCCGGGGCGCTCCAACAGCGTGCTGCGAACCGGCGTCCCCTCGGGGAGCCTTCCGGGGAACAGGCCGACGAACACCGGTCCGCCGCGCTCCTCGTGCGCACGCACCACGCCCTCCACCAACGACGCAGACGTGTCGAGGGCGGACTCCGTGGACTCCGGCGGGGCGGGGGCGGGGAGGTGGGTGGCGAAGCCGCCCTGCTTCCGGTACTGGGACGGGGACATTCCAACGCTGCGGCTGAAGCGCGAGCTGAAGGTGCCGACGCTGTTGAAGCCGACCAGGAAGCTGATGTCCGCGACATTCAGGTCGGTGGACACCAGGAGCTGCTTGGCCCGCTGCAGGCGGATCGCCGACAGGAACCGGCCCGGTGACAGGCCGGTTACCCGTTGGAAGACCCGGGTGAAGTGGAACTTGCTGAACATGGCGGCCTTCGCCATGTCGTCCAGAGTCACCGGCTCTCCGAGCCGGTCATGCATCGTGGTGATGGCACGCTGCACCGCCTGTTCCACGGTCTCGTCCATGGCATGGCTCCGATTCCTCAGTGTGACGGTCGCCGTCGGCGGAGCCCGGGCAGGTCCGGCGCCCCGGTGCTTCCGAGAACGGCGAAGTGGGGCGGTCCGGTGAGGCCTGGGGCGTCGGCGGACCGACCCTGGGTGTTCAGGTCTTGGGCTCGGCGATATGCGGGTGGATCGGTGGTTCTCAATGCGGATCAGTGCAGGTGCTTGGTGCGAGTCGCCGCGGCGTCGCCTGGTCCGTGGTCACGGGTCGGCGCGGCGCGGGCGGTGGGGCGCCCGCCGTGCTGGTTGCGACGGCCGGCTGGGGTCGGCGCACGGCAGGCGAAATGATTCGCCGAAATGTCCCGTCGGTGCTCAAGCTCTGCGCATCAGCATGCAGAGACCCTTTGTCGAGAACTTCTCCCGGAATGCCGTTGTCGGGCTGGAGCGGCTCTGGTGCTGGTGAGAGGTCCTGAGGTCAGCACTCTGAGACATGGAATCGCCGGGACCTGAGGCGGGCAGGCGCCCCGGTCGGCGCCGGCAATTTCGGAGACGACACGGCGATGTCAGGGCTCTTAACGTCAGGGATCATTCCGGCCCATCGTGAGGGGCGTGTGGTTCACCGCGCGGGGCCTGGACACCGTGCCGTTGGCGGCTGGTCCCAGACGACAGATCCCCCTTCTCCAGGAGGTGTCCCGTGTCCGACATCGAAGTACCGACCAGACAGGAAATGGTTCGCCGGGTGGCTGAGCTGGCGCCGCTGCTGCGCGGGCACGCCGCCTGGAACGAGGAGCACCGGCGCGTCCACGACGAGTCGATCGAGGCGCTGGCCGACGCCGGCGTCTTCAAGCTGCGCGTCCCGACCCGCTATGGCGGTTTCGAGGCGGACAGCGCGACCCTGGTCGACGTCGCCACCGAGCTGGGCCGCGCGGACGGCTCCACGGCCTGGGTGGCCTCGGTCTACTGGATCCCCGGCTGGATGGCCTGCCTGTTCCCCGACGAGGTCCAGGACGAGGTCTTCGCTCGCCCGGACGCCCGGGTGTGCGGGACCCTGAGCCCGTCGGCGACCGCCACCACCGCAAAGGGCGGTGTGGTCGTGAACGGCAAGTGGGGCTTCCAAAGCGGTTCTCAGCACGCGCACTGGCAGGAGATCATCGCGATCCTGGTGCCGCCGGAGGGCCAGCCCTACCCAATCGTCGCGCTGGTGCCGATGACGGACTTGCTGATCGTGGACGACTGGCACACCACCGGGCTGAAGGGCACCGGCAGCGTCAGCACGGTGGCGCAAGACGTGTTCATCCCGGCCGAGCGGGTACTGCCGCTGCCGGCGATCCTGGACGCCCAGTCCGCGTCCAAGCTGAACGCCGACTCGGTGATCTACCGCGCACCGCTACTCCCGGTGGCCTCGGCCTCCGCCGTGGGACCACTGGTCGGCATGGCCCGCGGTGCGATGGACGCCTTCGTCAAGCGGTTGCCCGACCGCAAGATCACCTACACCGCGTACGAGAAGCAGTCCGAAGCGCCGATCACCCACCTGCAGATCGCCGAGGCGGCGATGAAGATCGACGAGGCGGCGTTCCACGCGCACCGGCTGTCGGCCACCCTCGACGCCAAATGCGCCGAGGGCTCGGCGTGGGACGTCGGCGAGCGTGCACTGGCCCGAGCCGACCTCGGCGCAACCGGTCGGCTGGCCAAGGAAGCGGCGGACATCCTCGGCACCGCCAGCGGCGGTTCCTCGATCTACACCAGTGTGCCGATCCAGCGCTATGTCAGGGACCTGAACGCGGTCACGCTCCACGCCCTGATGCACCCGAACACGAACGCAGAGCTCTACGGACGCGTGCTGTGCGGCCTTGACCCGAACACCGCCTACATCTGAGACAGGAGTGAGCATATGAGTACGGACACCAAGACCGAGTCGAGTGCCGCCGCGCCCGAGGCGGACATGGCGGCGATCGCCGCGCTGACCCAGAAGGTGATCGCGGCCTGGGCCTACAACGACGCCGAGTCCTTCGCCAACGTCTTCGTCGAGGACGGCACGATGATCCTGCCCGGCATGTACCTCAAGGGCCGAGACGCGATCCACGCCTACCTGATCGAGTCCTTCGCCGGGCAGTACAAGGGCACCCAGGTCACCGGACGCCCGCTGGACTTGCGCCTGCTCAGCGCGGACTCCGGCATCCTGATCACCCAGGGCGGGGTGCTGCCAGCCGGCCACACCGAGGTGCCGGACGAGCAGTCGATCCGGGCGTCCTGGGTGGTGGTCAAGCGAGACGGGGAGTGGCGGCTGGCCGCCTACCAGAACAGCCACGCGCAGCTGAAGCTGCCCGCCCCGGGCGGGGCTGCCTCAGTACGGTGACTTCGCATGACCGAGATCGAGATCACCACAACCTGGTACGCGACCCGCTGCAGGAGCAACTTCCGGACCTTGCAGGGCTGACCATGTCGTCGTGGCGGCATGCGGTGATCTCCGAGCCGCGCGCCGGGCGGGCGGTGGAGGTCCACAACAGCCGCCCCTTGAGATCGGTCAGGCCGATGACCAGCAGCCCGTGCCGCTGGTGCTTCGCTGACCAGCGGCAGCCGGCGCTTGGAGGCAAACTCGGTGTGGTCCCCCGGCCGGGGTAGTTGTGGTAGGCATACCTCATCAACTCGGGCCGGGGCCCGCTTGGTTACGGGGCCGGGGCAGGCGCATCACGGCCGGGCGGTGAAGGTGCCGTTGGCAGCTTGTGCAGCCGGCCGCGGGCGGCCAGCTTCGACAGCTTCCCGCGCATCCCAGCCGGCCCGGCACCGAGTGTCGATACCCAACTCGGCGCCGACGTCCTTGACCATCAACGGCCGCCCGCAGCCTGCACGATTTTCAGCATGCGCTGGTGGTTGTCGGCGTACACACGAACTTGCTCGCGAACGCCGACAGTAGTCCCCGAGCAGCGCGGCCGCGTCCGACACCTCGCCGCAGTGGGGCACCTTCAGCACCGACCGGCCCGCGACCTGCACCCGCAACTCCGCCCCGGTAGCGGCCCCGACGGCGGCTCAGCTTCCTGCTCGGACAGACGCCGTAGCATCCGCTCCACGACCGCGAGTTCCTCGCGCTTGCCATCCACTTCGGCCAGCTGCCTGGTCAGCGCCTCACGGCGCACGAAGGGTGCGATGAACGCTTTCGGGACCGCCTTCGACGGGCGCCTTTCCGCCGCCCAGGTACAGGGCGAACAGCCCACACAATCGACGCCCGGGACTAGCTCACCGTCTTCCAGCTGCCGACCTCCGCACCCGACCTCGGCTCGGTCGAAGGCACCTGGTCCATCATCCGCCGACCCCGGCCTCATACTCACGACATCACGCCAACAAGGTCCGTAACGACTGAAATCAGCTCGATGAACCGCCGGATGAGTGACCCGCATGTGGTGGTACGGAGGGGGGGCCGGGTCGCCCGGCCCCCTACCCCCTATTTGTGGGGAACGGCCCTGAGGTCGTCAGAGCTCGAGCATCGCCTTGGCGACCTCGTCGGCGGACGCGGTGGGGATCGCGGTCGCGGCCTGCTCGAGCACGAGCAGCCGCGCGCCGGGGATCTCGCGCGCGAGGGCCTCGCCACAGCCGACCGGGAAGAACCGGTTGCGACGACCGTGCACCACGAGCGTCGGCACCGCGAGTTCGGGCAGGCGCTCGCGCCAGCGGGGCGCGCAGTCGAGGCTGGCGAACACGATGCCAAGCTGGTTGGCCATCTGGACAGAGCGCGATGTGCCCGGCGTACGGTCGAAGATCCGCCCGGCGGTGGTCCGTGCCGCGTCGGGATCGTCACCGAAGACCGCGGCTCCGGCAGCTGCCCACTCGGCCACCGAGGCACGGTCGGACCAGTCGGGCTTCGGGAGTTGGAACCGTTCCTTCATCGCCGCCTGGTCATGGTCGGGCAGGTCGTCGTCGACCGGGCCGGGGGCGACGGACCGCGTCCCGGCGAGGGTCAGCGCGGAGAACGCCTTCGGGTGGTCGAGGGCAGCCACCTGGGCGACCATCCCACCGACGCCGATGCCCGCCAGGTGCGCGGGGCGGTCGTCGAGCCCGCGGGCGAGCGCGGCCGCGTCGGCGGCGAGGTCCCGGAGCGTGTACGCGGGCGCGCCGGGGTCGACGGTCGTCGACGCGCCGGCGTCGCGCAGGTCGTAGCGGACGACGTGACGTCCGCCGCGGGCGAGCGCCTCGCAGAGCGCGTCGGGCCAGGACAACATGGTCGTGCCGCCCGCGAGCAGCACCAGGGGCGCCGCCTCGTTGCCGAAGTGCTCGACGCCGAGCGTGACGCCTTCGGACGTGCGGAACGTGTCAACTGTCGATTTCATCGTCAACCTCCAGGACTGCCGGTGCCGGCGGCATCGGCTGTCCATCGATGTAATGGTTTTCAACCGCCGGAAGACGGCCTTGCCGACGAGGTGGGAGACACCACGTCGGCAAGGCCGTGCTCGCCCTATGCGGCCCCCGGCTCCGGGGCCGGTTCCCCTTCCGGGGGCCCTGCCGGCGCCTGGCGGGGCATCAGGGTGACGAAGGGGATACTCAGGGCCGTGGCGGCCAGGACGACGACGAGAGTGACCTTCATCGCGTGGCCGTATCCGGAGGCCGCGTATCCGAAGAAGATCGACGAGACCGCGGCCGAGCCGATCGCCGTGGAGAGCTGCTGCATCGAGCTGAGCGAGCCGCTGGCGCTGCCCGCCTCTTCAGGCTTCGCGTCGCCGAGGGCGACGGTCGGGATCGTGGTGTAGCACAGGCCGGTGCCGATGCCGATGACCAGGAACGCCGGGGCCAGCTCCCAGAGGCTGACGCGCGTTCCGGCGTGGTTGACGAGTGCCAGGACCCAGCCGCTGCCGACGATGCTGATGCCCAGGCCGATGAAGACGAGCGTGCGGCCGAGCTTGGTGACCAGGCCGCCCATGGCGGCGAACGTGGAGATGATGAGCCCCGCGGTGAGCGGCACCACGCTGAGCGCGGCGGTCCGCGGGCTGGCGTGCAGCCCCTCCTGCAAGAACAGCGACAGCACGAAGAACAGGCCGGTGCCCGCGGCGAACGAGACCAGGCCCACGAGCATTCCGGAGGTGAAACCCCGGTTCTTCAACAGCGAGGGCACGATGAGCGGGTGGGCCGCGGTGCGCTGACGGTAGGCGAAGGCGGCGAAAAGCAGGACACCCGCGGCGATCGAGGCGACGGAGACGGCTTTCCAGCCGTTGGTCGAGCCCTCGATCAGGCCGTACAGCAGCCCGAACATGGCCAGCCCGAGCAGGCCGGAGGCCCAGCCGTCGATGACGGTGGACCGGTCGCCGTCGTCGCGCGGCAGGAGCTTGGCGGCCACGAGCAGCCCGGCAACGCCGAGAATGATGTTGAGAAGGAAGATCGGGCGCCAGTCCAGGCCGAACAGGTTCGCGTCGATGATGACGCCGGCGAGGACCGGGCCGACGACAGCGGAAATACCGAGAACCGGGCCGAACAGGCCGAATGCCTTGGCGAGCATTTCGGGGCTGAACACCTTCGTCATGATCGCCATGCCCTGCGGGATGAGCAGAGCCCCGAACGCCCCTTGGGCGACCCGGGCGATGATGATCAGGACCGGGTCGGAGGCGAACCCGGCCAGTGCCGAGGCCAGGGTGAACCCGCCGATGCCGATCAGGAAGAGCTTGCGTTGCCCGAACTTGTCACCCAGCCGTCCGCCGACCAGGAGCAGGACGCCCATGGCGAGCATGTACGCCGGCCCCAACCACTTGATCAGGCTCACTCCGCCGTGGAGATCGGCGGCGATGGTGGGGGCCGCGATGTTCGTGATCGTCCCATCGATCACATCGAGAGCGTCAACAAGCAGCACCAGCCCCAGGATCGCCCACATCCGGCGGCTGGAAACGCGTGCGGTGTCCGTGGCCGAATTCTGTAAACTAGTCAAGAGAAACGTCCCTCTCGGTTCCGTCAGGTGCGCCCGTCCTGGGCGCTCTCAGCCTCTGCGAACACTACTGGGCCGTCCGACACCGCCTGGCGATGTTTTTGCGACGCGTGCCGATTCAGTGGCTGTCTGTCACCTCCGCAAGCACGAACGTGGCCAGCTCCGGCGTCACGGCGTCGGGCCGGTGCGCGGGCGGCGGCGGTGTGACTCGGCACCGTTCCGGGAGGCTCCCGGGCAGCACGAAGCCGGGCTCGTCGGACAGCACCGAAATCGCGACCGCGCCGGAGGGCACCTTCAAGGGCTGGTCGTTGCGGCAGGCTAGCAGGAAGGCCAGCCAGGTCCGGTACGACACCAGCAGCTCGGAGAAGGCCAAAGGGGCCTTGCTGAGGCCAAGCCGCGTCGCCACTGCCGCCAGGTCCTCGCTCATGAGCTGCTCCATCCCGGCGATGCAGGACCACGGATCGCCGTCCAGGTCAGGACAGGGACGGCGGCCCGCGCCCAACTTCCCCTGGAACTCGGCGAAAATCTCGGTGACGTGGTCCGTGTCGGGCCAGGTCGGCTGCACCAGGATGGCGGTGACCTCCCGCTCCCCGGCCAGCCGGTCGGCGATCCGCAGGGACAGGGCGGCGGAGCTGCAGTGGGCCACGACGAACACCCGCTGGTCAGGCGCCGCGGAGGATTCGCCGGCGCGGAAGACGGCAGCGGCCTCGTCAGCCAGGTCCGGCAGGGCGGCATAGAGCCGGTCGCCGGACAGCGCACCGCGCGGATCCACCTGGTAGACGGAGTGACCGACGGCCGCGTCACCGACCAGCCTGCTGAGCCGCGGCGCCGAGGTGAGTGGCTGGAAGTCGGCAACCAGGACGGCCGCTCCGTCCCCGGAGCTGAGCCGGCTGCACAGGGGTTTGGTACCAACGACGGCCTGCATTGACGTTTCCTTCCCGGTTCGCGCGCTGGATTCCTACTTCGGCAATGCCGCATCCGGGGACTTCAGCGACGCGAGCAGCAGCTCCCGGTACTCGTCGACCATCGCGACGATGGTTGGCAGGTCGAAATCGAGGCTGTTGTACTTCACTACGCCCACCACGTCCCCGTCCGGGTGCAGGTCCAGTTCCCACAGGTTGCCATCCGGGATCTCCGACACGTCGACAAGTGATGTCAGGCGCCGGCGGAGCGCGGAGAAGCGGAGGCCGCCGATGTCGTCCGCTTCCGTTTCCGGCGGGAACTGGGAGATCTGGAACGCGGAGACGACGCTGCTCACATTCATGATCGGACCCGCCATCAGCTCCGGTTCGGACTTGGCGATGATCTCGCCGAACGGGAGCTCGTAGGAGTACGCCTCAAGCAACGAAGCCCGGGTCCGGCGCACCAGGTCGGCGAAGCTCGCACAGCCGGACACGTCGGTCCGGATCGGCAGGAAGTTGAACAGCGTCCCCACCGTGTCCTCGAAACCGGGCTCGGTGCGGCCGGATGTGATGACGGGAGAGACGATGTCGGTCACGCCTGTCCTGCGGTGCAGGAACAGGTTGAAACAGGCGAACAGGACCATGAACGGCGAGCTGTGCAGCGACTTCGCCAGCGCCGTGGTGGCGCCGGCCAGCTCCTGGTCGAGCACGAACCGGTACACCGAATAGACCGGTGGGACGTCCAACCGCCTGGGCCGGTCGGTGGGGAGGATGAGCATCTCCCCGCCCGACAGCGTGTCCTGCCAGTACTCGCGCGCGATCGCGGCGGACTCGCTGTTGCGGATCTCCTGCTGCCAGTAGGCGTACTCGCCGAGCTGGCGCATCACCGGCAACTCGGGAGCGGGCAGCCCCCGACGGGTCGCGTAGCAGATGGCGAAGTCACGCATGAGCACGTGCATGGACCAGCCGTCACTGGCCAGGTGGTTGGTGACGAGCACGAACACCGCGTCGTCGTCGTCGAACCGCGCCAGGGTGGCTTGCAGCAGCGGCAGCTCCGTGGCGCCGAGCCTGCCGTCCCGGTCGACCTCGTCGAGGAACTCGTGCGCCTGGCGCTCGCGGTCGGCCTCCCCCTCTGCTGACGGAAGGTCGACGACGGTGAGGGCCACCGGACACGGCGGGGAGACGCGGGCGTAGGGGGCGTCCTTGTCCCTGATGATGGTCGTGCGGAGCGCCTCATGCCTCGCGACGACATCGTCCAACGCGAGCTGCACGGTCGCCACGTCCAACCGCCCGCGAAGGCGCCAGCCGGCCAGGACGATCCCCCGCGGGCCGAACACGCCGAGGTCGTCACCCCGGTCGAAGGCACACATGAATTCCTCATTGGCCGAAAGCGGGCGCCGCGCGGACGCGTCGTCGGCCTTCCGGGTCCGTTGAGCCTGGACAAGGCTGTTGGGACGCATGTCAGCCCCCTGCGCTTCCACATACTCCAGGCAGTTCGAGCGGGAGTCCGCGTGGTGCGCCGTGACCCAGCCGGTCGGAACGGCGATGTCGGCGGGCCACAGGCTGTATTGCCCTTCGGAGTTCACAAGGACCCGGTACGGGGCGTCGGCGTCCTCGAACGGATTGGACACGGCAACCTCATTCCCATTGGCACGATCCAGCCGGTAATTGCCACCACGGTCGCCCGGCGTCACGACGGACGCTTCGCGCGGTGGGCATCCTTCGCGACGGTCAACTCGTAGCGGTCTACGGGTGATCCGGGGCGGAGAAGGCCGCCGCCCTTTCGGATCGGCTGCGGTTCCATGCCTGCTGTGGCCTGTCGGCCACCGCCAGGACCAGCTCGACGAAGTCGGAGCCCCAGCTGTCGACCGTGCCGGCGTCCACCGAGTCGGGTTCGTACTCGATGACGCAGCGGAAGTCGCCCCCGGGAACGACGAGGAAGGTCCAGATGATCACGCCGCGGCGGAACGAGGCGGGCTCCTCTTCCGGCAGGGTCACCGGTTCGACGCTGGTGGTGAAATCAGTGTCCTGGTGGTCCGCCGGCGCACTGATGTAGTTGAAACCGGCCGGCAGGAGCATCGGATCGCCGGGAGGGTTCATCAGGGTGGGGTACATCCCGAGGAGCGACTCGGTGGGCAGCTGGTGCTGCTGGGCCTCGGCGCTCGCCTTGCGGGCACAGAGCATGAGGTCGAGGAAGGTCTTGCAGTCGTCGAACTCCAGCCGGACGGGGACGAGGTTGGCGAAGAACCCGATGGTGTTGTAGTACTCCCTGGCAGGCCGACCACTGTTCACGGTCATCAGCGTGATGTCGGTCTGGCCGGAGATCTTCTCCATCAGCACCATGTACGCCGCCAGGCAGACATGCCAGATGCTGCACCGGTTCCGGGCCGCGCCGGCGGTGACCTTCGCGAGGGTGTCGGGATCGATCGAGAAGTTCCGCACCGCGCTGCGCGCCGACTGGTTCTCGGGGTTGTAAGGCCGGTCGGTCGGCATCGTACACATCGCGGCGCCGGCCAGCTTGTCCTTCCAGTAGCCGCGCGCCTCCGCCGCCTTGTCGCTCTGCAGGAACTCCTGCTCCCAGGAGGCGAACCCGCTGTACGGAACCGGGCTCGGCAGCGTGTGCGGCACCCCGGTCACCCTGGCCCGGTAGCAGGCCGCGATTTCGCTGCGGAGAACGCCGACCGACCAGCCGTCACTGTAGAGGTGGTGGCTAAGGAGGGTGAGCACGGCGTCCTGGTCGTCGAATCGGTGCAGGACGGCGCGCAACGACGGCGCCTGCAAGAAGTCCATCGACTCTTCGTTCACGTCGTGGAGCAGCTCGGCGGCGATCTCGTCGCGGGATCGGCCGGGGGTCTCCGGAACGTCGTGCACGGCGAGCGGGACCGGCATCGGCGGCAGCACTTCCAGAGATCCGTTCATGCCGCTCTCGTCGTAGTGGACCCGGCTGCGCAGGGATTCCTGTCGTGCCACCACATCGTCGAGCGCGCCCTTGAGCGCGTCGACGTTCAGTTCGCCCTTGATGCGAAGCACGTGTGCGCAGACGTGCTTCGGTGAGCGCTGGATGCCCATCGGGTCTTTCTGCCGGGAACTCAGCGGATACATGTCCACGGTGACACTCCAAAATCTGTCGAGCAGGGTCGGGTGATTGCCAGCCGTCAGGTCGTACTCGGCACCGGCCCGTCGTCAGACCTCGGTGCTCAGCGTGTCCAGGAGCCGGTCGAGCTCCGCGACAGTGGGCGCGTCGAAGACTTCGTTCATCGATATCTCCAGGCCGACCGCCAGGCCGACGCGGCTGGCGATCAGCATGGCGTCGATGGACTCGCCGCCCATGATGAAGAAGTCGTCGTCCAGGCCGCACCGGGTCCTGGCGAGCACCTCGGCGAAGATCGTGCACAGCACTTCCTGGCGGGCCGATTCCGGCGACCGGTAGGGCATCAGGCCACGCAGATCAGGTGCCGGCAGCGCCTGCGGCTGCGGCGTCCCGTCGGAGGCCACCGGCATGGCGTCGACGACCACGATCGCCGCCGGCACCGCTGCGCCGGGCAGCGCCCCCCTGAGGTACGTGTGCAGCGCGGCCAGATCGAAGCCGGGGCTGCCAGGCACGACGTAGGCCACATGGACCGGGCCGGCGGGATCCTGAACATGTGTCAGGACGGCGACGTCCGCGAGGTCGGGGTAGGCGGCCAGCACGTCTCGCACGTCCTGGATCGCAGCAACAGCCATCAGTCGCTCACCTTCCATGCAGGCTCCGAGCGTTCCCCCGCAACCTTCGCAGC
Source organism: Streptomyces sp. HUAS ZL42 (assembly GCF_040782645.1). Taxonomy (GTDB): domain Bacteria; phylum Actinomycetota; class Actinomycetes; order Streptomycetales; family Streptomycetaceae; genus Streptomyces. Next base: position 617,321 of record NZ_CP160403.1, read on the forward strand.
CCCGGACTCGGCGGCAATCTTCTCAATTGCTCAAATCGAGCCCAGCTCAGGCAATGGAAGAGATGCGCCTCAACCGGCCCACCGGAAGAGTGGTGACCAAGCCTGTGGACGAGTCCGGAACTGGGAGATATCGCGATGGCTTTGCCCAAAGTTGTGTCACGAGATGAATGGTTCGCGGCGCGTCTGCCCCTCCTCGCCAAGGAGAAGGAGCACAGCCGTGTACGGGATGCACTGCATGCTGAGCGGCAGAGCCTGCCGATGTTCCTCGTCGACAAGGATTACGGCTTCGACACACCCGACGGCAAGCGGAGCCTGCTCGAGCTGTTCGACAGCCGGCGACAGCTGATCATCTACCACTTCATGCTGCCGTCCGACACCGGCGGCAGCTTCTGCGTCGGCTGCTCGTTCTGGGTCGACAACATGCCCCACCACCTCGAGCACCTGCACGCCCGCGACACCTCGCTGGCGGTGGACTGCCCGGTGCCCCTGGCCGACTTCGTCGCGCACAAGGAGCGAATGGGCTGGACGGTCCCCGTGGTCTCCTCGTTCGGCAGCAGCTTCTATGACGACTTCAACTTCGAGCTCGTCCCGGGAGCGACGAAGATACCGGGAATCAGCGTCTTCCTGCGCGGCGACGATGACGAGGTCTACTGCACCTATTCGACTGCCTTCCGCGGCACCGATCTCGTCAACAACACCTACAACTATCTCGACCTGACATTCCTCGGGCGGCAGGAAGCCGATCTGCCCTTCAAGTGGGCCTGGTTGCGGTATCACGACCAGTACGAGAACTGAGCCGACCCCCGGGGGCCCGGCCGTTCGCCTGGCACAGGACCCTCAATGTGGCCGGTACCCCGCGGGGTGCCGGCCACATGTCATATCCGGACGTCGGCGCCGATCAGGACTTCAGCACCTCGGCCAGTGCGTCGTCGATGGCGGCCGCGTCCTCGGGGATCAGGCCGAACATGGTGAAGTGCCCCAGCGGGCCTTCGATCACCCGCAGCCGAGCGTTGCGGATCATGGCCGCGTCTCGCTCGTGATCCTCGACCGGGAACAGGAGGTCGTCGCCGAACGCGAAGACGAAGAACTCGGCGGTGATCCGGCCGAGCGCCACCTTCATGTCTCCGCCGGTGCAGAGGCTGACGTCCGCGGCGCGCCACTTCGCCGCCTGGCGGAGCAGGTTGTTCGGATCCATCGGCTGGAAGTGGCCGCGGGTGAATCCCAGGGTGAACTCCTCGGCGGCGGCGAATCCGATCCGGCGCCACACCTCGTCGCGGAAGAACCGGTAGCTGGTGCTGGTCGCGGCCCAGGCCATGGCGTGCCTGCCCAGACCGAGATGCACATCGTCGGAGTCGGTGTAGAAGCCGTCTGCGAACGCGGGATCCGAGCGGAGGAGTTCACACTGCACATCGAGCTGCAGCTGGTTCTGGACCGGGGTCTTCGCGGTGGCCGCGAACACGGCCGCCCGCAGCACCATCTCCGGGTGGCGCACCGCCCATTCGTAGGTCTGTTGACCGCCCATCGACCAGCCGAGCACCGTGTGCAGGGCCGTGATCCCGAACTGCTCGGTCACCAACCGGTGCTGGGCCCGTACGTCGTCGGCGATGGTCACCGCGGGGAAGTGGCCGCGGCCGAACGGCGCCGGCGTGTTGCTCGGCGACGACGACAAGCCACTGCCGAACTGGTCGGGCAGGATGAGAAAGTACCGAGAAGGGTCGAGCGCGCGGCCCTCACCGATGAGCATCTGCATCGAGGCGGACGTGCCCGAGTACATGTGCGGCACGAGCACCGCGTTGTCCTTGGCCGCGTTCAGGCGGCCCAGCGTCCGGTACGCCAACCGCGCGGCGGGCAGCGTGTCCCCGCTGTCCAGCGTGTACGGACCGAGTTCGAAGTACTCATGCGGACCTTGCACCGCGGCAGAATAGTATTCGGCGCCCAATGTGACCTCCCAAGGAATGGCTCCACACACGACTGTCCCGCCGACGGCAGTGACCGTCTTCTCCACCCGTGCGTGCTTCCCGAGCACCGCAATTGAGGAGAATCCGAACCGTCCACCCTCGCCAATAATCGGGAACGCCGTTGTCGTCAGCGGTCAAGGCGTATTGGGTGCCACCATCCACGGTTGCGGAGGATTGATACACATGGCCAGCGCGGCAGAGGAACTCGATGCGGTTGTGGTGGGGGCCGGCTTCTCCGGTCTCTACATGCTTCACAAGCTCCGGGAAAAGGGGCTGTCGGTCAGGGTTTTCGAAGCGGGCGCCGACATCGGCGGCACGTGGTACTGGAACAAGTACCCCGGCGCCCGGTGCGACGTGGAGAGCATGGACTATTCGTACTCGTTCGATCCCGAGCTGGAGCAGGAATGGGAATGGACGGAGAAGTACCCGAGCCAGCCCGAGATCCTGTCCTATCTCAAGCACGTCGCCGACCGGCACGACTTGCGGAAAGACGTGGTCTTGCGGACCCGGGTGACGCAGGCGGGCTTCGACGAGAGCACGTCCCGGTGGACCGTCCGGACCGATCAGGGCCACGAGGTGTCCGCGCGGTACTGCATCATGGCGACCGGCTGCCTGTCGGTGCCCAAGTTCCCGGAGGTGCCCGGCCTGGACAGGTTCTCGGGCCCCTGGTATCACACCGGCCTGTGGCCGGACAGCGCCGTCGACTTCAGCGGGCAGCGCGTCGGCGTGATCGGCACCGGCTCGTCGGGCATCCAGGTCATCCCGTTCGTCGCCGACCAAGCCGCCGATCTGACGGTGTTCCAGCGCACGCCGAACTACGTCCTGTCCTCGTTCAACGGGCCCATCGACCAGGACCGGGTCGCCGCCGTCAAGGCGAACTACCGGCAGGCACGCGAGGCGGCGCGGCAGTCCATCTTCGGCATCGCGGTGGACATGCCGACGAAGTCGGCGCTCGAGGTGAGCGACGAGGAGCGCCGGAAGGTCTACCAGAAGGGCTGGGAGCGCGGACACCTGAACGCGATCATCCAGGCCTACACCGACCTGATCTTCAACGAGGAGTCCAACGAGACCGCCGCGGAGTTCATCCGGGAGCAGGTCCGCGCCAAGGTCACCGACCCGGCGACGGCGGCGAAGCTCGAGCCGCGCGGCTACCCGTACGGCACGAAGCGCCCCTGCCTCGACACCAGGTACTACGAGACGTTCAACCGCGAGAACGTCCACCTCGTCGATCTGCGGGAAGAAGCGCTCGTCGAGATCACGGAGACGGGCGTCCGAACCACCGCGGGCGAGTACGCGTTCGACACGCTGGTGATCGCCACGGGCTTCGACGCCATGACGGGCGCGCTCCTGGGCATCGACATCACCGGCAAGGGCGGCGTGTCGGTGCGCAAGAAGTGGCGTGACGGCCCGGACACCTACCTCGGTCTGGCGCTCTCTGGTTTCCCGAACCTGTTCATGATCACCGGTCCCGGCAGCCCGTCCGTGCTCAGCAACATGATCGTCTCGATCGAGCAGCACGTCGAGTGGATCAGTGACCTGATCGACCACATGGCCGCCAACGGCCACTCGGTCATCGAGGCGGACGCCACCGCGGAGAAGGAGTGGACGGACCACGTCCGCGCCGTCGGCGACATGACGCTGTTCCCCAAGGCGGATTCGTACTACGTCGGTGCCAACGTCCCCGGCAAGGCCCGCGTCCTCATGCCGTACGTCGGCGGCGTCGCGGGCTACCGGCAAAAGTGCGACGAGGTCGCGAGCGCCGGCTACGCCGGGTTCGAGCTGCGGTGAGTTGAGCCCCGCGCCGCCGATCGGTCGGATCGGCGGCGCGGGGCACCATCCTGGCAAGCAGGAAGAATACGACCGGCCTGATCGGACCATAGCCTGGTCGCATCCACCTTGCGGAAACGGCTACGAGGGAGCGGATCCTGATGGAGAAGCGTTGTCCCGTGTTGGATAAGTCGGGTCGGGATATCCACGCCGAAGCAGCGACGCTGCGGGCGCTCGGACCGGCCGCCCAGGTCGAACTGCCCGGCGGCGTCGTGGTCTGGTCGGTGACCTCCCACCGCGTCATCAAGGAGCTGCTGTCCAACCCGAAGGTCACCAAGAGCGCACGCAACCACTGGCCGACCTTCTACAACGGCGAGCTGGCGCCGGACTGGGAAATGATCAGCTGGGTGGCCATGGACAACGTGTCCACCTCCTACGGCAAGGACCACGTGCGACTGCGCAAGCTCATCGGCAAGGCGTTCACCCCGCGCCGCACCGAAGCCATCCGCCCGCTGGTCGTCGGCCTGACCACGATGCTGCTCGACGCGCTCGAGGCGGCCCCCGCCGGAGAGGTCGTCGACCTCAAGGAACGGTTCTGCTACCCGCTGCCGGGCATGCTGGTCGCCGAGCTGATCGGCATGGGCGAGGAGCAGCGCGCCGCCACCGCAAAGGTCATCGACATGATGATCGACACCACGGTGACCCCGGAGGTCGCGCAGGGCATCCTGCAGGGCTGGCGCGGCGCGATGGCGGACCTGATCGCCGAGAAGCGCGCCAATCCGGGCGAAGACATCACGAGCGACCTCATCGCCGCCCGCGACGAGGACGGCTCACGGCTGACCGAGCAGGAGCTGGCCGACACCATCTTCGCCATCCTCGGCGCCGGCTCGGAGACCACGATCAACTTCTTCGACAACGCCATCACCGAGCTGCTGACCCACCCCGAGCAGCTCGCGAAGGTCCTGTCGGGCGAGCACAGCTGGGACGACGTCATCGACGAGATTTTGCGCATGCAGTCCCCGCTGGCGAGCCTGCCGCTGCGCTACGCGGCCGAGGACATCGAGCTGGACGGCGTGACCATCCCCAAGGGCGACCCCATCCTGATCAACTACGCCGCGGTGGGCCGCGACCCCGACCTGCACCCGGACAACCCGGGGTGCTTCGACATCGCCCGTGGCAACAAGGACCACCTGTCCTTCGGCTACGGCCCGCACTACTGCCTGGGTGCCGGCATAGCCCGTCTGGCCGCCACGATCGGCCTGTCGGCCCTGTTCGAGCGCTTCCCGGACCTCTCCCTGGCCGTGGCGCGCGACGAGCTGGTGCCTATGCCGACGTTCATCATGAACGGCCATCGCTCCCTGCCCGTCCGGCTGCATGCGATGGCGAGCAGCACGGTGGTCTGATGGTGGCTGTTCAGCTTGATCTAGCGCGGAGCCCTGGGCGTTCACGCCCGGGAGGAAGCGGTTCTTGACGCTGTTCTGACCCGCGCGGGTGCGCGGGTCTGCTCTATGGACCTCAGTCGGGACGTTTCTGGTTCTCGATGTACGCCTGGACGACGGTGAGTGGGGCGCCCCCGCACGAGGCGGCGAAGTAGGACGGCGACCAGAGGTGCTCACCCCACAGGTACTTGCGGATGTGGCCGGGGAACTTCCTGCCGCAGGGGCCGGGCGGAGACACCCCTGAGGGAGCCTACGAGTCGGGAGATGGCGACCCTTGGGCGGGTAGTGCACGAGCAGGTGGACGTGATCGCGTTCGCCGTTGAACTCCCGCAGCTCCGCGCCGAAGTCGCTGCACACGTCGCGCATGACCTCTTCGCGGCGCCGAAGGATCTCGTCGGGTGCAAGCCAACGTTCGGCGAGCCGCTTGGCTAACTCGGAGAAGAAGCCGGTCACTGGGCTGTTGGCCGCATATGCATACCGGTCACCTCGCACCGCGGTACGGGCCCGGCCGGCAGCGAAACCGCTACGCGGTTACAGGCCCCGTCAGGGCAACCGAACGCCTCCTCGTGGGCGCGGCCAGTGCTCCCTCCCGGCAGAGCGCTGCTCAGCGTGCGCAAGCCGCCCACATCGCCGACACCGACCAACTGGCTCAGCAACGCAAATATGGGCTGCCGAGCTCGGGCTGTGTCCTCGATCTGCATTAGTCGGTGCTGATGCCATTCGGACTGCTGCGCGCATTCCAACCGTAGATCAGGAATTTCGGAACACAGCATCGTCAGCGCTAGGCGCTCCGCCGCCTCCATCCGCCCCTCCCCCGCTGGTGCTGGAGAACGTCGTGACGAAAGAGATTGCCTCGACGTCCAGGCTGTACTCCGGGCCAGGAGGCGTTTCGTGTCACGGTCACGGCGCAGAGCAGCCATGCGCGCCTCCGATCGCCGAGCGTTCGAGGCGGAACCGACCGCTCCAAGCTGCTGGCCGGTATGCACACCCACTCCCGGCATGCTCCCGACGTGGCCCTGAACCTGCCCTGCGTTGAGCGCACTTTCTGCTGCCCTAGCCCTGCACACCTGCCGCGGCGCGCGAGGCCGGGCGGCCTCCGTCCACCACGAATACGAAAGAGGGGAAGGGGACATGCCTCGCTGCCCGACCGAACCCTCGACGGGCAGCGAGCCCGGCGCTCTGGCGGTCGCCCGATGGTCTGATCGGCATCCGCCGCGAGACTTGATCCCAACCCCGGGACAGGCGCCACCGGCGTCCAACCAAGCCGCCTGCCCCGGGTCCATCCCAACCCGTACGAGACGAGAGGGAGACCCCCACGGAAGGTCGACCGACTACTTGGTCGAGTGGGGCGAGAAGAACCAGAGTTGCGAGGTGAAGTGGTCGTCGCACGTCGAGGTTTCCGCGAGGTCAAACGTCCGTCGACCGGGCAGCGTATCCAGGTTCAGGCAGGTGTCGCCATCGAGGAGGAACCGGGAGCTGTGCAGCCGGAAGATGTTCTCCCCGTAGGGCTCCACCTCCCAGGTCTGGCGCGTGGAACCGTTGCAGGGCCTCAGGTCGACGCTCACCGGGTTCGGGTCCTGCCCCGTGGACTCGACGCAGAGATCGCTGACCTGGTCGTGCAGCCGTAGCCGGTTGCCATCGAGCCAGTCCAGGCCCCACTCCTCACGGTTGGGAACGGGCGTGGTCCGGTGCGGGTAGGCGCGGAGTGTCGTGTCGGAGATAGCGCGGGGTTCAACGGCGAGCATCCGGCCGGTCTGGAGGTTCTCCAGGCCGGCGGAGCCCTCGAACGCGACCGGCAGGT